>WBXK01000007.1 GCA_008933055.1 Verrucomicrobiota bacterium | reverse complement strand
CCATGGCTCGGGCTTCCACTCGTCGCAACCAATCGCTGGAGGGGAATTCCAAGTTTGACCGTCAAAATCATTTCCAGTCGCGATTGACGCTCCTGCATTTCGACAAGGTGAGTTGGATGAGATATGAATTCCGTCTGAGAGTAGAAGCGGATCAGCTGCGATGTTTCCTAAGCCTACTCCTGGATTGGGAGTGGTGCAGCAATTTTGAAAACTAGGGCCGCTACCAGAGTAGTTTCCCGGCAGATTCGCCCAAATAATGCAGTTTTGTAGAAAAAGCCCAGAGCCACTACTGTAAGTCCCGCCGATTGAATTGCCTCTGTTGTAAGTGATCGTGCAGTTCAACAAATTTCCGGATATATACGCGCCTCCACCCGCGGACGCTGAATTCATAGTGATGGCAGAGTTGTAAGCACTACCGCCAAGCATCCCGCCGCCGTTGATTCGCCCCATATTTTCGGTTATCAGACATCGGTTCAACACGTTTGAGTAGCAACCGCCGCCATCACCTTCTGCCAAATTGTTCTTTATGATGCAGTTTTCTAACCACCCACGGTAAGCTCCACCTCCATAGTGCGCGGCGTTTTCAATTATCAGACAGTTTGAAATCAGTGAGTTGGTGCCGCTTGCCCAAACACCGCCGCCACTCCGCAGAGAGTATTGATCGCCAGTGGCGCGGGTCGCACCATCTCGCAAAGTGAAACCTATGAGCGATGCCGAATTCGTCAACCAAACACATCGAACCGCAGCGTTGCCATTCGTGGCTGGGTCTTTCTGTCCTTGAATCGTAGTAAAAGCCCAGCCGTTCACGCTTTGAACTGTGATGGCTTTGTCTATCGCGACGCGATTCGTCAAATCGCCAGCTTTGACTTTTCCGCCCGTGCAATAGATGCCATTTGTCACCAACACCAAATCGCCCGCCACAGCCGCATCAATCGCGTCCTGAATGTTCGTGGCAGCGGTGAGCCAGCTAGTGTAAGGCGGCGTGGGGCTGGGGCTGTTCAAGTCCACGTAGCGCGTCACCGCAGAGGCGTTCAGCGAGATCAAGGCAAGCAACGCCGGAATCAGTTTGTGGAAGATTGGTTTCATGCCCGGTGGTTCTTGGTTTTTGAGGCTGACCTTTTGTAGCACCCGTGCGCTAAACCTTCAAGGGTTCATTTGGGAAAGTGTTTACACAGTGTGCATCTTGAAAGCACCCCGCACATCAGGCCGCGAAGCGGCCAGACATGAATAGCCGTGGGTGCAAACCCACGGTGGAATGTCGAAGAATTGTGCGACCCCTTCGGGGTCGAATGTGTTTTTGCTTTGTCCCGTGGGCTATCGCCCACGGCTATTCATGTTCCGTCCCTTCGGGACAGTCGGGGTTACTTTCAAGATGCACACTTCCTGAACCGCGTTGAATATTTACCGCTTTGAGAAATTCCTCCGTCAAGGTCGTCTTGTTTTTCTTACCATCGTCCTTTACTGTCGCACCGTGAAGTTTCCGGCGTTTGCGCGACGTATCAGCAGCCTGTTTGTGGTCTGCGGCTTCGCCTTGGCAATTGCCGCTTCAGCGCAAAACAACAAACCGATCCGGCTTCGCAATCCACTTTCCACCGCCCCAACCCCGGTGAGAACGCAGTCGCTCGCTTCCAAACCCGCGCCGACTTCGGGGCTGTTCGTCATCCAATTCCGCGAAGCACCCAAACCGCAGTGGAGGGCACAACTCGCCAAGCTTGGTATCTCGCTGCTGCATTACGTGCCAGATGACGCGTTCGTAGCAAAGTTCGAGAACGTCAGTGCGGCGGAGATCCGCGCGCTAGGGTATGTTCAATTCGTCGGAGAGTATCGCACGGAACAGAAGGTTCACTTGCGATTGCAACAGGCAGCGAAGTCTGCCAAAGGCGACAACCTGGAAATCGCCGTGCTGCTTTCTGCGAAGGCGAACGAGTCCGACGCGCAGCTGGTGAAGGGTCTCTTCACCCAGCTCACGCAGGAAACAAAACTGAGCGGCGGACGCGATTGATCAACAAACAGATCAGGCTCGACTGGCCATCCGCTCCCGGCCACGGGTATCGGATGCTCGGCAGCGTGAACATGGCAACGTGGAATGTTTACTCGGATTGGATTCGCGCGTCTGGCTACACGACGGGGCTGACGTTGCCAGCGGCGACAAACGGCGCGCCAAGATTTTTCCGCGTGGAAGCGCAGCCGTGAGTCTACCGAGTTGGGGTCGTGTTCGTAGCGGGAGAAGTTCTGGGTTTCTCGTGGTAAGCGCGGCCTGAGCGATAGAGTTGTTGCAACTGCTGGTTCATTCGCGCGAAACCGGAGTTCCCAGATGCTTGCGCCAGCTCAATGGCTTGCTGGGCTGCCATGATCGCATTCGTGAATTGTCCCGCTTCGGCGTAGGCTGCCCCCAGCGTGCCGAGCATCGTCGCTTCTTTTCCACCAGTGAGCTTCCACGCTTTGTCGGCGTAACCGACGGCTTCTTCGCCGTTCCGAAGCTTCGGTTCAGCGCAGGTGGCGAGAATCCACGCGAGGTTGTTGAGTGCTTCGACGGAATCCGGTTGTTCCTTCAACACGGCGCGGAACTCTTGGATCGCGTCTTCGGTGCGACCCGTGGCAGCTAGCAACGGCGCGAGTCGGAGGCGTGTTTTCACGTCGGGCTTGATGTCCAAAGCGGCGCGATAATGCTCGATAGCCTCGGCGAGTCTGCGATTGCTTGCGAACGCATCGGCGTAAGAGACGTGCGTGTCGGCATCGTCGGGTTTGAGTTCTAGTGCGGCGCGAAAATGCGGTTCGGCTTCGGAGAACTTTCCTTTCATCACAAGCCCCTTTGCATAGTTCTGTTGCGCTCCGGCATTTTTGGGGTTGAGTTCGAGCGACACAGCAAAATGGTTGATCGCATCGTCGAGTTGCCCGCGCTCGGCGAGGTTGCATGCGAGATTGTTGTGAGCGTTCCAAGCGTTGGGATTTTTAGCCACAGTATCCCGCCAAAGAGATTCATCGGAGTGGAAAACTTTTGCCCGTTGAAATGTCAGAATCAGAAGCGGGCAAACCATCATCACGGCAACAAGCAGCCGTATGCGCGCGTTCTTCAAAAGGAATACGGCAGAGGCAACGAGCGGCAGCAGCGTGGCGCAGGGCAGATACGCGAGGTGATCCGATACGCGCGAGAAGATCATGAAATACATGTCGAAGAATCCGAGCACGGGAAATAGAGCAATGACGAATGCGGCAAGCGTGAACAAGCTGGCGCGCGCCACAGGCCTCTTGTGTCGCGCTAACCAAAGACCGACTGCGACTGCGACGAGAGAAAACAGCGGAAGTAGAGTGAGCGGCGTTATACTGGAAATTTCCCAGCGCGGGTAGATCATGCTGAGGTTGATGGGAAAAATGATTTTCCAAAGGTAGAACCAGATTGCCATCGCCGCTGTGAGCAATCGTTCTAAAAGATTTTCCTGTTGCGGGATCACGGCGCGAATCGCTTGATGCGTTTGATACCAGACGGACATTAATCCGAACGCGAAGGCGAGCGCGAAGTGCGGAACGGATTTCAAGACATCGCGTTTAGCGATACGACCCCGTTGCCACCACGCGATCAACAAAAAAAATACTGGCAGCATGACGGTGGAAGTCTTCGCCATCAGCGCAAGGAGGAAACATGCGATGGAAGTGAGGTAGGCGACGATAGGGTTCTTGGTTGAATGTGAAGGTGGTGCAGAAGGTGTTTCAGTTTTTAGAAAAAACCATACGCTTGCGAGAAATAGCGGGAGCGAGAGAGTGTTTTTCAGTTCGGAAATCCAAGCCACAGACGCCACACACGTCGGATGCAGCACAAAAATTAACGCCTTGAACCACGCCGCTCGAAAATCCAGCCGGGCTAGAATCCCCCAGATCATCAGCGCGCTGCCGATGTGTAGCAAAAGATTCACTACGCGATAGCCTGTCGGATTCTTCCCAAACACGAGCCACTCCATCCACATCGCCACCGTGCTTAGGCTGAAATCTCCCGCGAACCAGATGTTGCTCAGGCTCGATTCACCGGTGACCAAAGGATTCTTCGCCACCAGAATCAGGTCATCCCAGACAAACCCGCCGCCGAGTGAGGGCCAGTAGGCTATCAATGAGAGCAGCGCGATGATCCCAGCACCGACTGCCAAATTGGGTTCTAGGTTTAGCCAGTCGTTCGGTCGCAATTCATTCTTTTGGTTGGGAGGCGAGTCGTCCATTTCAACCACCGCAGTCTGCCTGCACAGGTTGAGCATCGCAACGCCAGCTTACGCCTTTCCCCCAACCCCGGGGGACAATGCCTGACACCCTTGCACCTAGCCGTTCACCTTGAATACTTCTTGGTGAACGCCAGTTACAGAGATATTTTTAATCCACAATCAGTTCAGGCCATGAAACAGTATCCAAGTCGTATGTCTGTTTGTTCTGCTTTATCCGGCGGGTATCGGTTTGCGCTGCTCACGGCGTACAGTTTAATTGTCGCGAGTTCGACGGCGCAGGAAAGCGATCACGAAGACCGTCTCGCGCCCAAGCTCGATAATCTGCAATCCATCTTCACACCGGATGTGTCGGAGGGCTACGCACCACCTGCGCCGATGGGCGACTTGGTCACGCCATCACTGTTCAGCGCGTTCGGCCCCTCATCGCAACAACCACAAGGCGCGCTCTCGGGCAAAATCGTATTCATGAACAGCGGTCACGGCTGGACTTACGATCCCACGCAGTGGCGATTGCAGCGCGGCATCGGCAACGAGATGAACGAAGACTATGGCAATCTCGATCAACTCAACTTCTTCGCGCAATACTGCTTCAACGCGGGAGCTACCGTGGTCTCGTTCCGTCCACTTGGCCACCAAACCAACGAGGTCGTCCTCGACAACGATGATGCCGCCGTCACGTTCTCTGGCGCGTGGGGCTTTAGTTCAAACGCGGTTTACTTCGGCAGCCCTGGCGATGTGCCGTATCGCTTCGCCTCACTCAATGTCGCTGAAACCGCCACGGCTACTTACACGCCCACGATTCCCGCAGCGGGATATTATCCGGTCTATGCGTGGACGCTTTCGGGTTCAGATCGCGGCCATCAACTTTATCGCGTCCGTCATACCGGGGGTGAATCGCTTATCCGTCTCCCTCATCACATGGTGGGCAACGGGTGGATTTATCTGGGCGAATATTATTTCAACGCTGGATCGAACTCCACTTTCGGGGCGGTTGTCATCAGCAATCTTCGCAGCACTGCACAGGGCAACGTTGTGATCGCAGATGCCATTCGGTTCGGCAACGGCATGGGCTCAGTGGATCGCGGCAGCGGCGTTTCCACTTATCCTCGTGAGGAGGAAAACATGCGCTATTGGGTTCAGTATAATCTCGCCCAAGGACAATCCTCTGCGCTCTATGAGGGCGCTGGAAATGATGAAAGCGACAGCTGGTCGTGTCCTCCGATAATGTCCGCGGAGATGAATCGCCAAGCTGCTGGGGATATTTACGACCGCGTTCACATAAGCTTTCACTCCAACGCTGGAGGTGGGCGCGGCACAGTGGGTTTGATCACCACTGATCCCACGCCTAATCAAGCCGACCTAGCCGAAATCACCGGAGCTGAGGTGAATGCCGATCTCGTCACGCTCGGTTCGCCACCGCTCGAGATTCCGTGGTTCAACAAAACCACGCACACATTCAGCGGCGGTTACTCTGAGATTGATGGCAGCCTGTTCAATTACGAAATGCCGGCGACGATTATCGAGGTCGCGTTTCACGACAGTGCCTTGGACGCTCAACTCTTGCGCGATCCCAAAGCCCGCGCAGCCGTGGGCAAAGCCGCGATGCACGGCGTCATCAAATTCATGAACACGTTCGACACTAACAACCCAGCGCCGCTGTTGTTTTTGCCTGAACCGCCGACCAATCTCCGCGCCATTTCCTCAGGCACGAACGGCAACATCACACTTTCGTGGACCGCGCCCGTCAGCACCGGCGGAAGCCAGTCGCCGACGAATTACTTGATTTACCGTTCGACCAATGGGTTTGGCTTCGGCAGCGCCATCTCCGTTGGCGATGTCACCAGCATCACCATTTCCAACCTACCCGTAAACACAGATCACTACTTCCGGGTCGCGGCAGCGAATGGCGGCGGCGAGTCTATGGCTTCTGAAGTGGTCGCCTGTCGCGCGCCTTCGACCAACGGCGCGGCAAAAGTTTTGTTCGTGAATGCGTATGATCGCTTCGAGCGCACTCAAAACCTGCGGGTGGATTTAACGGTGCAAGGTTACGCTCCAGCAGACGCGACTGGCGCAATCGAACGCGTTTTCGGCGCGTGGAACAACTCCTTTGATTACGTCGTGACGCACGGCAAAGCACTCGCTGCGGCAGGCGCGCTCTTTGATTCGTGCCAGAACCAAGCCGTCAGCGCAGGCACGGTTGCGCTCTCGAATTATTCCATTGTCATCTGGGCTTGCGGCAATGAGTCCGTTGCAGACGAAACCTTCAGCGCCACGGAGCAGACGCGCATCGCCACATTTCTCGCGGCAGGCGGAGCGCTGCTTGCCTCCGGCGCAGAAATCGCATGGGACTTGGATCGCGCGTCCGGCCCGACTGCTGGGGATCGCGCGTTCCTCAACGACCAACTCCACGCCGCTCTTGGCGCGGATGCGAACAACAACGCCGCGAGCTACACCGTCATGCCTGCGGGCGGCGGATTGTTCGTTGGCAACTCCAACGGCTTGTTTGACGATGGCTCAAAAGGAATCTATGCCGTCCGAACACCCGACAAACTTTCACCAAAGGGTCCGGGCGCGGCAGTGGCGTTGAATTACATCGGCGGACTCGGCGGCGCGAGCGCAGTGCAATACGACGGCTTGGCAGGCGGCGGGCGTGTTTTACTCATGGGTTTTCCATTCGAAACGATCACGAGCTTCACGGTTCGCACGCAATACATGAGCGCAGCCCTCATATTTCTAAGCCTGCCCGCTGCGACGAATGTTTCTCCCTCCATCAATGTGCAACCCGTTGGCCAGTTCGTCGTGCAAGGCTCAAACGCTACTCTCACCGTCAGCGCATCCGGCACTTCACCACTCGCGTATCAATGGCGTTTCAACGGCGACAATATTTCCGGCGCGACAAATCTTGCCTTCACGCTCACAAATTGTTTACCCGCAATTTCCGGTAACTACGTCTGTGTAGTGACGCACCCGTTCGGCGCGGCAACCAGCCAGGTGGCGCTACTAGAAGTGATTTTACCCCCAGCGCAAACCCTTTTCGCTGATAACTTCGACGTGAACACTGGCGCGAACTGGACGACGAATCGCTCAGCGACCGACACGCGGATTACCTTCAATTGGGATTATTCACCCCTGGGAATCGCATCTGCCCCCAACTCAGTTGGCGGCACGACGCGTGGCTTGCGATTCGAAGCGAACCTGAGCACCACCAACGTCGCCGCCGTCAGCGTTTCGCCCATCGGCCAAAGCTTTGGCGGAAATTATCGGCTGCGTTTCGATATGTGGATTAATGCTAACGGCCCTTTTCCACTGGGGGGCACGGGTTCGACAGAGCATCTCACCGCTGGCGTCGGTACCACGGGCAACAATGTGCAGTGGAACGCGGGCTCGGCTGACGGAGTGTGGTTCGCCGCCGATGGCGAAGGCCAGGCCACAGACACATCAGCCACGCTGCCGGATTGGCGCGCTTATGTTGGGACAGCTTTGCAGCAAACCAACAGTGGTGTCTGGTTGGGCGGCAACGAACCCAACGTGCGCGGCAACGGTCATCCGTATTATGCCGGCACATTTCCCGGAGGCCAGACTGCGCCCGTGCTTCAACAATCAAGCTTCCCGCAACAAACGGGATCACTCGCCGTCGGCTCCGTCGGCTTCGCGTGGCGGGACGTCATCATCAACAAGACAAACAACACCGTAGAATGGTTCATTGACGCATTGAAGATCGCCGCGATCACCAACGCCACTCTGAGCGCAAGCAACATTTTTCTCGGCTACTGGGATTCCTTCACATCGGTCTCTGACAACACCAATTTGAGCTTTGGCCTGATAGATAATGTCCGCGTGGAACGCTTCGTCACGAATGTGCCGCCATATCTCACGGCGCAACCGCAAAACGTGACCGCCCCTGTCGGCAGCAACGCTACGTTGAGCGCCAGTGCAGGCGGCACGGCCCCACTTGCTTACCAATGGCGGTTGAACGGAACAAATATCGCAAGCGCAACCAACAGCAGCTACACGCGCGTGAACGCGCAGGTCATTCACGCAGGGAATTATTCCGTAGCAGTGACAAACACGAGCGGCTCGGTGACGAGTTCGGTCGCTGCGCTAACGCTGACACCGACCGCGCCGTTGTCGTTCACTTCCATCGCACGATTGAAAGATGGACGAGTTCAACTGGGCATTAACGGTGAGGCTGGCTTCAATATTCAACTCCTCACCTCGACAAACCTGATCACGTGGTCTGTGCTGACAAATCTGGCGAATCCCTTCGGTTCACTCAGCTTCACCGACGACCCGCCCGCTAATGTTTCGAATCAATTCTATCGCGCGCTGTATCAGTGATTTTAGCCGACGACGTAAGGTCGGAGTCAATCGGCGAGAAACAATGGGACGTTCTTGACCGACGACGGGAAGTGAAATGCCACGCCGCTTTTGCACGCACGAAGCGCGATAAAATCATCTGAACGCATTACCCTACCGAAATGCCGTGTCCCCGCTGACGCTCTGCCATGACAATCCAGATGGACTCTCTTATACCAGTGGTCCGCCGACGTTCAAATCCTCCGGCAGGGGGGCGAACTCACGAAATTTTTTCCAGAGAGGGTCGAAGTCTTTGTTCACATCACCGCTTAGGCAATCCGTGATCTCATCCCCAGCTTCGGGATATTTATCGATCACCTGCTTGAACGAGAAGTTCGGATCGTAGAACGCATAGACGAGCTTTCTCATGTTCTCGATGCCTTGGCGCATGCAGCGGGCGTAACATTCAAACAGCTTTGGTGAAAAATCCTTCCTTGTGAGCGCAAGATGAACATCTTCGCCCGCCATGACACCGCTCTTGAGAGCGAGTAGAAGTCCGCTGCTGAACACGGGGTCGAGAAAACAAAACGCATCACCCACGAGCAACAACCCTTCGCAGCCACAATGGCGCGAGTGAAAGCTGTATTCACTCGTGATGAAATACTCGCCCGTACTTGCGCCGACTGAGAGGTGATCCTTGATCCAGAGATTTTCGCCGACTTCACGATGAAACATGGCTTTCGGATCCTTGATGCCGTCGCGCGCCAAATATTTCCCCTCGGCCACGACACCCACGCTGACCATGTCGTTGTGCTGGGGGATGTGCCAGAACCAGCCTTTCTGGGGGATCATCGCCACCGTGGTCTGCCCCTCATCAATGCCGCTCTCGCGCTTCGAGCCTTTGAAGTAAGTCCACACCGCGACCTTGTTGAGTGACGGGTCTTTCTGCCGCCAGCCATTTCGCATAGCGGTAAAACTTTCCTTGCCCGTGCAATCCAGTGTCATCGGCGCCGAAAACTCCACGATCTCGCCAGACGCGAGCTGAGCCCGAACGCCCACGACGCGTTCTGTTTCGGCCTTCTCCCAGATCAGTTCTTTTACCGTCACCTCATGCCGCACCTCAGCACCACGTTTCCGAGCATGATCTAGCAGCAACGCATCAAACTCGCTCCGCAACACTTGCCAGGTCTGCGCCACGGTTTCACGGTCGTAACGGTTGTAGAAATAAAACGGCTGACTCGCCTTACCATTCGGGGCAACAAATTGTACGCTAAATTTCTTTTGGAATACCGACTTCTTCATCATGTCAACAAGACCGAGCCGTTGCATCGGTTGGAATGTGAATGGAATCATTGATTCGCCGACGTGATAGCGAGGGAACTTCTCACGTTCCAACACCAGCACGCGGTGGCCGTATTCGCCAAGGATTGCGGCGGCACTCGCGCCCGACGGACCGCCGCCGATGATTATCACGTCGTAACTATTATCAGTTGTCTTCATAATTGAATCCCACACTTGGACTCGCTGGGGATAAAAATGTTCATCCGTGCAGACGTCTCAATGATTTTGCGGCAATCGCAATCCACTCCGCTTCCGGCAACGCGTAAGGCCTGAACGTCTCGGTCCAGCCCTCCTGGCCGTTGAATAGGATGGCGCGATGGAGGCCGAGATCGTTGGCTTGTGGCGAGTCGATCAAACTAGCCGAATCGTTGGAACTCATCTGGAACACAACACGCATCTCGAATTCGCTCACGGCCTTGCGACTCAGGCAACGCATGACGTTGTTGTAGCTGTCGCACGTGGCAACGACGTGGAACCCAACCCCCGCGCCTTCGATGATCAGCTTGTTGAGTTGTAAACCCGAATGCGCGCTCGCATTCGCGTCCAGCGAAAAACTCATCTCCTCGTCGAACTTGAGTTTCTTGTTCTTCTGCAAGCCGTGGAGGAACAAGAATGTCTCTGCGCCTGCTGCGCCGCCTTGTTCCAAGCGCTTTTGCTGTTCCGCGGCGAGCTCGGACATGACTTCATCCACCTCTCCCGCACGCGCGAGTTTCACTCCATGCGGAATCGTTTGAACGATCTGGTCGAGGAACTTCGCCTCGGCGGAATCCGGCGCACTGGTGTCGAATACGATAAACCGCGAACCTGCTCTTGTTTGTTGTGCCGCCAGTGAAATCAACGCGACCCCCAGCATTCCTAAAGCCGTCTCCTCGCGTTGGCCGACGATAATCAGATGACTACCACTCTGCCGACGAAATAATGCTTCGGTCGGGCCTTTGATCGAGTTGGGCGCACCAAGCCAGATGCGTGGTGAATTTGTTGTTTGCAACGAACTCGCATCAAGCAGTGAACGCAGCAGCGGGTTGTCGCCCACATTCGCTGGAGCATTGCCTTCAAAGACGATGGGCACGGCTGAAACATGCCTGCTGGCTGCGAGCTTCGCCGCTTTGCCCAGCCATTCGTCACGCACCTTATCGGGCAACCAAACGACTTGGAACGGACTGTTCCCCTGGATCGCACCGCCCTCGTCGTTGTAGATCGCTTCGCCGGGACGCGAGAGTAGACGTGGCGCGGGATTGTCCTCGTTCATGATTAGGTAGGCGTCAGCTTCATTACATTGGAGCGCGATGCGGACAACCATTTGGCCAATCGTCGCGCGAGCAAGTGAATACGCGCCGCCAAGCGTTTGAGAACCGAGCAGAACGTGAATTCCGAACGCACGACCTTGACGCACAATGCGATCCAGCAATAACGCTGCGCCTTGTGACACGCGATCATCCTCCACAAACAATTCTTGAAACTCGTCAATCAATAACAACGTGCGAGGAATCGCCTGCGAACCGCCCGCTGCTTTGTAACCCGCAATATTTTGCGCACCGATTTTTCGAAAAAGATCCCCGCGCCTCTTGAGTTCCTCATCCACGCGTTGAAGCACACTGAGGCCGAATTCACGGTCGCTCTCAATGGCGATGACGCGCGCGTGGGGCAATTTGTGGGTGGCGTATGTCTTGAACTCGACGCCCTTCTTGAAGTCCACCAGATAGAACTCGACTTGCTCTGGACTGCACCAGAGGGCGAGGTTCGTGATAACGACGTGGAACAACGTCGATTTACCTGAACCCGTTTTACCGGCGATCAGTCCGTGCTGCCGCGTTCCTTGACCGAGCGCCAGATATTGAAGTTTGGTTGCGCCTGTGCGCCCGACGGCCACACGAAGCTCGTTTGTTGTATCCAAGCTCCAGAGCTCGTTATCTTCGGGAGCAACTTCAGCGAACGGCATTTCGACACGATACGAGTCCGTACTAGATTTGCCGATCTGGTGAAGCAGCTTCGTCGCGAGTTCAGCTTCCGGCGGGGCGTCAAGCGAAAGCGTTGTTCCTTCCCAATTCGCCTGAGCTAATGCGAAGCCTTCACCTTTGGGCACGATGCAGATGGAGTTTTTGCGCAATTCCTCTGCCACGAATTCCACGGGCGCAGTCTTGCGTTGATCCCAGTGTATCAAGATATGCACCCCACAACGCGACCCGCTGGCCGCAATGCTTTGTAGACGTTTCACCGCCACTTCGCTGAAGTTCGTGGGGAAGTCGGCGATGACGAGGAATTGATATTTCTCCGCGAGACGGCCTGCTTGGGCATTGTATTCGGAGAGCGATGCGTACTCATTTCGAAGATACATCTGCGTGACCTTTTCAATGTGTTCGTTGAGATCGGCGAGGCGTTGCTCGATCTGCGCCTGCTGCGTCCAAATACGGCTGTTGATGAGACGATCCTCAAAATCGGCGAGGTGCATGATGCCCGCGAAATTTTGCCCGAGACCGACCGGATCAAAGATCGTGAATGCGATTCGTCCCGGTGGCGCACTGGTGAGCAGGCGCAGGATGAGATTATTCAGAGCTCCGATAACCTGCTCGTGACCGGAAGTTTTTGTCTCAAACAAAACTGAAGCCTGTTGCGGCACAGACAAAACTAGCGCGATATTTAAATCCCCCGTTGAGGCTGTTTGTGTTGAGTTGAGTTCAACGGCCTCTCTGGAAATCTTGGCGGTGGGCACATGCAGCGTGGCGAACTTGGCCGCGTGTTTGAAATCTTCTGGCAGTGTGAACTTTTGCCACAACTCCGCGCGCCATGCCGGAAACGCCTCGTCCGCAGCACTTCCGGCCACACTCAATGTCTTCAACATAGGAGTCGTCACGTTCCGCCATTGATCGTACAAACTTTTTTGACCCTCATCGCGCGTCGCCGTTAAGCGCATGAGATCGCTCGCATAGCCTGATTCAATATGGTTCACCGCAGTTGAAAGCCGCTGTTGTAAATTCGCTGCCAACTCGGCGTGGCGCTCGTTGACGCTATTCAACCAAAGGCGTTTCCGTTCCTCGTTGGCGAGATGTAGCCTACGCGCTTGATCGTTCAGCCGGTCGTTCCAACCTTCGCGCAACGTCCTCGCATCTCCGCTCACTTGCTTCCATCGAGCATTCAGCAATTGCGACGCATTGGCGTGTATAGACTGGATACGTTGCGTTTCGGCATTGAAGCTGGCTTCGGATTTCTGCGCACAAATATCGGCTAGCTTGAACGTTGAACTGATCGGGAGCGCCGCGGCTTTAGCGCGAGGTGTCGCGAGCATTCTTGCCAGATAATACAACATTACAATTCCCGCCGCACTCGCGCCCATGATGAGCCAGACGTTTGCGGGCACGGATTGAAAATCTAACTTTTGCAACTCCGGCACGAACGCGAATGGCAAGCCCATGATCAGCAACAAACACAGCCAAACTCGGAACACGCGAAAGAACAATGGCAGCACTAGCGAGTTCGTGCGGGACAGTTCGCGCTCGGCCTTATCGCGACACTCGTAAAGCTGCTCTAAAAGTTGGCTTTCATGAGCGTTGGTGTCGAGCGTAGCGGGCGCGGGAGTTTCAGAGATGAGTTTGGCGAGAGAGCGAAATCCCGAGAATGTGGCGCGAGCGCGGCGATCTAGCTGGCTCAAGGCATTACGTTCGTTGGCAAGTTTGGCGGTGAACGCTTCGTAGTTCGCCTTGTTGTTGTTCGTTTCTTCCTCCCGAGCTCGTTCGGTTTCGAGGATGTGACTTTGATTCTCGAACGTATGCTTGCCTTCCTCGGCTTCGATTTGTGCGAGGCGTTTTATGCGCGCGTTGTCCAATGCTTCGGCGATGCGTTTCTTGCGTCGCACAAACGCTGCCTGCACTTGATTTTGCTGCTCTAGCAAGTCGGCATTAGCCGAGTTTGATTCGGCCTGACCCCGAGATTTCGCGTTTGTGAGTGCGGATTCAAACTGCACGCGCAACTTGTGTGAACGCATTGCGAAGTCCCGCTCAAGCTCGCCCTTGCGGACTGCCGAATCGCTCAAGCTTTGACGCACGAGCACGAGCAAGTCAACGGTTTGAGCTACAGTCAGCATTTCATTCACAGTCGCTGCGGATTTTTTGAAGGGTTCGTTCAAGAGATTCTATGTTGCTGATGGCTTGATTGACAGCAGGGAAGAGTTCTTGAAGGAAACGCTCTTCGAACTCACGGCTCTTGGCGTCGTTCCAATAACTCTTGGTCTGCTCCCACTCTGCGCGGAGGTTGTTCGTCAACGCCATCAATCTGTTCTGGCTGGCGCTCATGATTGTGTTGGTTTATCCACGCAATCGAATTCATTTCCAACAGTCGACGGCGAGGACGATGGGGCTTCAAGCGTGGTGGTGGGTAATGCAGCACTCGGAGAAAGCTCCGCATAAGCGCTCAAACTTTTGATGAGTTCATTCAACCACATCACCGCTTTACCGAGATCATGATCCAAAAGTTGCCTAAGTTGCTCCACCTGACGGGCGGGAGCTTCGACACGATGATCGAACTGCCTCGCCCATTGTCCGGTGATTCTAAACTTTTCCTCGGCATCGCGGATGGAGCGACGGGCTTTTTGCACGGCGGCTTGTTGAACATAGGAAGAATCGCGCAGGCCAGAAAGTCGCGCGCTGAAAAGTTCTTGCTGACATTCCTCCAGAGCGCGGGTGCGGAGACGAATCTGATTTTGCCAGTAGTTCGGGCGTTCGTTCTCAAGCCAGACGCGATTGCGCGAGACGTCATGATCTACCTCGTCGAGGACACGCCTGGCCTTGTCGCGATAGACGACTAGCTTGGCGCGCAAATCCTCGATGGCTTCTAACGACGTGACTTTGGCGCGATCGGGCATCGGTCAATGCTGATTCAAATACTCCTCGATCCGCTGCGCCTTGCGCAGGAGGAAAGGCGTATGATTGTTGGAACTTTCGATGAACTTTTTCAAAACCTTCATCGTGTCGCGGAACTCCTCGGAAAACTTTGCGTGTTCCTGATCCTGCCAAGTATCGCCTAGCGCGGAGAAACGCGCCTGAAGAAGCGACATGCGATTCTGCGTCTCGGCATTGAAGCGTTTGAGCTCTTCAGCAAAGCGCCGGACTTCGCCTGGGTCCATGATGGCTTGTGGCATTGTGTTCCTCTCGTTTGATTTTCTCTTGCGGAAAAGTAACAGAGCGACGAGCAATCTTCCAATTCGAATTCGGCTTGGAATCTAAACGTGGCGAAACAATCAAGCTACGGCAGATTGTGGCAAAATCTCAACGATCTCCGACAACACCAGCCCCTTGTGATCCGAAATCACCGCCTTGCGACCGTAGAGAGTGACAGGCGACTCTAGTTCAAGCGCGCGACAGATGAGTTCGTCGGGCTCGACGCGCAGGAAAAACTTTGCCTCGGTCACATGACGCACGCCGCACTCCTTGAGAATCCGCCCCAAAGGTACCTGCTCCAACAGGATTTGCTCCTGCGCTTCTTCTGAGAAAATCCCGATGTGAAGCTTGTTCGCGCCGAACTCAACGGGCTTCTCGTCGCGATCAAGTCGCAGGATGACTTCGCGGAAATAGAATCCGCCGCGATGATCTTTCTTCACGAGTTCCAGATGAATGCGGGAGTCGTGAAACGCTTCGAGCGTCGGGGTCATGTCGTTTTTGTGAACGAGCAGCGACTGGTAAGGCTCTGGCACGGCGTCCGCAGAAATCACCTCGATGCGCGGCATCGGCAATTTGGCGTGGGCGTAAAAGTCTGAGAGCGGATAAGCGAATGTTTCAGGCATATCTTCCGGTTTTGTGTTCAGGTTTGAAAAACTCTTGGAGCAGTCGGTCAATCTGCAGCAAGCCCTCGCGTGTGATACCGATGCGGTCGCCGTTGTCTGTCAGGAAACCCCATTGCTTCAGGGTCGAAAGAGAAGCAGCGAACGTTTCGCGCGGGTCGTTACCGAATTTTGCTTTGAATTTCTCCGCACTGACAGAGCCGAGCTTGAGTTGCAGCATGAACTCGCGGATGTAACATTCGTCAGCTGGGGGCGTCAATGCCCGATAGACTGGGAGTTTACCTGCATTGACCGCGTCCACGTAGGGCTGGAATTCGTGGTGATTCTGGTAATGCACGCCGTTGAGATGTCCGAAGCTCGCCACGCCGATAGATAAAATATCTGCACCGGTGAACAACCCTTCGCGATAGATGAACTTCACCTTTACCGGATCCCGCACGACGGTCGTGCCGCTCGTGACGGTATAGCCGACGTTCTCGAATTCGCGATACGCGTAATCTACCCAAGCGCGTTTCGTCTCCCAATCGGCGACTGGCGCAACGAGTTTGCCGCTGGCTTTCATCTGCTGATAGATGCCGGTGTTGTAGGGCACTTCCATTTGGTAGATCGTCACCGAGTCAGGTTGAAGCGCGACGGCTTTGGCGACGGTTTCGCGCCATTTTTCATCCGTCTCCTCAACCATGCCAGCGATGAGATCAATGTTGATCTGCGGAAAACTGATCTCCCGGGCAAACGCATACGCGCGGGCGACCTCCTTGGAACGATGAGCGCGTCCGTTGATCTCCAGGATGTGATCGTCGAAGTGTTCAACGCCAAGCGAGAGACGCGTGACGCCCATGTCGCGGATGGCTTGCAACTTATGATCCGTGAGCGTGCCAGGTTCAGCCTCGAAGGTGACTTCCTCTACTTCATCCCACGGCAGCAGGCGTTTCATTCCGTCGGTGAGCAGCTTCAATTGGTCGGGCGAAAGATAGCTGGGCGTGCCGCCACCGAAATAGACAAACTTAGGTTTGCGTCCACCGATGACAGGCTTGCTCGCATACACGGCGAGTTCCTTCAACAACGCATCAATGTAACCGCGCACTTCGGAAGAATCCTTGTCCGTATAAACTTTGAAATAGCAGAAGTGACAACGCTTGCGGCAAAAGGGGATGTGAACGTATTGGCCGAGGGGAGGCGAGAGGCGAGGGGTGCTAGCCGATAGTGCAGCTTCAAACTGCGGGACGAACTCGGCCTTCCAGAACGCGAATGGCGGATAGTTTGCCACGAAATAATTCCCAGCAGTGGTCTCGTGGCGGAGCGGCGGCAGCGATTGCGGCGTTGCAGAACTCATGGCTATTCAATCTCTATAATCATCAGACAATGAACAATGTGTAATCGGACAAAGCGCTGCTGTCCAGTTTTGGCAGACTCGATCGCCACTGAGAATATTCACAATTCGATAGTCTCGCCGAGTTGGGGCAACAAAGTTTTGATGCCATACCGACCTTGAATCAATTTCGACAACGGTAGGCGACCGCGATCTTCACCATGAGTCAGAGCCACGCGCGGATGCGCGGCAGCGAGGTAACTGAACCAATCCATCAAATCTGTCTGGCCTGCGTGCGCGCTGAATCCGCCCAGCGTATGAATGGTGGCTTTCACCTGAATCTTCTCGCCGAACATGGTGACTTCCTTTTCACCATCAACAAGTCGCCGTCCCAGTGAACCTTCGCCTTGATAGCCGACAATCAACACACAGGCTTCAGGCTTGCTGAGATTATGCCGGAGATGATGCATGATGCGCCCGCCGGTACACATTCCCGCGCCAGCCATGATAAGAGCAGGGCCGGGTTGGTCGTTCAACGCCATCGAGTCCTGAGCCGTGGGCGTGGCTTTCAGAGTATTCAAATCTTGGGTAAGCGGACGTTCACGGCTCAACGCCTGAAAGTCCTCGTCGAACAAGTTCATGTGCTCCCAATAAATCTTCGTCGCCTCGATAGCCATAGGGCTGTCGAGGAAGATGGGGAACTTCGGCACGGTGCGATTGCGGAACATCTGCGCGAGCAAGTAGAGCAACAACTGCGTGCGCCCGATGGCGAACACCGGCACGAGCAACTTGCCTTTACTCGCCACCGCGCATTTCACGATGCCTTCAAACTCCGTCACCGTTTCGGCCAAAGGCTTGTGATCGCGATCTCCGTAAGTAGATTCCATCACCACGAAGTCTGCTTGATGAAAACCGACAGAGTCCTTGAGGATGGGTGCGCCCTTCGGCCCAATGTCGCCGGAGAAAACAATATTCTTCGTCTTCCCGCCCTCCTCCACCGTAAGGCGGATGCTGGCCGAGCCGAGCATGTGACCTGCTTCGACAAACTGCGCGCGGATTCCGGGAGCTACTTCCACGCGTTGGTAGTAGTTCACAGGTTTGAAGAGCGCGATGAGTTCATCCACATTCTTTGCGTTGTAGATTGGCTCGCTCGGTTTCTTCTCAGGATGCTTGCGATTGTAACGCTCCGCCTCCACCTCTTGCAAATGCGCCGAGTCCCGCATCACCAGCGACGCGAGCTGGATCGTCGGCTCAGTCGTGAAGATTGCCCCGCGATAACCTGCCTTGGCCAGCAGCGGCAATCTACCGCAATGATCGAGATGCCCATGCGTCAACACCACGGCATCAATCTTCAGCGGATCGAGTGCAGCCGGCACTTTGTTCATGTCCTCTTTCTCGCCGCGACCTTGGAACATGCCGAAATCTATCAACACTCGAGCGCGACTCGTCTGAACGAGATAAGAAGAGCCTGTGACCCCGCCAGCCGCACCGAAGAAAGTTAATTTGATGGGCATGATTTGATAGTGAGTTTTTGTAGGCCGAGTATCGGGGCGACAACGGGGCGATGACAAGCCTAGGATACATAACAGATACAACTGAGATGCAACCTTGGTTTGCTGACACTTGCAACCGGTTTTGCGGCCTGACCGACTCATCGCTCAGACAAAGCTGCACGCGCGGCATCTTTGAATGGCAGCTCCGGTTTGCACGCGAGTAATATAAAAGGCCGGAAAGCTCGCGCTTCCCGGCCTTTCCTAATTTCCTACCAGTGACTATGAGCAGCCGAGGCTCTCTCCGCAATTCAAACATTTGTAGCATGCACCATTTCGCACAGCCATGTGACCGCAGTTCGGACATGTGGGAGCGTCCTGCTGGAAGTGCGCCACGGATTCGCTCAAGGATTTCACGGTGCGTCGCTTAGAAACGTGTGTCCCGCCAGTGACTGACGATTTCAGGTTAAGGATGTCGGTGTCGTCAGAGATCGGAAGTTCAGGCACAGGCCGGTTGACCTGACGTTTCATCTCTTCAAGTAAGCCGGGAATCTGAAGCTCGGGTTGATTCCGCACCGCGGTGTTGGCTTCGCGATAACCGGGAATGAATTGCATGGCCATCCAGCGGAACACGTAGTCCGTGATGGATGCAGCGTTGCGGATCTCAGGATTCTTGGTGAAGCCGCTCGGCTCGAAGCGTTGATGCGCGAACTTGCGAAGCAACGCGTCGAGAGGCACGCCGTATTGGAGAGCCATGCTGGTCAATGTGCCGATGCTGTCCATCAAGCCGCCGATGGTCGAACCTTCCTTAGCCATCGTGATGAACAACTCCCCGGGCTGATTATCCTCGAACAAGCCAACGGTAAGGTAGCCTTCGTGTCCCGCGATATCGAATTTGTGCGTGACCGCAGAGCGCGTGTCGGAAAGACGGCGGCGCAACGGTTTGCCGGATTCGATCTGCAGACGGCTAACTTCGTTTTCAAGTTCTTTGACACGTGCTTCGAGTGAGGCGGTGACAGGCGCGGCAACGGCGGCACCTGTTTTGTCACCCGCTTCGTTGGTCTTCTTGGTGTTGAGCGGTTGTGAGCGCTTTGAACCGTCGCGATATATGGCCACGCATTTGAGGCCCATCTTCCAAGCTTCAACGTAGGTGTGGCGGATATCGTCCACGGAGCATTCGCTCGGCATGTTGACGGTCTTGGAAATCGCGCCGCTGATGAACGGTTGGGCGGCAGACATCATCTTGAGATGCGCCATGTAACCGATGCTGCGCTTGCCACGGAATGCCTTGAACGCACAATCGAACACCGGCAAATGTTCCGCCTTCAATCCGCTGCGGATGGTTGCGCCGTTTTCTTCAACGTCTTCGATGGTATCGAACTTCTCGACGTGCGCGATAATGGCTTCGATGGTCTTCGCGTCGTAACCGAGACGGCGCAAGCCTTCGGGTACGGTGCGGTTGACGATCTTTAACATGCCGCCACCAGCGAGCAGTTTGTATTTCACGAGCGCGATGTCGGGTTCAACACCTGTGGTGTCGCAGTCCATGAGAAACGCGATCGTGCCCGTGGGCGCGAGCACGGTGACTTGGGCGTTGCGATAGCCGACTTGTTTGCCACGCGCTAGAGCGCCGTCCCAGCACTTGCGGGCTTCGGTCTTGAGATAATTGAACTCTGCGCTCGGTTGAATTTCTTCTACAGCATCGCGATGCAGCTTGATGACCTTTAGCATAGACTCGACATTGTCTTTCTTCGCAGGCTTGGCAACACCAGAGCAGCGCGCGTCGCGATAGCCTGCAAAAGTCTCCATCGCACCTGCGAGTTCCGCAGATTGCTCGTACGCGTGACCTGTCATGATCGCGGTGATCGCACCGGCGAGCGCGCGGCCTTCATCGCTGTCATAAGGCAAACCGTAGCTCATGCAGAGCGAGCCAAGATTCGCGAAGCCGAGCCCAAGCGTGCGGAAGATGTGGGAGTTCTCCGCGATTTCTTTTGTGGGATAGCACGCATTGTCCACGAGGATTTCCTGCGCGGTTATATAGATGCGAACAGCGGCTTTGAAGCGTTCGATGTCGAACTTGCCGTCTTCGCGCTTAAACTTCATCAAGTTCAACGAAGCGAGATTGCACGCGGTGTTATTGAGGAATACGTATTCACTGCACGGATTGGTAGAGTGGATGGGCTC
This sequence comes from Verrucomicrobiota bacterium, assembly GCA_008933055.1. Lineage (GTDB taxonomy): Bacteria > Verrucomicrobiota > Verrucomicrobiia > Limisphaerales > JADLHS01 > JADLHS01. The sequence goes on along the minus strand of WBXK01000007.1, from coordinate 13,903 downwards.
TGTACCAGCGCAGGTGTGCCACTTTTGGATCGCACCGTCGTACTGCATTCCGGGGTCGCCGCAAATCCAAGTGCCTTCCGCAATTTTGGTGATAAGCTTGGCCGCGTCTTTCTTTTCGAGCGGTTTTCCAGTGGTAGTTGACTTCGTCCACCATTCCTTGCCCGCAAGCGCGGCCTCCATGAATTCGTCACCTGCGCGAACGGAGAGGTTTTCGTTCTGATACATGACGCTGCCATAAGCTTCGCCATTGTAAGAACCGTCGTAACCTTGCTCAATCAATGCCCACGCCTTCTTCTCTTCCCTCTGCTTGGCATCAATGAATTCTTCGATGTCCCCGTGAGAATCGCGGAGCGTGTTCATTTTAGCCGCCCGACGGGTCTTGCCGCCGGACTTCACAACGTTGGCGACTTGATCATAAACTTTCAGAAAACTCATCGGGCCGCTGGGGCGACCGCCACCGCTCAGTTTTTCGCGTGCAGAACGGATAGGCGTCAGATCAGTGCCCGTGCCGGAGCCGAACTTGAACAACATTGCCTCGGCGTATGCAAGGTGCATGATGCTTTCCATATCGTCTTTTACGGACTGGATGAAGCACGCGCTGCATTGGGGGTATTCGTATTGAGTGGGAGCGCGTTCGGCTTCGTTGGTCTTGGGATTGTAAAACCAATTACCCTTGGTGGAGTTCTTGCCGACGCCGTATTGGTGGTAAAGACCGACGTTGAACCATACAGGAGAGTTAAACGCGCCGTATTGATTCACAGACAACCAAGTCAACTCGTCGAAGAATACTTCGCCATCTGCCTTGCTGAAGTAACCATCCTTGATGCCCCAGTCCGCAACGGTCCGCGCGATGCGATGGATAAGCTGACGGACTGACGTTTCACGCTCAGGAGTGTTTTGTTCACCGTAGAAATATTTCGACACCACAACCTTCGTCGCGAGCACCGACCATGACTTCGGCACTTCGACGTTCTCCTGCTTAAAGATAACCTTGCCACCGTCGTCGGTAATCTCGGCAGTGCGCTTATCCCACTCAATCTGATCGAACGGCTTTACCTTGGCATCACTGAAGACGCGCTTGATGGGGAGAGATTTTCCGGCGGCAGATTTCTCCGGACGGATTCCACGCGCAGTGGCAGCATTTGAGGCGCGGCGACTGGAGGATTTTGAGGGAGCGGTCATTACATCTTCACGTGCGTCAATCATGGTATTTCTAGGGTTTAGTTTTTTCCGTGTTATTCCACAACGTTCCAAGGACAAAAACTCATCTAAATACGTCAAAATGACGCTAAATCCTCAGGAAGCTTGGGTTTTTAAGACAACGAAATTCCCCCATTAGTGGTGGAACGCGCGTATCTTGATACCACAGATTGTATGGCTCAAGCCTTTTTTAAAAATATTTTACTGGAAAGATATTGGCAGAGAAAAAACTCGGAATTCTCCCGCCAAATCGAAGATTTTCCTAGTTGTTCCCATCGGTGAATAAGTCGCTTGTGAGCGGGTTGTTTTGATCACCGATTTACCAGATGCCTGTCGGCTGTTGAACTAGAACGATTTTTAGGCAGTTTTCTCTGATTCTAAATGATGAAATCAAGTCCAAATCCGGTTTCGGATCCGTGGCATTATTCGAGTCTGAGATGTGGATTTCCTATGCTACGCCGCCTTGTTGCGCGGTTTGTTTTTATCCCGATGAAAACTAAAACTTCTGCCGCTGCGTTTGGGACGAACGCCACCTTTGAACGGCGCGTCCTTGATGAACTTCCGCTTCGGCTCAATCGTCTTCGGACGCGCTTTGGGCACTAGGACGATGGGGCAACCTTCGTAGCCGAACGCCTTGCGCAAATCACTGGCTAGATGTTTCTTGTAGGCGTCGGAGAAAAGCTCATCGCGATTCACAAACAATAGAAACGTCGGCGGGGCTTGGCGGATTTGCGTGGCGTAAAAAAATTTCAAGCGATGCCCCGCAGCGCTCACTGGTTGGCGGCGTTCCACGGCATCCTCGATGGTGCGATTCAACAGCGCAGTAGGAATTTTTTGCTGCAATTGCGCCGCGACGTAGCGCACCGCCTCGAGCAACCTGTCCAGATGGAAACCCGATTTTGCAGACGTAAAAATCACCGGCGCATAATCCAGAAAAAACAATTTCTCCTGCACCCACGAACCAAATTCGCCCAGCATCGTCAGCGGAGCATCGTTGCCTTCGTAACGCACTTTTACTTTTCGACGGCTAATCTCTTCCTCGCGCGCCTTGAGCACAGCATCAGAGAATAAATCCCACTTGTTGACGACCACGATGCAGGCTTTGCGAGCTTGCACGATCCGGTCGGCGATTTTTTTGTCCTGCTCCAAAATCCCGCCTTGTGCGTCCAACACCAGTACAGCGATATCGCATCGCTCGATGGATTCCTCCGAGCGTTTCACGCTGAAGAACTCGATGGAATCACCCACGCTACGTGTTTTTCGGATACCCGCCGTATCGATCAAAATATATTTCTGTCTCACGCCATCCGTGTCCACCTCGAACGGCACATCCACAGAATCGCGCGTTGTGCCAGCGATGGGACTCACGATCACGCGCTCGGATTTCGTGAGAGCGTTGATAATGGAAGATTTGCCGACGTTGGGTCGCCCCACGATGGCGAGCTTCAACGGACCCTTAGGTTTGCGCGGCGGCGAAACCTCGCCTTCCCCGCCTTCGGGAACTTCTGCAGACTCGGTTGATTCCGCACTGTCGTCAGTTGATTCAGTGGTCTCCGGCGTGAATACAGGCAGCAATCGCACCGCCTCCGCCATCAAGGTTTCAATACCCTCACCGTGAATCGCCGTCACCGGGAAAACTTTCTCAAAGCCAAGACGAAGAAATTCCAACGACTGCGGCTCCACGCGCTCCGTGTCCACCTTGTTAACAGCCACGAGTACGGTCTTGCCGGACTTGCGGAGACGCATTGCTACTTCCTGATCCAATGGCACGATGCCTTCCTGCACATTCACGACGAGGATGATTACGTCCGCAGATTCAATGGCGATGTCCACCTGCTCCACAGCGGCTTTAATGATGACGTCCGTCGATTTTTCCTTCCGCAACAATCCGATACCGCCCGTGTCCACGATGGTGTAGGGACGACCGCGCCATTCCGCTTCCGCGCTCACGCGATCCCGAGTCACGCCCGGTTGATCGTGGACGATGGCGATGCGTTTGCGAATGATACGATTGAACAGAGCGGACTTGCCGACATTGGGCCGACCGACGATGGCGATTAAACCTGACATGACACTATGATGCCCGAACTCACGAGGGCTAGAAAGGTAAAAGCTCTGGCGAATTGTAACTGGTCGCAACTTGAATACATGCATCCAGGACATGACTGACACCGGCATCGAGAACGCGGCGCTCCGATCACGACGTAACAGCGCCACATGCGACTTGCTTGATTTTTTTGACGCGCCAAGGTCTGTGCACGAAACGATTCCTGTTTCTGGCCCTCGTTACGAGATTGCTTATCATCGCAGGTGGTCGCTTCTTCATTTGGCTCGGCGACTACGCGCTCATGCCTGAACAATTTAGCGCCACCGCTCAATTTGAGCTATTACGGAGATGCCCCGGAGAACACTATATTCCCAGCGAATGCTCTGGCGCGTGCGTTGGCTGAAAATGATCCTCCATCCACAACAGATCTCCTAGCACCGACGGTTCTTGGATTTCACTGGCCGTTCCCGCCGTTCTTAGGTTCGTCGCGGGGTCTAATCCCGCTGTTAGTGACGCTCGAGGGCGGGGTGATTTTATTACTGGGCTGGAGAATGCCCTAAACCTCCGGTGAACGCTCAACTCCGTGGAGAGTCTACGACGAAATTCACCGGCACGATTTCAGATTTGCCCGCCGTTACTTCGCGGATCAATCGATTGATGGACGACACTCCGCGATGCAGCGCGCGCAATAAATATTTGCCGTGAGGAACTTTGGTGATGGTGAAGTTTCCGTTCGTATCCGTCAACGCAAAGAGCGGATGCGGCACGACTGAAATGACGGCTTTTTCCGACGGATGGTCGTCGCAGGTGACAGGCATGAACAACTCCGTCGGAATGATGCCGGAGACTTGACGAATCGACATCGCCGCAAGCGAAAACGAGATAGTGGTGCTCGGCAGAAGATCGGTGGAAGTAATACGAGGTGTGTGCATCACATTGTCCCCGCTTTCAAAGAAAAGTTCATAATTGCGCGTGATGACGCTGACAATAGGCAATATTTCACAGTTAGCGAACCCGATCTTCACCGCACGTAAAGCGGGGCGCAGGATCGGATTTCCGGTGCCGCGAATCCTCTGAATCTCAATCACCACATCAGCCAGTCCTTTGCCTGCTCCAACGCCGAACAGATTTGTGGTCTGCGTGTTAGTCTGCAACAGCGCGCACGGACTGAGTTCTGGCAACTGAAGAATTGTTTCCGCCGGAGGCGTGCCCCGCAATATGACTCGCCGAGTAATGGTCGCAGTCTCAGCAAGGATGCGAGACGACTCAGGATTCGTGATCACGCTACCAGCGAATACGGGGAAAACAGTTGTCACCGTGGTCGCCGTGACGTCAAGTTTGCTTCAAGTGAATCAAAGCCTGAGCGGGGCTCGCATTCGTTGGTGAATTACCAACTGTGCGGTTTGGCTTCTCAATTGCAGGCTGACGGACGGGTAAAGATTTTCGCAAAGCCGCATCTTCTTTTGTGGCCGCGTCTACAAATGCTTTTCTCCCTGATTCCTCCCGCGTTGAAATCGTTTTGACGACCAGCAATAAGAGACACACGGCGATTACGCAGAGTGAAATCGCAAGCACCCAAAGCGGGCGCGAATTTGCCGTAGTTGATTTTTTTTGGTTCTGGCATATTCTTTCAACGCCAGCGGCACTTTCAGGCTACGCTCAGATCGGAAATTTCACCATGATGGTCGTTCCGCGTCCAAGCTGCGATTGGATGTCCAGCTCCGCGCCGTGTGTCTCCATCGTGCGGCCCACGATGGCGAGGCCGAGGCCGGTGCCTTTGGCTTTAGTCGTATTGAGGACGGATCGGAACGCCTTTGAGCATTGCTCCTCGGTCATGCCTTCGCCCGTGTCTGCGAACTCGATCACCACCTGTGCCTGAGTCGTGCGTGTGGTGATAGTAATTGAGCCCTCATCGATCATCGCTTCGCTGGCGTTGAGAATGAGATTGAGGAAAGCCTGTTCGAGTTGCATCGCATCACCCATCACGGTCGGAAGCTCACGTTGCAGGGCGAGAACCAACTTCACGCCTTGATTTGCCAGCTTATGGCGCACGAGCAGACAAAGCTCTTCCACTACGGCATTCAAATGCACGGGCGCAAGGTTCGGCTCGGTGGTGCGCGCGAAATCTAGAATACGCTCCACGATCTTGTTCAGGTGCTCGATCTTTTCGCCCATAAGCCGCGCGTCCTCTGAGCGCGGGTCCTTGGCGGGAAATTTCAAGTCCAGCGAGTGATACAACATCTTCATCACCGTGAGTGGATTGCGGATTTCGTGAGCGACCTCTGCCGCAAGCAAACCGAGCGCGGAAAGTTTCTCGTTCTGCCGCATGTATTCCTCGGCATCCACGAGCCGCTCGTACATCCGCGCCTTTTCAATCGCAATAGCCGACAATTCCGCAAATGCAGAAAGGATGCGGATCTCTTCGTTGGAAAATTTGTAGGGCGCAGCGGTATAAATATTCAACGTGCCGATGGCTTCATTGGAAAACATCAGCGGCACGCTCAGGAGTGAGACTAACCCTTCGCGCCGAGCGACTTCGACATTCTGATAGCCAGAAGAAGTTTGCACATTGTCCACATGCACAGCCTTCTTACGACGCACCACCGCTCCGAGAAGAGTTTCACCCACATTCAATCGGGGCTTGCTGATGTAATCATCCCCTGCCCCATGGCTCGCACGCAGATCCAGCCAAGCCCGAGTCTCATCCAGCATCATCAACGAACACATCTTCGCCTGCATCAACACAGCGGCGTCACGCGTGATCGTTTGTAACACCTCGTCTAGGTTGAGAGCAGAATTGATGGTGCGACTCACGCTGGCAAGAGACTCAAGCAAGCGCGCTTTGAGACGCAATTGCTCGAAGAGCCAGGTATTTTGGATCACGCGTGCGGCTTGAGAGGCGAGAGATTCTAGCAACTCCTGATCGTCCGCACTGAACGCATTCAGCCGATCCGAGTCCACATTCAAAACGCCGCGAACTTCGCCAGCGACTTCGAGCGGCACGGCGAGCTCCGAGCGAACTTCAGCGCGGAGCATTATGTAGCGTTTGTCTTCCACCACATCGCCGACGCGCGCGGGTTTTCCGCTTTGCGCCACCCAACCGGTGAGCCCTTCGCCAACGCGAAGTTTAAGTCCGCGTGCAATGTCCGGCAAACCTTCAGACGCTTCGATCTCCAGAAAACCGGTGGTAGGATTAACGAGAATCACCGAACAACTCGACGCCCCCATAAGCCGCGCCGCCTCCCGTGCGATGAGCGAGAGAGCGGTTTGCGGATCTAGCGTGGAGTGGATCACACTGCCGACTTGGTAAAGCAGCTTGAGCCGCTCATATCGCGCTTTCAGGTCTGCGAGTTCGTCACTCATCTCGCCCTCCTTGTAAGCCAGACAGCCAACCATGTAAATGCCATGTTAGGCAACCAACCCGCAAGCCACGGAGGAATCGTCCCCGCTGTGCCACCTGCAAGACTGATCTCCGTCAGCACAAAGTACGCAAAGCAAATCACGATACTGCCTGCGACTCCCGCGAAAACATTCCGCCGCGCGCCTGCCGCTGCGCCGAACGGCAGCGCAATAAGCACCACCACTAGACATTTCCACGGACCCGCGATGCGACTATGCATCATGGTGTCGAGCCACGATTTTTCCGCGCCACTGATGTTCGGATGGATGGCGACGTAATCTTTAATCTCCGCAAGCGGGATGTCTTTCTTATTGTGACGATTCTTTGCGACCATCCGAGCCTTGATCCGCAATTCGCTGCGGATTTCGTCCGGCGTCTCGTTGAAATCCGGACGCGGCATTACGTCGGCTTGAATCGTTGGCACGGGCGCAGTCTTAGAGCCGGGATCGCCCCTGAATTCGCGCACATAAAAAAAGAACCACATGCCATTACTACGGACCGCGCTGCTCGCGTAAAGTGAAAGTTGCGAACCGTCCCTCTCCGTCGAGATAACAACAGGCTGAGTCATCTCCATCGTTTCGGTGTTGAACAACTTGATGGTCCAGTTGCGTCCGTCGCGGGCGTTGACGAATCCAAGGTTCTGCACGAGGCTCGGATCGCTTTTGACTCCTCCTTTCTGGGCGTGTCGAGCTTTGATGAATTCTCCGCGCACATCGGCATCGGGCGACCACAATTCATTGATGACAAACAGAGCGACGCTTAAAAAAAAGCCCGTGACCAGATACGGCAAGGCTAGCCGCCACAAACCGATGCCTGCGGCGCGCATGGCGGTGATCTCGTTGTGCCGCGCGTGTTGCGTCAATGCGTAGAGCATTGCGAGCAGGAGCGCGACCGGGAGGACGATTGAGATCAATTCCGGCGAGGTAACAAAATAATATTCGGCTATATCACCGAGGGTCATCTGCGCTTTCTGGAATTCACCCATCTCTTTGAACAGATCAGAGGAGATCCAGAACATGAGGAAGCCGCCGAGGCAGTAAGCAAACGGCGCGAGCAATTCCCGCAGGAGATATCGGTCCAACAGACGCATCAGTGTCAGGCTAATCCGCCGACACCCACGCCAGCAAGCTTACGGAAAGGAAAAGGGCGGCCACTGGGGGCCGCCCTGAAATGCTTCGAGCAACCAATCACGCCGTCACTGCAGCCGCTTTAACGATGCGATCGTACCCGTGAGCTTCAAGTTCCAGCGCAAGGTCTTTGCCGCCGGACTTGATGATACGCCCATCTGCCATGACATGAACGTGATCCGGGATGATGTAATTCAGCAAACGTTGATAGTGCGTGATAACGAGTTGCGCAGAGTCGGCGCGCTTGAGTTTGTTCACGCCGCTGGAAACAACCTTGAGAGCGTCAATGTCCAGACCGGAGTCCGTCTCGTCGAGAATGGCGAGCTTTGGCTCGAGCACGGCCATCTGGAAAATCTCGGCGCGTTTCTTTTCTCCGCCCGAGAAACCTTCGTTGACCGAACGCTTGAGCAGATCATCGTTCAAATCAAGCAGCTTCACCTTTTCCTTAACGAGCGCGAGGAATTCAATCGCATCGAGTTCGGGTTGCCCCTTGTGCTTGCGAACTTCATTCAACGCGGCCTTGAGGAAGTAAGTGCTGTTCACGCCAGGGATCTCGACAGGATATTGGAAAGCGAGAAAAACGCCCTCGCGGGCCCGCTCTTCAGGATCAAGTTCCAGCAAATCTTTGCCGAGATATTTCACAATGCCTTCGGTCACATCGTAGCCTTCGCGACCGGCCAAAATGGCCGCGAGGGTGCTCTTGCCGCTGCCGTTCAAGCCCATCAATGCATGGACTTCGCCAGGATAAATCGTGAGGCTGAAGCCTTTGAGGATTTGTTTATTCTCCACGCCAGCGTGGAGGTTTTTGATTTCGAGAATAGGTTGATTGCTCATGGTCTAAATTTTATCCAACGCTGCCTTCGAGACTCACCCCCAGCAGTTTTTGCGCTTCCACGGCAAACTCCATGGGGAGCTCCTTGAACACTTCTTTGCAAAATCCGTTCACGATCATGTTCACTGCATCCTGCGTTTCGATGCCGCGCTGGTTGCAATAAAAAATCTGGTCTTCGCCGATCTTCGACGTTGAGGCTTCATGCTCTACGCTTGCGGTGGTGTTCTTGACCTCAATGTAAGGGAACGTGTGCGCGCCGCACTTCGACCCGATCAACATCGAGTCGCACTGCGAAAAGTTCCGCGCATTAGTAGCGCTCTTCGCAATTTTCACCAGACCACGATAGCTGTTCTGCCCGTGCCCCGCCGAGATCCCCTTGGAGATGATAGTGCTGCTCGTGTTCTTCCCGATATGAACCATCTTTGTGCCGGTGTCAGCCTGCTGATAATTGTTCGTCACCGCTACGGAATAAAATTCCCCCTTGGAATTATCGCCAAGCAAAATGCAGCTCGGATATTTCCAAGTGATCGCCGAACCGGTTTCAACCTGAGTCCAAGTGATCTTAGAGTTCCGGCCTTTGCACAGACCGCGCTTAGTGACGAAATTGTAGATGCCGCCCTTGCCGTTCTCGTCGCCGGGATACCAGTTCTGCACCGTCGAGTATTTAATCTCGCCATCGTCGAGCGCAACGAGTTCCACGACCGCGGCGTGCAATTGATTTTCATCACGCATCGGTGCCGTGCAACCTTCGAGATAACTCACATGAGCTCCATCATCAGCGATGATGAGTGTGCGCTCGAACTGCCCTGTATTCGCCGCGTTGATTCGGAAGTAAGTGGAAAGCTCCATGGGACAGCGCACGCCCTTTGGGATATAGCAGAACGAACCGTCGGTGAAGACCGCCGAGTTCAGTGCTGCGTAAAAATTATCCGTGTAGGGCACGACCGACCCAAGATATTTTTTAACCAACTCAGGATGTTCATGCACCGCTTCGGTGAACGAACAGAAGATCACGCCCTTCTCGCCGAGTTGCTTCTTAAATGTCGTGCCGACAGATACGCTGTCGAAAATCGCGTCCACCGCCACGCCCGCCAACCGCCCTCGTTCGCGCAACGGAATGCCAAGTTTCTCGTAAGTTTCGAGCAGCTTCGGATCAACTTCATCCAGACTCTTCGGCGCGTCCTTCCTAGGCTTCGGCTGCGAAAAATAAACAATGGCCTGATAATCAATCTTCTCGTGATGCGCCTTCTGCCACGTCGGCTCGGTCATCGTGAGCCAATGGCGGTAGGATTTGAGCCGCCAATCAAGCAACCACTCCGGCTCGTTCTTCTTGCGCGAGATCATGCGGATGGTGTCCTCGCTTAATCCCGGCGGCGCGGACTCCGTCTCCACGTCCGTGACGAAGCCGTATTTGTATTCCGTCTTTACCAGATCTTCGATTGTGTCGGTCGCTGTGCTCATGAAAATTTATTTCTTTTTCCGCGCGCAATCCGCGCAAAGTCCGTGGACGGCGATATCGTAGTGATCCACTTGAAACCCTTTGGGCTTGGGCATCAACGCGCCATCCGTCGGCAGCATCACATCGAACACCTCGCCACACTCATCGCAAATGTAATGGCAATGCTCTTCCATATTCGGGCAATACCGCGTGGCGCCCCGCTCCAGATGGACCTGACGCGCCAAGCCACATTCCACGAGCGCATCAAGGCAGTTATATACTGTGGCGTGGGAAATCTCTGGCATCGCCTTCTTGGCACGACTGAAAACGTCTTCAGCCGTCGGATGATCGAGCTTGTGCAACAGCACGTCATAGACACACCGCCGCTGCGACGTGAAGCGAAAGCCGCTCGTCGCCAGCCTCTCGCCCAGTTCGCGTTCAATCTTACGGTTCTCTACCTGAGTCATCAAAAAAACATTCTAGCCAGCCACAGTTGTGAGTCAATGTTTGGAATTATTCTAAATAGATAAAACCGTCTCCCAATGTTTTTATGATTGCGCCCTGACTCGATTCGTCCCTAAAAACTCAATGGACATAACGCTTTGAGCCGCTAAACTCGTCAAACAATTGATATGAAAAAAAACGGAACAACAACCATCCTTAACTGGGCACTGGCCATCGCAGTCATCGCGCTGGCAGTCTGCTCCATCCAATACTTCTTCAAGACACGGGAAGTAAGGAATCTGCAATCCAAGATCGTAGAGTATCAGAACAAGCAGCAGTTCTTGAACAGCTTGATCGCCGACTGCATGGAATACAGCAAACGTAATCCGTCGATTGATCCGATCCTTGAAGTCAACAACCTCAAACCGAAAGCTGCTGGCACGAAGCCAGCAGCCAAATAAGATCCATTCCAATTTTCTATTCTTATGAGCGAACAAAACATTTCCGCCCCGTCAAAAACTGCTGACACATCAGAGCTGAGCGAACTCAAACAACAATTCGCCGAACTCGAACGTCAGACTCATTCATTACGAGTCGCGTTGGTGGTCGTAGCCGTCTGCCTAGCTGGTTTTCTAGCGCTTGAAGTCCGCCGGAATGGTCAAGCACTCACACTCCTCCGACCGCAGGCGACCCAGGTGGCAGAGGCGTCAAAGGCTCAGGATCCAATCGCTAATAAATTCCTCGCGCAACTTATGGATTATGCAAAAGGCCATCCAGACTTCGGTGCCGTGCTAGGCAAGTACGTCCAACGTCAACCCGGTGCACCCGCTCCAACAACTGCTCCCGCAGCAACGCCCGCCTCTGTGAAACCAGCGGTCGCCACTCCGACTGCCGCCCCCAAGAAGTAGTAATCTTACCCCGCAGAGGTCGAATCCTCCGGCAACTTTGCGCCGCACGCAGAACAAAAATTGGATTCAGGCGCACATACATTGGCGCACGCGGGACAAGCCGTGTGCGCTTTTTTGTGCCTACGATGGATGACAAGGTTGCGGATGTAAGGAATCCACGAGAACGCGTAGGCGAAGATGAATACTGAATCCTTCTTGCCGAACAACGCGTAGCTCAAGAGCAGCAAAGTCCCCACAAGACTCAACCACCAGAAGGCAGACGGCACTACGACGCGTTTCTTTTTTTCCGTGGCGATCCATTGGATGATAAAGCGCGACGTGAACACGAGGTTACCCAACCAGCCGATCACCTTCCAGAAGTGCCACTCGATCCAGAAAAATCGCCCATCGGTGAAGCCACCCAACCGATCAATCATTGCGAAAAACTCCATGATGGCGAGAGGTTAGACCGCAAGCCCGCTTGACGGGAAGTGCAAAACACCCAGCGCAACAAAACCAACGCGCAATTCAATCTTCCCTTTGAGGCTTCGTGTCACTAACTTCCAGCCCCATGGAATTTCTGAAGAAGTGCATAGATTTGATATTGCACATGAGCAAGCATCTTGACGATATGGTGGCCCAGTTCGGACCGTGGCTATATGTCATTCTTTTCTTGATTGTGTTTTGCGAGACAGGGCTAGTGGTGACGCCATTTCTGCCAGGAGATTCTTTACTATTCGCCGTCGGGGCGCTCGCTGCTAGACCGGACGGACTCAATATCTGGATATTACTTCCTACACTGATAGTGGCAGCCATTCTTGGTGATTCTGTAAATTACTGGGTAGGTAAAAAGTTTGGGGACACGCTGCCACGTAGACTCCCGCGACTAATCAAGCCGCAACATATCCAAAAAACGCATGACTTCTACGAACGCTACGGCGGCAAGACCATAATCATTGCGCGCTTTGTTCCCATCGTTCGAACCTTCGCGCCGTTCATCGCAGGCATCGGCAAGATGACCTACTCACGGTTCATGGGTTTCAATGTCAGCGGTGCGGTGCTATGGATCGGCCTGCTGTTACCAATAGGCTATTTCTTCGGCAACCTTCCTTGGGTGAAGAAAAACTTTTCCGTGGTCGTACTGGCGATCATTTTCCTCTCCATCCTACCCGCTGTTATTGAATTCTTACGTGAACGAAATCGCCTTATGAAATCGGCTGATCAATAGCGTTCACTAACGAAGAAACTTAGAATTTAGCAATCACAGGCTTTTCAGGGGGTAACTTTTACCTGTCGCTAAACCATTAATTGTGGATAGCCAATCCACAACGAGGAAATTTCATTTCTTTATTTGAGGCGAGCCCATAGCATTTCCCTATCACGCTCAGTGCAATCCCCAACCCGCCCCCCATTTAAGGCGGCGAAAGAAATAATGCGTTTGCTGAATTCAGATTCGTGCTTCTATAGACACCATCGAAGACCCATAACGTTTTTTGAAGAACGCCATTTACCCCACAGTTTTTTTGTGCGCGGATTCGGCCTGCTTCCGCCAATTATCTAACCGTTCCTTGATTTTCTTTTCCACGCCTTGTTCGGTAGGTTCGTAGTAGCGCTTGTCCTCGCCGAGATAATCCTGCGCCACAAAATGGTCTTTGCCGTCGTGCGCGTATTGGTAGCCGACGCCGTGGCCGAGGCGTTTCGCCCCAGAGTAACTACCGTCGCGCAGATGTTCGGGCACGGCGAGGGTGCGACCGGAGCGGACGTCTTCCAGCGCGGCATCGATCGCTTTGTAGGCGCTGTTACTCTTATTGGCGGTGGCGATGTAAATCGTGGCTTCGGCGATGGGAATGCGCGCTTCCGGCCAGCCGATGAATTCCGCCGCCTGATGCGCGGCGTTCGCCAGCACGAGCGCCATGGGGTCGGCGAGGCCAACATCTTCCGCAGCGCAGATGACGATGCGGCGCGTGATGAACCGCGGGTCTTCGCCAGCGTGTATCATCTTGGCCAGCCAGTAGAGCGCGGCGTCGGGATCGCTGCCGCGCATAGATTTGATGAAGGCGGAGATCGTGTCGTAGTGAGCGTCACCATCGCCGTCATAGACGATGGCTTTCTTCTGGATGCTTTGCTCGGCAACGGTGAGATCAATGTGTATGACGCCGTCCGCGCCGGGGTTTGTGGTGAGCGCGGCAATTTCCAGCGCGTTCAGGCATTTGCGTGCGTCTCCGTCAGCCATCGTCGCGAGATGGCGGATGGCTTTCTCGTCCGCTTCGAGTTTCAGGTAGCCGACGCCGCGTTCTTCGTCACGCAAGGCGCGTTGGAGCAGGTTGAACAAATCTTCCTCGGTCAACGGACGTAGCTCGAAGATTTGCGATCGCGAGACCAGCGGGGAGTTAACGAAGAAAAACGGATTGTGCGTGGTCGCGCCGATGAGCCGGATGACGCCACTTTCGACATCGGGTAGCAAAATATCCTGCTGCGATTTGTTGAAGCGATGGATTTCGTCGATGAACAGGATGGTCGGCTGGCCT
>WBXK01000006.1 GCA_008933055.1 Verrucomicrobiota bacterium | reverse complement strand
TTGCCTGTAATTTTTACGGTTTACTCATCCTGAAATATTTAACGGCGGATTGAAACGGAGAAGGAAGTCAGAGTGAAAGATGTAAGCCGCGCACTAATCTCTTAAAATCCGACAGAGTGACACGACCAACGACAGGGCGTGACTCAATCCAAAAAACGGGCGCATCAGGGATGCGCCCGTTTTCCAAAACCCCTGCAAACACTCTCAGTGAGCTGGCTTTGCCAAAACCGTTTTGACCCATGCCTGGTTGTCGAGATACCAACGCACCGTCTCCCGAATGCCTTTCTCAAACGTGTAGGCAGGTACCCAACCCAACTCATTTTGAAGTTTGCTCGCATCGATAGCGTATCGCCGGTCGTGCCCCGGACGATCTTTCACATAGGTGATCAGCGTTTGCGTTTTGCCCCCGGATTCCGGAGACATCTCGTCGATTAGATCGCAGATGAGTTTCACAATATTGATGTTCGCCCACTCATTGTGACCACCGATGTTGTAGGTCTCCGCTGTCTTGCCGCGATTCAAGACCTGCCATAGCGCTTCCGCATGATCGCGCACATAAAGCCAATCGCGCACATTCATGCCATCTCCGTAAACAGGAATGTTTTTCCGCGAGAGACAATTCTGTATGACCACCGGGATCAACTTCTCAGGAAACTGAAACGGCCCGTAGTTGTTCGAGCAATTCGTTATCACCGTGTTCAGCCCGTAAGTGTGATGATACGCGCGGACGATCATGTCGCTGGACGCTTTGCTGGCTGAGTAAGGCGAGTTGGGGGCGTAAGGAGTTGTTTCAGTAAAATATCCCGTCGCGCCGAGCGAGCCATAGACCTCATCAGTCGAGACGTGATGAAAGCGCTTGTCATCAAACTTGCCAACCCAGAACGCACGACACGCTTCGAGCAGATTGAATGTGCCCACGATGTTGGTGCTGATGAAATCTCCAGGCCCTGTGATCGAGCGATCCACATGCGATTCCGCCGCTAGGTGCATGACATGCGTGATGCCGTGCTGCTCCACAACTCGGATGACTGCCGCCTTGTCCCGCAAATCCACTTTCTCAAAAACGTATTTAGAATTCTTGGAGACCGTTTCAAGATTCGCTGGATGCCCAGCGTAGGTGAGGCAATCCAGATTGATGAGCTTCTTGATCTCAGGTTTTTCGATGATGTGTTGGATCAGGTTTGATCCGATGAATCCAGCGCCGCCAGTGACAAGTAAGTTCACAGTAGATTTCCAGTTAAATGTTTTCCGGTTTCCAGTTTTTCAGCGAAGTCTCCACCGCTTCCCTGACCGAACGAATTTTCACGCCGGCCGAGAGCAACTTCGTGACATCCATCACACAATTTGAGCGAGGGGTCTTGGCCGCAATTTTGTAAAATTCTTCGTCACTTTCCCAGAACTCAAACTTGCGATTGGGCTTCAAGAGTTTCTCGATCATCCCAACGACTTCCCTCGTGGAGATGAAATCAGGATTGGTCACATTGTAAGCACCATAAGCAGCGCGCTTCTCCCACAGATCCAGACACGCTTTAGCGTAATCACCGCGATGCGAAATCGAGTTGATGTTGTCGTAAGCCTTCTGATAACGCTGCACTTTGCTCAGATAGTTTCGGGCGCTGTCCTGTTCATCGAACGGGATTCTTAATCGCCAAATGTAACTCTGGCCAATGCCAGCTAGAACCTCTTCACCCAACGCTTTGGTGCCACTATAAAAACTGCACGGCAGGTCGCGGAATGAAAAATTCGGTGTATCCGTCTCGGTGAAACCCAAAATATTCTCAGGCGACTTCGCCACTAACTCCCGCATCTCGGGCCTCGTCATGTCTTTCTCGGTGCGGACCACCCCGCCAATCTTCACCTTTGCTCCAGAGTAGATGCAGCCAGATGAAACGTGCCCCCACGGGATATTCATCGCCGCACACGCGTGCGCGATGGTTTGCGGGAGCATAGCATTTCCAACAAGAGTGTCAGCCTTTGCCACTTCGCACGCGTCGACGTTTGGTTTGCCGGTGTAGCCCGCTGCGTTGACGACGAACTCTGGCTTGCGCGATTTCAGAAAGCTCAAGAGCTGATCGAAGCGCGCGTAATCCAATTCACGCCTAGAGAGCGTCACGAACGGCTTGTTCCGCCGCTGAAGCTCCGTCGCAAATGCCTGCCCGATGTAACCCGTGCCGCCAAGAAGAAGTATCATTTTTCGTTTTTGAGTCGGTTTGCTTCAGCCACCACGGACGCAAGATAGTCCCGGTATTCGCAGTTGGGCATTTTGCCCGTAAGTTCATTCAGTTGAGGCAGTGAAAGAGTCCCAGCTCGAAACGCCGCCTCCTCTGGGCAGCCAATCTTGACGCCCGCTCGCTTCTCGATCGTCTGAACATACGCGCTAGCTTCATGCAGGCTGCTGCTCGTGCCCGCATCCAGCCACGCAAACCCTCGTGGAAGTCGCGAGACGCGCAGCTTGCCGCGTTTGAGATACGTCACATTCACGTCCGTGATCTCAAGCTCACCGCGCGCAGATGGCTTTTGATTTCTGACGATATTCAGCACCTCATTATCGTAGATGTACAGCCCTGGCACTGCATAATTGCTCTTGGGGTGCTTGGGTTTTTCTTCGATCGAAATTGCCTGACCGCTCGCATCAAATTCCACCACGCCGTAACGTTCGGGATCATTGACGTGATAACCAAAGATTGTAGCGCCCCCTTTAAATTCCGAGAACGCGCGGCCAAAAGCATCGCCGCCATAAAAAATGTTGTCGCCAAGGATCAACGTCACGTTGTCATTCCCGATGAATGATTCGGCGATCAGAAACGCCTGCGCGATACCCGCTGGTTTTTCCTGCTCGCGATAATCAATCGTCAGCCCAAAGCGCGATCCGTCGCCAAGCAATTGCTTGAAGCGCGGCAAATCATGCGGCGTGGAGATAAGGCAGAGCTCCTTGATGCCACCCTCCACCAAAGTCGTCAGCGGATAATAAACCATCGGTTTGTCATACACCGGCTGGAGCTGCTTACTCGCAACAAGTGTCAACGGATAAAGCCGAGAACCGGCCCCGCCTGCTAGAATAATTCCCTTCATGTTTTTAATGCCTGTAAAACGAACCTCAAAATGCCGTCACTGGCAGATGAAGCAAGTTATTTGGTGGAAGTTTTTCCCGGTATTGATCAGGAAATGCCACTGGCTGTATTCTGTATTATTACGGTTAACCAGAGTCACGCCGAGTTTTAACAAACGCGTTTCCGACAAGGGATTCCGAATTGCATTTTGGATTTCTGGCTAGCTAACCACAGCCACAGCACTGGGATATTTTCTGAACTACGTGCGGCGTAACCGCAACCGGGGCCACGGTCGTCATAGCCAATCACCACGTCCAGACAACCAGCAGGCGGGCCAGTTGCGTTTTCAGAACGGGGTTGAGTTGAGAATCCTCTTTATCCCTCTCCTATTCATAAAATTTGTAAAAACAAGGTGCATCCTCAAATCGCGGAATCGTCCAACCCGTCAGGCCGGAAACGAGAGGCTTGAGCCAATAAAAAAAGCCTGCAAACAGAGTTGCAGGCTTCTTGTTTTGGATGGTGGAGCCGAACGGGTTCGAACCGATGACCCCCACAATGCCATTGTGGTGCTCTACCAACTGAGCTACGACCCCAACCAAAACCTATTAAACCTTAACGACTACTCGCCATCCAAGTCAAAACCATTTTCCAGGTCTGCCGCGCCTCAACAGTGGCTACGATTGAAATTGACCGCGTCCTCGTAGCGCACGCCTTCGCCGCCGAAGATGTCCAGCGCGGAGCCGATCGTCAGCCCTACCCTGCCCTGACTCAATCGCCGAACCGTTTCAAGATCGGTGAGAGAATTCGCGCCCCCAGCATAGGTCGCGGGAATGGAAGACCAAGCGGCCAGTTTCTCCACAAGCTCGCCATCAATGCCGCGACACAGCCCTTCGACATCCACTGCATGGATCAAAAACTCCGCGCACAAGTTTGAAAACTTTTTAAACGTCGCCGCAGACAGCGTCACATCGGTGAACTTCTGCCAACGATCTGTGACCACGTAATAATTTCCATCGCGCTTCCGGCAGCTCAAGTCCAGCACAAGCCGCTCGCGGCCGACCAGCTTGACCAATTCTGCCAGCCGTGGCTCATCCACGCGCCCCTCACGAAATACCCAGCTCGTGACGATGACGTGGGACGCCCCAGCTTCCAGCCAGCTGCGGGCATTGGACGCATTCACCCCGCCGCCAATCTGCATTCCGCCCGGATACGCCGCCAAAGCTTCACGCGCAGACGTTTCATTGCCAGCACCCAATAGAATGATGTGGCCGCCGGTGAGATGGTCGCGTTTATAAAGGTCAGCGAACCATGACGCAGGGCGTTCGGAGACGTAGTTAGTACGCACATCCGCCGGGTTGTCACTCAGCGTGCCACCGACTATCTGAACAACCTTGCCGTCTCGAAGATCAATGCAGGGACGAAACACGCCTTAAACTAAAGTCCGTCGCGCTCAGTTCCAAGTATTGATTTCGGAGTTGAAACAGGCTTGGGAAGACCGCGACCACATGACTTGAACAGTCCCGATACCGGGCAGCGATGGGTCTGCGACATCCATAACGCCCTCCAGCAGTCAGAATGCTTCCCCTTGTTGGTATTCCCCCTGCTAAATTGATCCTGCATGAGAAAAATACTCGTCGGCATCGGCTTGATTACCGTGGTCCTCTGCGCACTTTGGGCTTCAAGAGCATGGTCCACACTCCGCGCCAATGCCCGAACCACAAGATACAACGAGGATGTGGATAACCTCTTCGTGGGCCTTCAAAAATACAAAGAGCGCGTAGGCAGTTACCCAACAGGCGGCAATGCGAACATCGCAAAAGCATTGTCAGGCGAAAATGGAAAAAACGTCATTATCCTCGTCGGTCGCAAGAATGAGTTGAACGAAAAGAGCGAATACGTGGATCCGTGGGGCACGCCGCTCAAAATTTACTTCTCCGAGGCCAACATCCTCATCCGCTCCGCCGGACCAAACCGCAGATTTGATGACAGCAGTGTCATAGAAGCAGACGATTACATCCGCTCCAACTGACCCCACTGTCTCGCCATCAGATGGCCGGGGAGCGTCTCCGTTCATCCCAGCAAAAAAGCCGCCCATTTCGGGCGGCTTTTGATTTGTGCAGATATAAAACCTAAATCCATCCGCGCCAATGCCGGCCACCCCTCCAGCGGACTCCGCCGCCGCGATCCGTGGCTTATTCATCACATGCGTGTAAATTTGAGTAGCGGCCAAATCTGCATGACCGAGTAAATCCTGCCGCGTAAAACCGCTTGGCGGCGGGCCGCACCGGGTAGTTTAACAAATGATGTCTCAATTGAGCCTTCAAAAAACGACGCCCACAGCCACTCTTCAAAAACTTCTCCCGGCCGAGCGCATCGGCCTTTTCCAAATAAGCTTTGTAATAAATCAACCTCCACGGCCCTCGATACGACGTTGCAAACGACTTCTCCGCCTGGTACTCTTTGAGCCGCCGCCGCAAATCCGTCGAGAAACCGATGTATAGCCCGTCATCAGATTCCCACTGCAAAACATAAACGTAGGAAATATTCATCACTTTTCAAAATCGCGTGAAGCGAAGCCCCGTAAAACGGGGCGTAGCGATTTACTCGACCAACACCCTCCCCTCAAACAACATCAGCTCACGATCCAGAACCGTTGTCTTCCACTGCTTCCACCGCGCACACGGCTTTCCAAAAAATAAAAACACTTGAAGACCAAAACCAAAAGCGCAGACTCGCTAGGCAACCTATGACTGTGTTTGACGCCAAACCAGTTGCTCAGTCTCAATGCAAGGCGGCAGAGCAAATCACCCACTAAAACAAAGGAAGACCGATGGATAAAGTTACACAATATGAATGGCATGGGAGTTGGCTCATCCTGACCCTACTGGGATTCTTGGTGATCACGATCCCGATTGGCGTCGTGTATTTCATGACGAACCTCCTGAAGATTGAGACGCAGGTTGCCGATGGCACGAAGTTGTCAGAGTTCTTGCAGTCGAGGAAGTGAGTCTTTCGATATGTTTATGCCTCCTGAGGCTGACTCGAAAATGTGGATAATTATCATCAGCGTCATCCTCACGGCATACCGAGTTTGAGTCAGATGTCTCGACTGCTCGGGATCGGCACAGACTTTGGCAGGCTGGTTTGTGGGTTGGATTCAACAAAACTGCTCCCGCCGCGGCTCAATTATGACGAGACGAGGGCCTACGCAGACATCCAACGCGCGTATCTGCAGAAGAGTGACCTAATCGCCCCCCCCGAGCCCGTTGTGCAATTAGTGGAAAAAGCGTCTGAACCACCCAAAACCCTCTGGCCGCCATCAGAGGAAAAGGGCGACCTTATCGCCTAACAGTTGGTTATCGGCCACCATGGCTTGCTTTGTCTGACACGCATATACATGACATGGCATCAGTAAATGCAATTAGCGGAGGGGTTGCGATGGCGACAAGGGCGCGTGCATCTTGTATGAACGCACAAAAACAAAAAGCCGCCCATATCGGGCGGCTTTTGATTCATCAAGAACCGTCAGGCGGTCTTCTTCTTAATCTTGATTTTTGCTTTAACAGCCGTGGCTTTGCGCTTCATATAGGCGTTGGCGCGTTTTCGTTTGGTGGTCTTGTTAGTTTGTTGTCCCATATCAGTCTTTACTTTGCTTTCGTGTTACGATTTCGTGTGAATACTATGGTAATTCGTCCGCCACGATTCAACATCTATTTGTTGCTAGCTGCCGCGCTCGTCGTAGGCGGCGGCTGCGAATCATTCCCATCTAAATCAAAAAATCAAATCGCCAGTTTACGCGTCCATCTCGAAGCTCCAAATAATCCATCGGATATGACTGAAAAGGTTTCCGTCATTCGCACCTCGCCAATTTCGGTGACCATCGAGAAGACGCCATTCCTCAACGAGACAGACATCAGTGCCGCTAAAGTGGTCGAGAGCGGTGATGAATTCATACTCTCCATCCAGTTGAACCAACAAGGTCAACACTTGCTCGAACAATATTCCTCTACTAATCCGCAACGCCGTTTCGCAATCCGCAGCCAGTTTCGTCAGGGCACGAACGTCTTTGACCGCTGGCTCGCTGCCCCCCTAATCATGCGTCGCATCTCCGATGGCAACCTTTCATTCTCGCCTGATGCTGACCGAGAAGAGGCTGACACCATTGTGAAAGGTTGGAACAAAGCCGCAGGCTTCAAAGAACCAAAAAAGAAAAAAGCTCCTGAAAATGCGAAAAACGGAGGAACAAAGTGAGGTGTTTCCGTTTCGCCGGCCGGCAATTCATTCATTTCGTCATCGGAGTCGGCTCACTTACCGGACAACTCCTAGTTGCCGAGACGTTCAATCTTCCCACCGCCAACCGAGCCCTTTACGACGCCAACGGGGGCGGTGAAAAGTTTTTTGTTCCCACCGTCGGCAAACCATGGACGAGCGGCTGTTTTGGTTGCGTTCGCACCGAAGGTTGGCAGATGCACGAAGGAATCGACATCCGCTGCCTGCAACGCGACAAAAACGGCGAACCCGCCGATCCCGTCAACACGACAAGCGACGGAACGGTTGCCTACATTAACCGCAAATCTGCACTCTCCAACTACGGTAACTACATCATCCTGCGCCACACGATTGATGGCATCGAAATCTATTCGACGTATGCACACTTGCGCGAAGTCCGCGAGGACTTGAAAGCTGGCTCAACCATCAAAAGCGGCGAACAGATCGGCGTGATGGGTCGCACCGCCAATACGCGCCAAGGCATCTCCAAAGATCGTGCTCACGTTCACTTTGAACTGAACCTCTTGCTCAACGAACGCTTTGCATCATGGCATGCAAAAAAATTTCCCGGACAACGAAACGACCACGGCCAGTGGAATGGTCAGAATTTTCTGGGCATTGATCCGCGCGCCATCCTATTAGAACAAAACGACAAAGGCGCAGGCTTCAACCTCGTCAAACTCCTCCAAAGCCAGCCGGTGCTTTGCCGCGTAACCGTGCGTGACACAAATTTCCCGTGGCTTACCCGCTACGCGCCGCTCATCAAACCAAACGCACAAGCCACGAAGGAAGGCGTCGCTGGTTACGAACTCGCCCTGAACTTCAATGGTATCCCCATCGAACTGATCCCGCGCGCCGCATCTGAGCTGAAAGGCAAATCCAGATTCCACCTCCTCTCGGTTAATGATGCCGAGCAGAAGAAAAACCCCTGCGGCAAGCTTCTCACCAAACGCAAAGGGCAATGGGAACTAGCATCTCGTGGTCAGAATCTACTGGTATTGCTCACTTATTGACGGAAGACAGGCGACGTGTCCTCAGACCAAACCACATATCGCGGACGCCTAGCCCCATCGCCCACCGGCCATCTCCACCTCGGCCATGCGCGGACTTTTTGGACTGCACAACTACGCGCCATCTCTCAGAGCGGCACATTGATTCTTCGCAACGAAGACCTTGACCACCAACGTTGCAAACAAGAATTCGCATCCGCAATGTTCGACGACTTGAAATGGTTCGGATTTGACTGGCAGGAAGGCCCGGACTGTGGAGGACGATTCGCGCCCTATAACCAGAGCGAACGCATGAGTTACTATCGCGCTGCGCTCGATCAACTCCGCGCCTGCGGAATCATTTACCCCTGCACCTGCTCACGCAAAGACATCGCCACCGCCTCGCGTGCTCCGCACAGAGAAGACGATGACGAACCGATCTACGCAGGAACGTGCCGACCAAAGCAGAGCCGCGAGTCAAAGGTTGAAGGTTGCAACTTAAGCAATCGCGCGGAGGACCCTGTATCCTTCAACCTCCAAGCGTCCACTCGCTTCTCTTGGCGCTTCCGTGTTCCCGATGGCGAAACCATCTCCTTCACCGATAACAATCTTGGCCCACAATCGTTCGTCGCCGGAAAAGACATCGGGGATTTCGTGATCTGGCGGCACGACGATGTTCCCGCCTACCAACTCGCCTGCGTAGTGGACGACGCTGCCATGCAGATCAGCGAAGTGGTTCGCGGTGAGGATTTGCTCGCTAGCACCGCGCGGCAAATACTGCTATATAGCGCGCTCGACTTGCCTGTGCCAGAATATTTCCATTGTCCACTGATGACTGACGATGCGGGCGTCCGCCTCGCCAAACGTCACGAAGCTCTCAGCCTCCGCAAACTTCGCAAGCAAGGTAAAACACCCGAAGTTCTTCGCTGCAAGTGGTGAAACCAACTCCGTTGCCTTGCACGCACCCGGTTGTGTAGCCTCTCCGCAGATGAAGACAAAAGTCCCGGATCAATTGGCCGCCGAAGTGCCGCAAACTAAGTGGGGCAAAACGCTCCTCGCCACGCCAGTCATTATGACGGTCATCGCGACGTTGCTCGCTGGCCTGGCGTCCAGCGAAATGACACGCGCTCAGTACGACCGCGCTCTCGGCGCACAACTACAATCCAAAGCGGGAGACCAATGGGCTTACTTCCAGGCAAAGAAACTTCGAGGCGCCATGCAAAAGAATTCCTACGACCTCCTCCACGCCACCGCTGAAATCCGGGCGATAGACAATCCAGCGCTTAAAAAAATTCCGACATCCGCCACCACCAGCATGGATTCCAAAGTCGCCGCTGCGCTTGAAGCCATTGAACTCCAAAAGTCCGAAGCCGAGATCACCGCCATATTGAAACCCGTGGACGACAAGTCGCTCGCAGCCGCATTGCAATCGGCAAAGGATAACTCCATCGCGTTCGATACCCTCACCGCGCCAGCCAGCCAAGCGCTCGATCAATTGGAGAAAGCCCTGCCCGCAAGCGATAAAGCCGCCGCACGCGATCTCACCGCCGCAAAGATGCGTTACAACGCTATGCGCTATGAAGCCGAGGCGCGGCTCAATCAAACCATCGCAGGTTTCTACGAGTTGCAAGTTCGCAAGGCTAACATCTCTGCCGAACGACACCACAAACGCAGCGGAAAATTTTTCTTCGGAATGCTCGCCGCCCAAGCTGCAGTCATCGTTTCCACTTTTGCGATCGCCGCCCAGAAGCGAAGTTTCCTATGGTCCATCGCAGCCGTGGCTGGACTCGCTGCCATAGTCTTCGCAATTTATGTTTATCTGCGAGTGTGATCTTAGGCAATGGTGATAACGAAACCGGTAAGTTTCGCCCGATTCTCGTTATGAATCATGGACTTTCCCATAGCAACCCGCCACAATGATTGGGTTCCCGCTTTTGCGAGTTCGGGTCGAGGAATCATCTCTCACCACACAAGTTTTTATGAATAATGCACCACCAATTAGTCCTGCCATCAATGCGACTGTCACCCTAGTGACAGGCCAACTCTCGCCTGGTGAATCCGAGCAACAACGTTTCGCCCGCATCTTAGCACGCCCCGAATTCAAAACTTTGAAGGCTGTGTTCGATGGTCTTAACGTTGCGCCTTCCTTAATGCTTGCGGCCATCGTCACTACGAATTCCTACCAGATGTTTCTGGCAAAGGTGGGGTATCGAGTCGTCGTAGTACAACAAATCCACGAGAATGATTGCTACTTTCGCCTCGGACCAAAAGGTGGCATCCGCGCCGTGCTGCCCGTTCATGACACCGCCACCTACAGCACTATGGTCACGCTTGTAAACTATGATTCTACGGTGACTACCACGCTGAACGCTGTGGATTTCTACGACGACTTACTGGCTGAATTCAAGACCCGATTGATGAGCCGCTCCGGCAACAATATTTGATCCAAAGCGAGCCACTTACGCCCCGTCTCACCACGGGCGAGGAATTTTTGGACGCTTGCCGCGGACATCACGCGCGCCTGATGTCTGACGGATTGCCAGAAAGTTGTCGGTAGGCGGCGCGATGGATTTAGGAAGCTCTTTGGTTTCGCCCAAGGCTTCCTCGCTTGGCTGCGGTTCAAAGCCTTCAACGGATTCAACTGGCATCGTCGCGAGCACTTCCTGAATTACGCCTAGCAAATCTCCCCTACCCCGCTTCAACTCTGAAGAACAGTAAAACACCTCCGGCAATTTCTCGCACCACTCTGAGAGCCGTTCCTTGAATGCGCCGATGTTTGCCTGCACAACTTCAGGCTTGACCAGATCAGTCTTGGTGAAAACAAGCACGAACGCGACCTGGTGATTTGCAAGCCACTCCACAAATTCCAGATCAATCGGCTGCGGGGGAAGTCCGGCATCAATCAAAGCGAAGACGCAATGAAGATTTGGACGATTGCGAAGATAATCAAGCACCGCTGCGTTGAACTCCGCACGATCTTTCCGAGCCAGATGTGCGTGGCCGTATCCCGGCAGATCCACGAGCCGCCACGTTTTGCTCATCGTGAAAAAATTGATCAGCTTCGTGAACCCCGGCGTGGGTGACACGCGCGCCAGTTTTCCCTTGCCCGCCAGATAATTCAGCAGCGAAGACTTGCCCACGTTGGAGCGACCGATGAATGCGAACTCAGGCAACGACTCGTCCGGGCACGACGCCAAGTCCGGGGCGCTGCAATGAAAGATGGCAGATGAAATGTTCATGATGAAAACCTGACACCGAATCGTGCCAGATAAAACACGCCGCGCATACCGCCAAATTTTCTCCGGGAATTTCCTCTGGAAACCAAAAATCTGTTTTGGAATCATTCAGAACGAATTTCTAACTCGGCATGAGGCGAGAAGAGTTACAGAGCGCCTTGGGCGAAGTCCGGGCAGTGTATGCAGAACTGGCAAAGCGACCTTTGGACCGCTCCTGCCAGGCGCGCACCGAGTGTTGCCGGTTTCAACTCACCGGTCTGACGCCACACCTCACCAAAGGTGAAGCGATCCTCGCAGCCAAAGCGTTTCGCGCCACCGGACGCAAGACTCTGCCGGAATCCACAGACGGCGCGTGCCCACTGCTCAAACGCGATACGGGCCAATGCATGATCTACGGGGATCGCCCGTTCGGTTGTCGCACACACTTTTGTAACGCTGCCGGCGGCCCATATTCACGCAAGCAAGTCCTCGACTTGATCCACCGCTTGGAAGATGTAGACCAACGGCTCGGCGGTGACGGTCCGAGAAAAATCCAAGCTGCACTGGCCACCGCGATGCAAGATTTGTGATGAACGCTTTGAGCCATCAAGGCTTATGTCAGAAATCACCATTGTGGCCAAGACCTTGGAGCGCTGCCGCAACTGATGATGCCCACATATGTGCGGATTCGCGGCAAGTCTTTCAACCCATTCATACACGCGAGAAATAATCGATATTCAAAACGGCGTCTATGCAAAGCGGGAAGTGCCGCTATCATTATTGAAATTAAGCGAGGCATCACGCCTCCGACTCCAGTCATGAAATTATACCGAGCGGTAGGTTTGCTTTTAATCTTGTTGGGATTTGTGGCGGGTTGCGGAAAACCCGTTGCCAAGAACACCGCGGCGAGTATGCCAACGGTCTCTGTGGCTAATCCCATTCCGCGAATGGTCAATGAGTGGGATGAATTCAGTGGTCGCCTCGCCTCGCCCGAAACGGTGGAAGTGCGGGCCCGCGTCTCGGGCTATATCAATCACGTGCATTTCAAAGAAGGCAGCGAGGCGAAGCAAGGCGATCTATTGTTCACGATCGATCAGCGCCCGTATCAGGCCGTGGTAGATCGCGCCAAAGCTGAAGTCGCCGCCGCCCGCGCCCGCACCGAACTTGCGCAAGGCGAAGCCAAGCGCGCCGAAGGACTCGTCGCGAACAAAGCCATCTCGACCGATTTGTTTGAGACGCGTATGAAGGCCGCCACCGAAGCGAACGCCGTAGTGCGTTCGGCGGAAGCGGCATTGACGGCTGCGGAACTTGATCTGGAATTTACGGAAGTGCGCGCACCGATCTCTGGCCGCATCAGCAACGCGCGAGTTACCGCCGGCAATCTCGTCACCGGCGGCAACACCGCTGGCGCGACGTTGTTGACCACGATCGTCTCGCTCGACCCGATCTATTGTTACATTGATGCGGACGAAGCGTCGGTTTTGAAATACCGCCAGATGTATCGCGAGGGCGTGCGGAAGATTCCCTTGATTGAGCCGATTGCCGCGGAAATGGGACTCGGCAACGAAACCGGTTTTCCGCACAAAGGCCAGATTGATTTCGTCGACAACCAACTCAATCCCGCCACCGGCACGATCCGCGCCCGGGCGGTATTTCCCAATGCGGACAAACTGATGTCGCCGGGATTTTTCGCGCGCATCCGCATTCCTGGTCCGGGCGAATACAAAGCTATGCTGATTCGTGACAGCGCCATCTTGAGCGATCAGGGCAAGCCGTATGTTCTCACAGTGAATGAGACCAACGCCGTAGCATATCGTGCCGTGACGACTGGGCCGTTGCAGAACGGTTTGCGCATCATTCGTGATGGGCTCAAAGAGAACGACCGTGTTATCGTCGCCGGGTTGATGGCCGCGCGACTTGGCCTAACGGTCCAGCCGCAGCATGTCGAGATGAGCACAAACGTCGTGTCCAACGCCAGCACGAATTCCAACCGATGAACATCCCGCGCTTCTTCGTCGATCGCCCGATTTTCGCGGCTGTGCTGAGCATCGTCATAACGCTGCTGGGTGGACTCGCCTACTTCGGGCTGCCGATCTCGCAGTATCCCAACGTCATACCGCCCACAGTCATCGTGACAGCAGCCTATGCAGGCGCGGACGCGCAGACGTTAGCCGAAACCGTTTCCACGCCACTCGAACAGGAAATCAATGGTGTGGAAGGCATGCTCTACATGTCGTCGTCGAGCACCAGCGATGGCAAAGTGCAGATCACGATCACGTTTCAACTTGGCACGGACCTCGATGAAGCCCAGGTGCAGGTACAGAACCGCGTCAACACCGCCCTCCCACGCTTGCCGGAAGACGTGCGGCGCGTCGGCGTCACTGCGCGTAAACAATCACCCGACCTGACGCTGGCGGTGCAATTTTTCAGCCCAGATGGCTCGCGCGATGTTTCCTATCTCGCCAACTTTGTGACGTTGCAAGTGCGCGACCGGATCGCCCGCATCAAAGGTGTGGCCGACGCGAACTCGCTCGGCGGCCAGGATTTCACGATGCGCATCTGGCTCGACCCGGAAAAACTTTCCGCGCGCAATCTCACCGCCGGTGACGTGACGAGGGCTTTACGGGAGCAGAATCTGCAGATCGCCGCCGGCTCGCTCGGTCAACCTCCGACGCCGAAGGGTACTGACTTTCAATATACGCTGGTGGCTCAAGGCCGCTTGCTTTCGGTAGAACAGTTTGGCGAAGTCGTGGTGAAGACCGGTCGCGACGGTGAGGTCACGCGCGTGCGCGATGTCGCCCGGGTGGAGCTCGGCGCGCGCGATTACTCGACGAAGACCTACATGGACGGTTACAACGCCGTTTCGCTCCGCGTGTTTCAACTTCCTGGCAGCAACGCTTTGGACACAGCGGACGACATCTATCTAATGATGCGGGAAATGAAGAAAACTTTCCCACCCGGCTTGGACTACCGCATGAACTACGACCCGACGCAATTCATACGTTCGTCGGTCGAGGCGGTACTTCATACCTTGATCGAAGCAATTCTCCTCGTCGTGATCGTGGTCGTAGTGTTCCTCCAAACGTGGCGCGCGTCGCTAATTCCGCTGCTGGCCGTGCCCGTGTCGCTCATAGGCACGCTTGCGGTGATGAAGATGTTTGGTTTCTCGCTGAACAATCTCTCGCTCTTCGGGCTCGTGCTCGCCATCGGGATCGTCGTGGATGACGCCATCGTCGTCGTGGAGAATGTTGAGCGGTTTATCGCGAAAGGTTTGAAGCCGCGTGAAGCCACCATTCAAGCGATGGCGGAAGTGACCGGTCCGGTCGTGGCCGTGGCTTTGGTGTTGTGCGCGGTGTTTGTGCCGACGGCATTCATCGGCGGCATCACCGGGAAATTCTACCAGCAGTTCGCGCTGACGATCGCCGTTTCAACGGTCATCTCGGCGTTCAACTCGCTCACGCTCAGTCCGGCGTTGTGCGCGCTTCTGTTACAGGAACACGGCGCACCGAAGGACAAGTTCTCCAATATTCTCGACGCGACGCTTGGTTGGTTCTTCCGTGGATTCAACCGCATCTTCCAGCGTGCGGGTGATGCTTATGCGGGCGTAGTGCGGCGAATGGTTCGCGCAGCAGTAGTAGTGCTCGTTGTTTATGCCGGGCTGGTCGGTTTGGGATTGTTTACGTTTGCCAAAGTGCCGACAGGCTTCATTCCCTCGCAAGACATGGGTTATCTCATCGTGGTGGTGCAGTTGCCTGACGCGTCTTCCTTCGAGCGCACGGATGCGGTGGTGAAGCATGTGGATGAAATCGCGCGCAAAATTCCCGGCATCGCACACACGTTCGCGATTTCTGGGTACTCCTCGGTTCTACAAGCGAATCAACCCAACGTCGGCGCGGCGTTTCTGGTTCTCGACAAGTTCGAGAATCGCAAAGACTCAAAGCTGCGCGGTGAAAAACTGCTGGCGACAATCCGCAAGGAATTGTCCGTCGTGCAGGAGGGTCGTGTGCTCGTGCTTCCGCCGCCGCCGTTGCGCGGTTTGGGTAATGCCGGCGGCTTCAAGATCCAAGTGCAGGACTTGAACAACGCCGGATTGGCCGCGCTCGAAAGTGCGACCAAGCGATTGCTTGAAGCCGCGCAGAAAGAGCCGGATTTGATTTCGCTGATCTCCGGTTTTCGCGCGAACGTGCCGCAGTTCCGTGTGGACATTGATCGCGTCAAGGCTAAGAGCATGGGTGTGAACATGGCCGACATCGGTGAGACGTTGCAGACGTATCTCGGCTCGGTGTATGTGAATGACTTCAATCTGTTCGGGCGCACTTGGCAAGTGTATGCACAGGCCGAGCCGGAATTCCGCGTCAATCCTGACAGCGTCGGGCAACTCAAGACGCGCAACAATCTCGGCGAGATGGTTCCGATTGGCGCGCTAGCCAAAGTGACAAAGATCGGCGGCGTGGATCGTTTGCAGCGCTACAACTTGTTTTACTCGGCGGACGTCACCGGCAGCACCGTGCCCGGCGTCAGTTCCGGGCAGATGATCAAGAAGGTGAATAAGCTCGCGGCGGACAATCTTCCGGAAGGATTCGCCATCGAGTGGACCGACCTGACGTTCCAACAGATTCTCGCGGGCGACAGCATCTATTTCATCTTCCCGCTGTGCGTCGTGTTTGTGTTTCTCATGTTGTCGGCACAATACGAAAGCTGGGGCCTGCCGTTCGCGGTAATCCTAATCGTGCCGATGTGTCTACTCAGCGCCATCGGCGGCGTCTGGCTGACTGG
This sequence comes from Verrucomicrobiota bacterium, assembly GCA_008933055.1. Classification (GTDB taxonomy): domain Bacteria; phylum Verrucomicrobiota; class Verrucomicrobiia; order Limisphaerales; family JADLHS01; genus JADLHS01. The sequence continues at coordinate 20,378 of WBXK01000006.1, read as the reverse complement.
TCGCGACAACGACATTTTTACGCAGATCGGGCTAGTCGTGTTGGTCGGGTTATCGGCGAAGAACGCAATCCTCATCATCGAGTTCGCACGACAACGACAAGATGCGGGCATGGATCGTTTCGGGGCGGCGGTGGAGGCGTGTCGATTGCGATTGCGCCCGATCTTGATGACGAGCTTCGCTTTCATTTTGGGCGTGTTGCCGTTGGTGTTAGCAACCGGCGCAGGCGCGGAGATGCGGCGCGCTTTAGGCACAGCAGTTTTTTACGGGATGTTGGGCGTGACGTTCTTCGGCCTGCTGTTCACGCCGGTGTTTTACATCGCCGTGCGCGGCGTGTCCGAGCGCTTTCGCAAACCCAAAGCTGCTGCCGTCCAATCTCATCCAGCAGAAGAAAGCCATTAAATGAATCCGAAGCCGTTTTTCTCAACTTTGGCAGCACTCACGCTTCTGACTTTTGCTGGCTGCGCCGTCGGCCCAAGTTATCGGCAACCAAAGACACCCGAACCAGCCGCGTTCGGAAACGCTACTTCCACTACAAACGGCGAAATAGAAACGAATTGGTGGCGTGGATTCAACGACGAGACGCTGCAGCGTCTCATCTTGTTCGCCTCCACTAACAATCACGATTTGCGTCTCGCTCAAGCACGCTTGCATGAAGCTCGCGCGTTGTGGACAGCAGCCCGGTTTGATTATGCGCCTGCGATTCGCAGTGACAATTACTACGAGAACCTGCAGACGAGCATCGCCACCCAGCCCAACAAGTCACGGCATGAGCGAAGCATGGAATTGTATCGCGTCGGATTTGATGCGACTTGGGAATTGGATTTGTGGGGAAGATCACGTCGGAGCGTCGAAGCAGCCCGGGCCACGGTTGAGTCCGTGGCAGCTTCGCGCGACGACGTTCTCGTCAGCGTGAGGGCGGAAGTCGCGGTGAATTATCTCGAACTTCGTGGGATTCAGGCGCTGCTCAGCGTCGCGCGCCGCAATGCCACCAATCAGTCCGACATCGTGAAGCTTGCCGAAGCTTTGCGAGATGGTGGGCAGGGCACCCAACTGGACGTCGCGCGAGCACGCTCCTTGATGAACACAACGCTCGCGACCGTTCCGCCACTTGAAACGGCGCAAGAAAAAGCCATCCATCGGCTCTCCGTTCTGTGCGGACAACAACCGACGGCCCTGCGTGGAGAATTAATTTCGCCAAAACCGCTCCCGGTACGCGGGACTGATTTTGCGATTGGAAATCCAACCGAACTTCTGCGCCGTCGCCCTGATGTACGCGCTGCTGAGCGTTCCCTAGCAGCATCGACCGCGAACATCGGCGTGGAAGTCGGCAATCTGTTTCCGGCAATGACCTTTGTAGGGAGCATAGGACTCCAGGCAAATCATCCTGGCGATCTCGGCAAAGCCGGCACGACGGCGTGGGGCTTTGGTCCACATTTAACTTGGGCTGCATTTGATCTTGGACGCGTGCGGCAGCAGATTCGTGCGGCGAATGCGCGGGCGGAGGGCAGCCTGACCATTTACGAAAAAACCGTCCTGCTCGCGCTTGAAGAAACAGAGAACAGCCTTGTGACGTTCGGCCACGAGCGGCAACGATTGGGTTATCTTCGCGAAGCTGAGCGCACCGCTGCTGAAGCGGTGGAACTCGCGCGGCAGCGTTATCGCGATGGTGTGGCAGATTTCCTGAGCGTATTGGATGCCGAGCGAACGCTGCTGGATCTTCAGGAGCAACTTGTACAAAGCGAAACTCGCACGGCGACCAGTTTAGTAGCGGTTTACAAATCACTCGGCGGGGGCGTCACGGCGAAGTAATATGAATTTTCATTCACCCGCAATCGAGCTCGGGAAAAATCCATCGCTCCACAAATTACCTGCGAGCCAAAGCATCATAATTCTCTAGGCAGTCCGGGAGGCAAAAACTATCCTAACCGCCGCTATTTTCTCATGAAAGTCACGCTAAACTGGCTCAAACAATACGTTAATTTCAACTGGTCCGTCGAAGAGACGGTCGAACGTCTCACCATGCTCGGCCTCGAAGTCGAGGGCGTGCAGAAGATTTCAGGCGCGTTCGACGGCATCGTCGTGGCTCAAGTCATCACGCGCGACAAACATCCGGGTGCTGACAAGCTTTCGCTCTGTCGCGTTAACGACGGCATCGGCGAACGACAGATCGTTTGCGGCGCTCAAAACTTCAAGGCGGGCGACAAAGTCCCGCTCATCCTGCCCGGTGCGTCGTTGCCGCCGAAACCCGGCGAGAAAGAACCGTTCACCATCAAGGTCGGCAAGATTCGCGGCGTCGAATCACACGGGATGCTTTGCTCGCACGAAGAGTTGCTCTTGGATCCTGAAACCATCGGGCACAAGAAAGAGGACGGGCTGCTGATCCTACGCGAGGACGCGAAAGTCGGTCAACCGTTCGGCGAATATCTCGGACGCAGCGGCGGTGATGTGGTGTTTGATCTCGAAGTCACGCCAAATCGCCCTGATCTCAACAGCGTTATCGGCATCGCGCGGGAAATGGCGGCAGTGACAGGGAATCCGCTGCGAATTCCTGAAATTGGAGGCCAGAAGTCAGGGGTCAAAACAGAGAGCTTGGTTTCCGTCCGCGTTGAAGATGCAGAGCGTTGTCCTCGCTACACCGCTCGCGTCATCAAAGGTGTGAAGGTTGGGCCGAGCCCTGATTGGTTGAAGAATACTCTCGAGAAAGTCGGCATCCGCAGCATCAGCAACGTCGTGGACGTGACGAATTACGTAATGCTTGAAGTCGGCCAGCCGCTGCACGCGTTTGATTATCATCTCATCGCCAAAGGCGCAGATGGCAAGCCAACCATCGTTGTCCGCCGGGCTGTTGCTGGAGAAAAATTCAAGACACTCGACAATCAAGAGCGCACGTTGACAGGTGAAATGCTTTTGATCGCCGATGAAACCAAAGGCATAGCTCTCGCTGGTGTGATGGGCGGCGCGAATACCGAGATCAATGCGCAGACTGTGGATGTTTTGATCGAGAGCGCGTATTTCAATCCAACAAATATCCGCCGCACGAGCAAGCAACTTGGGCTACGAAGTGATGCAAGCTACCGCTATGAACGGGGTGCTGACGTGAATATCTGCGATTGGGCGAGTCAACGTGCATGCCAGTTGATTTTAGAAACTGCAGGCGGTCAATTTGCAGATGGCATAGTGGATATTTATCCCAAACCTGCCCAACTCAAGCAAGTGAACCTGCATTACTCGAAGACGAAAGACCTGCTGGGAATCGGCATCTCGCATGCGGATCAGGTTTCGTTCCTCGCCAAACTCGGCTTCGGCGTCGTCGAACAACAACCCGGCGAATGCACGTTCAGCGTCCCGACCTGGCGCGTGGATGTGAAGCGCGACACGGATTTGATCGAGGAGATTGAGCGGTTGAATGGATTGAACAACACGCCCGCCACACCGCCGCGCGGTGCGCTCGGCACGAACGCTTTTGATTCCGTCTATGACCAAATCTCCGAAGCGCGTCGTATCCTCGCGGGCCTCGGATTGAACGAGGCGCAGGGGCAGACGTTGATTGCGAAGTCAGAAGTCAGAAGTCAGCAGCCAGAAGAAATTGTAGCGCTGGCGAATCCGTTGAGCAGCGACATGGACGTGCTGCGACCAAGTCTGCTGCCGGGCTTGATGCACTCGTTGCGACACAACATCACGCGCAAGAATTATGACGTGGCATTGTTCGAGATCGGGCGTGTGTTCATCAAGAGCAACGGAGCGACCAAAGAAGAACGTCGCGTGGCCATCGCACTAACTGGCAGCCGCAATCCGCTTTTCTGGAGCGGCGAGGAGCGCGATGCGAAGTTTGACGTGTCCGACTTGAAAGGTTTCGCTGAGGAATTGCTGGAGCAGTTCGGCGTTCGCGGCGTTGCATTCACACGACGCGCGGAAAGCACTGCGTTGTTCATCGAGTCCGCAACAATTGCGCTCGGCGGAAAGCTTCCGCTTGGCGAGATCGGCCTGGTTTCTCCCGTGCTCGCGAAGAAATACGATCTGCGCGACGCCGTGTTGCTAGCTGAAATAAATCTCGATCAACTCATCGCGCGCCGGAACGCAGGCAAGTCGTTCAAATCACTCCCGCAATTCCCCTCAAGCCGTCGCGACGTGGCAATGCTTGTGCCCGAAGCCGTGACGCACGAAGCCGTCTTGCAAACTGTGAAGCAGGCGAAGGCCGCGAATCTGGAAACCGTGGAACTCTTCGACGTGTTCCGTGGCAAGAACGTGCCGGACGGACAGAAGAGTCTGGCGTATGCCTTCACCTATCGCGCCCCAGACAAGACACTGACGGATGCGGATATTAACTCGGCTCACACGAAAGTCGTGGACGCGCTAAAGGGACAATTGCAGGCGACGATGAGGGAGTAGAACAATCAGGCTGCTCAATATTCCTGTTTGACCCGGAAGAACAGTTCAGGTTTAAACCAGAAACTGTTCGACGTAGCAACGTAGGGCGACGTAGTGCTGGTGGCGGTTTCCCAGTCCACTAGGTTTGTGGACCATTGGAGGTGATTTGTTCCTCCGGGATTACAAGTGCCAGCCACAAGGTAACCGCCAAATCCGTCCTTGCGGAGATGTACGCGTATTGCGCCGCACTCAGATTGCGGCAAAAGTCTGGTGATACAATTTGCTCCAGACATCAGGTTGCCAAAATTCCCTGCTGCCAGAATTTTGCCGTCGGATTGGAGTGCAATTGAAGAAATTCCCCTGTAAAACTCGGCGAAGTGAAAAGGAGATAAACCAATTCCCGGATCAAAGCATGGATCAACATGCCCATCCGAATCGAGTCGCACCAAAGATTGCCTCCTAGCCTCCGACTCTTTGAAAATTACCGCCGAGGATCATTTTGCCATCGGTTTGCAATGAGATCGCCATAACATAGCCAGGAGTTAAAGGTTCCGAGTTAAAGGTATCTATCGTAAAACTGGAGTCCCAAGCTAAACTGCTGGTCAGCTTTGCAAGCACCAATTTATTCGTTAAAAAACCATCGCGAAAAAATCCACCACCCATCAAAATACTGTTGTCAGACAGTGCGGCCATAGCATAGATGCCCGAGCCGTAGGGAGAGCCGTAGGCAAAAATCGTCTGTATCGGCGATGCGAACTCCGTATCGAGCACCCCATTTGTAGCTACTAGTGCCAGCGCAGAAGCGGAAAATCCGTTGACCTGATTAAATCCGCCACCTACCAAGATTGAACCATTCGTGCGTATGCAAATTGCCAAAATATACGATCCCAAAAAAACATTTGTTTGGATGAAAGAATTGTCCAGTTCACCTGTGGGAAGCAGCCGCTTGAGAAAAGAAAATGCTCCCGAAGGTGGAACCGTTCCAACTAACACCTTTTCATCCGACTGGCAGGCAAGGGTTAAAACCATCACGCCTTCAGGAACAGCGACACCTGCATCAAAGCTCATATCAACGGTACCATTGGTATGCAACCTTCCGATACGTTGTCGCAAGACTCCTTGGAGGTTAGTAAAGGCTCCACCGACCAAAATCTTCCCATCCGGCTGTTTGAGCATTCGATAGATTGCGCCATCCGTCCCTTGAGGAAATGTGGTGTCCAACCTTCCGTCAGCATTAAGTCGGGCAAGGTTTGTGCATGGCTGACCCGATATCTCTGTAAATGAACCTCCGACAATTACCTTTCCATCGTCTTGTGGAACGATGCCATAAACCGTCCCGTTTGCTCCTGACCCTATATTGAAAGTCGGATCAAACAACGAGGCTTGGGAAAACGATGTTGTTGCCGAGATGGAAAAGAGTGCGGTCATCAGAGTGAAAACCCTTACAACCTTTTGGAGCCATTGCGTATGAGAGCGCATGGCGCGACTCTACCCACCCGCAGCATCCTGTCAAACCAACTTCTTCAGCCGCGAATCCTCGGCGAGTTTCTTGACCATGTCCTTTATCTTTTGTGCTTGGGATTTGTGCGCGAGCAAGACGGCATCGTCAGTCTGCACGAGGATTGAATCTCGCAGCCCCACGACGGCGATGGGCGTGCGACGATCCTTGCTACGCGCGTCATAGATGATGTTGCGCGCGGCGTCCACATGGATGAAATCAGCGACAGCGCAATTACCCTCAGCGTCGGCTTTGATGTGGCGAGCGAGCGCGGGCCACGCCCCAAGATCGTCCCACGCGAATGCGCCGTCCGCGCAAATGACATTTTGCGCGTGTTCCATCAGCGCGAAATCAATCGAGATTTTTTTGATGGCGGGATATTCCTTCGCGAGAACTTTGGCGAGCTTCGGGCCGTTGGTGGCGACCTTGAACCAGCGCTGACACGCGGCGAACATCTCAGGCTGATGCTTCTCCAAGCCGTTGGTGACGGTGATGAAACTCCACACGAACATCCCGGCGTTCCAGCGATACTGCCCGCTGTTCACGTATCCAAGCGCCGTCTCGAAGTTCGGTTTCTCGACGAACTGTTCGGCTTTGAAGAATATAGTCTTGGTCTTCTTTGCGCCAGGCGGCGTGGGCAATTCAACTCCTGTGCGGATGTAGCCATAACCCGTGGCAGGCTCGGTGGGCTTGATGCCTATGGTGACGATGGCCTGTCCTTTCGCCGCGACATCAAATGCATCGCTCAAGACTTGTTGAAACTTCTTCTCCTCAGGAATGACATGATCCGCAGGCAACACCGCCATGACGCCCGTCGTCGAACGCGCGCCGACGAGTGCCGCGCCCAACGTGACGGCGGCGCAGGTGTCGCGACCCACAGGTTCTGCGACGACATTTTCCTTGGGCAACTTGGGCAACTGTTTCCGCACCTCAGCCGCCTGCGCTTCGTTGGTGATGATGAAGATGTTCTTGAGCGGCACGAGCGGCAGCACGCGCGCGACGGCTTCTTGCAAAAACGATTTGTCGCCAAGCAGCTTGATGAGTTGTTTGGGCGTCTTCTCGCGGCTCACCGGCCAGAAACGCTCGCCGCGTCCCCCGGCCATGATAATGACGAAACGGTCTTTGATGACGGTCTTTGCTTTCATATAGAACTCAGATTGATTTCACCGCATCCGCCATGGCTTTCACGAATGCACCCAGCTTAGACACGAGTTCCGGAGATTTTCCATTTGCGGCAATCTGATTCACAATTGCACTTCCGACAACGCAACCATCCGCCTCCTTCGCCACGGCTTTCGCTTGCTCGGGATTTGAGACGCCAAAGCCGACGGCTATAGGGAGCGACGTATGTGCGCGAATCTTGGCGATTTGAGATTCGAGGTTGGAAGCAACACTGCTTTGCATCCCGGTCACGCCTTCGCGCGAGATGTAGTAGATGAAACCCGCAGCGCGCTTCACGATCTTTTCCATGCGCGCTTCGGGAGTGGTTGGCGCGACAAGGTAGATGTTGCACAAACCCGCCTTGGCCATCTGCGCTTCGTAGTTGTCCGATTCCTCCGGCGGCAGATCGAGCACGAGCAAACCGTCCACGCCCGCCTTGGCGCAATCGACGATGAATTGCTCCATGCCGACACGATGGATGATGTTGAAATAAACGTAGAAGACGATTGGGATTTGGGATTGCTTACGGATGGCGGTGACTGTTTCGAGCAGCTTAGGCGGCGTAGTGCCGGATTCAAGACCGCGTTGGGCGGCGAGTTGATTCACCAAACCGTCTGCAAGCGGATCGCTGAAGGGAACGCCGAGTTCCAACACGTCCACGCCTGCTTTATCGAATTCCAGAGCCAGTTGGCGTGTGGCTTCGAGATCTGGATCTCCTGCCCCGATATAGACAACGAAAGCTTTTTTGTTATCGCGCTTCAGTTTGGTGAAGCGTTCCACGATGCGATTCATTGTGGCAGATTGTCCGGGTGAGACGGGTTGCTGGCAAGTTGAACTTAGACACTTCAGAAGAGTTTCCCCAGAGCACGCGACGCTGATGCTCAATCGTTGCACCTCGCGCACCATCTGGAAATTGATCAGCACAACTCATTGTGCTTTCGATTCGTCCGCTCCACCACATGCCGCACGGGGCGCGGTGTAGGGATGGTTTCTTCGCGCATGTCTCCAAGGTCGCCGTGATCCAGCCATATACCGGAACATGTGGGACAACGATCTATGATCACGCCGTAGTCGCCCTGACAGATGAGATGTCGAGAGCAGCCGAGCCGACATGGATTTTCTTCAACGCCCGCTTGCAGTCCGGGCATTTCATGCTGGTCCGATCACAAATCGCAGCACGGAGAGTCGAGACGGAAGAGAATCAACTTTGCCCGAGTCTTACCACGAAACGTCACCCCGAGCTTGAGCAATCAACAAGATGAACGCCGAATCGTCCGCCAACAGATAATGAGACTTACGCAGTGAAACAAGGCATCGGACCGCTTTACTAACAACGTGATAGTCGTTCTTGTTCTTTTCGCCGCTAGAAATAAAAAGCCGCTCCGGCTTCCCGGAACGGCTTTTTGAATTTTCAGATGCGAATTACTTCTTCTTTGAAGCTTTGCGCTTCTCTTCGATAGCGGCTTGAGCAGCGGCCAAACGGGCGACGGGCACACGATAAGGTGAGCAGCTCACATAGGTTAGGCCAACGCGGTGGCAGAACTTGACGGAGTCAGGGTCTCCGCCGTGTTCGCCACAGATGCCGAGCTTGATGCCGGGGCGGGTCTTGTTGCCCTTCGCGCAGGCGATCTCGATGAGCTGACCGACGCCGGTCTGGTCAATCGAGGCGAACGGATTCTTCTTCACGATTTCATTCTCAGTATAAGCACCGAGGAATGAACCGGAGTCGTCGCGCGACATGCCGAGGCAGGTTTGTGTGAGGTCGTTCGTGCCGAAGCTAAAGAACTCCGCAGTCTGCGCGATCTCGTCGGCGGTCAACGCGCCGCGCGGGATTTCGATCATCGTGCCGACAGAGTAGGAGATTTTAACCTTCTTCTCCTTCTGTACGAGGGCAGCGACTTCGTGAACGATGGCGACCTGCAAATCCAATTCCTTCTTGAACCCAACGAGCGGGATCATGATTTCGGGCTTGGCTTTGAAACCTTTCTTGGTCGCATCAGCGGCGGCTTCGAGGACGGCGCGGGCCTGCATCCGGGTGATTTCGGGATACTTGATGCCGAGGCGGCAGCCACGGAATCCAAGCATTGGGTTGAACTCGTGGAGTTCGTGGACGCGCGCCATGATTTTCTCCACGGACACGCCGAGCTTGCGGGACAAATCCATCTGCTGCTCTTTCGCGTGCGGCAAGAATTCGTGCAACGGCGGATCGAGGAAACGGATCGTCGCGGGATAACCTTTCAGTGCCTTGAAGATGCCGAAGAAGTCATCGCGTTGATACGGGAGCAATTTCGCCAACGCTTCTTCGCGGGAAGCGAGTGAGTCAGCGAGAATCATTTCGCGCATCGCGTCAATGCGGTCGCCCTCGAAGAACATATGTTCCGTGCGGGTAAGGCCGATGCCGACTGCGCCGAACGCAATCGCCTGCTCGGTCTGCTCGGGCGTATCGGCGTTGGTGCGGACTTGCAGCTTGGTGGCCTTCGCGCACCACGCCATGAGCTGCGTGTAGTTCTTATACTTCTCGGTCTTCTGCGCAACTTTGTCGTTGTTCAGAAGGCCGGTGATGATTTCCGACGGCGCGGTTTTGATCTGGCCCGCATAGACAAGGCCGGACGTGCCATCAATCGAGAGGAAGTCGCCTTCGTTATAAGTCACGCCGTCAATCGTCGTGGTCTTCTTGTCATAATCAATGACGACGCCTGCCGCGCCGCACACACAGACCTTACCCATCTGACGAGCAACGAGTGCCGCGTGCGAACTGACACCACCGCGAGCGGTTAGGATGCCTTCCGCCGCAATCATGCCGCGCAAATCTTCCGGCGAAGTCTCAACGCGAACGAGGAGAACCTTCTCGCCCTTCTCAGCAGCTTGCACCGAGCGGTCAGCATTGAAGTAGATTTTGCCAGTGGCCGCACCAGGGCCAGCCGGGAGACCGGTAGCGATGACTTTGGCTTTTTTCACTTCGCTCAAATCAAAAATTGGAGCAAGCAATTGTTCCAACTGATCGGCAGGGTTGCGCATCACGGCGGTTTCCCAATCAATAAGTTTTTCTTTCACCATGTCCGCGGCGAACTTGAGGCCAGCGGCAGCAGTGCGCTTGCCGTTGCGCGTCTGAAGCATGAACAACTTGCCACTCTGGACGGTGAATTCAATGTCCTGCACGTCCTTGAAGTGCTTCTCCAAAGTTTTGCGAACGGCCATGAGTTCCGCGTAGCTCTTGGGCATCTGCGTCTTGAGCTTCAAAACGGGTTCGGGCGTGCGAACGCCAGCGACGACGTCTTCGCCCTGAGCGTTGATGAGGAATTCACCGTAGAATTCATTCGTGCCATTCGCGGGATTGCGCGTGAACGCCACGCCAGAACCGGAATCTTCACCGGTGTTACCAAACACCATCGCCTGCACGTTGACGGCTGTGCCCCATTCGGTCGGAATGTTGTATTTGCGACGATACACACTCGCGCGATCGTTCATCCATGAGCCAAACACCGCGCCCGCTGCGCCTCGCAATTGATCCCACGGATTCGTCGGGAAATCTTTTCCAGTGCGATCCTTGACGAGCTTCTTGAAACGCTTCACGAGTTCGGCTTGATCTTCGGCGGTGAGCTTCGAGTCTTCGATGTCCCCGTGATATTTCTCGTGCTTGAATTCTTCGATGACGGTCTCGAACGGCTCGTGATCTTCGCCTTCGCGTTTCTGCACACCCATCACCACGTCGCCATACATCTGAATGAAACGGCGGTAACAATCCCACGCGAAGCGAGGATTCTTGGTGGCATCAGCGAGCGCGAAGACCGCTTGGTCGTTCAAGCCGAGATTCAAAATCGTGTCCATCATGCCCGGCATGGAATCGCGCGCACCTGAGCGCACGGCAACGAGCAGCGGCATACCCGTTGTCGAACCGAACTTCGTGCCCATGATTTTCTCCATGTTAACGACTCCCGCTTCCATCTGAGCCTGAAGCTCCTTCGGGTAAGTGCGCTTGTGCGCGTAAAAATAAGTGCAAACCTCGGTGGTAATGGTGAACCCAGGAGGCACGGGCAGACCGATGCGGGTCATTTCGGCGAGGTTCGCGCCCTTGCCGCCGAGGAGGGCTTTCATGCTGCCGTCGCCGTCAGCTTTTTTGTTGCCCCAAGTGTAGACGTATTTTGTGGATTTAGATTTTGCCATAAATGTTTCTAGTTCAGTTTGAGCCGTGAAATGCCATTAAAAATGAGCTTTGAGACTAGCAAAGTCGGTGTCAGAGTCAATGAATGATGCGGAGAAAACAGGTTGTCTACGAAGATAGCATGCTACTAAGCATCAGAATATCATTGCTGCATTTCATGCGCCGGATTTGAATAGTCCCCATTGTGCGGCGACTGACCTTGATGGGATTTGATCAGACACTCCTCCCGCCGCCGCTGCAATATCTTTAATGAGCGAAGAAATATTCGACATCGTCAACGAGCGCGATGAAGTCGTAGGGCAAGCGCCACGCAAGGAAGTTCACGCGCGCGGGTTGCTGCATCGCGCGGTGCACGTGTTGGTGTTCAACTCGCGCGGGCAGCTTTTCCTCCAAAAACGTTCCATGACGAAGGATACAGCCAAGGGTAAGTGGGACTCGTCTTCGTCGGGGCATGTGGATCGCGGGGAGGATTACGATATGTGCGCTATTCGCGAGGTGTGGGAGGAGATTGGCTTGAAGCTTGTGCAAGCGCCGGACAGAATTCTGCGGATCGAAGCCTGCGCGGAGACGGGACAGGAATTCGTCTGGGTTTATCGATGCGAGAGCGAAGGTCCGTTCACTTTGAATACAGAGGAGATTGAGCGCGGGGAGTGGTTTGCGGAGGAAGAAATTTCGCGCTGGGTGGCGGAACGTCCGCAGGAGTTTGCGCGGGCGTTCGTCCTGATTTGGGGATTGGTTGTCAACGCAAAGCGCAATGGACCGCAGAAAAAAAACTGAATCGAGGCTTGACCGTATTCGCCATGCCGAATAAACAGATTGAAGAATTTAACAGAAATTAAACATGTCAGAAAAATCAATCGAACAACGCGTCAAGGACATCATCGTCGAGCAACTCGGCGTCAAGCCCGAACAAGTCACCCCCGAAGCCAAGTTCATCGAGGATCTCGGTGCTGACTCGCTGGATACCGTAGAGCTCGTCATGGCTCTCGAAGAGGAGTTCGGCAACGAAATCCCCGACGAACAAGCCGAGAAGCTCCAGAGCGTGAGCGACGTCATCAAATACGTCGAAGAGTCCGCGAAATAATTTGTGACCCACTAGATTTCGGGGCAGCTCGGCTGAACGCAGCTTGAACTGCCCCGTTTTATTTTTATGTCGAGCAACTGGCAAGAACGCAGAGTCGTAGTGACGGGATTGGGAGTTGTCACTCCGCTGGGGAACGATGTGGACACGTTTTGGAAACGGCTGATCGCCGGCGAGTGCGGCATCGATCGCATCACGGCGTTTGACCCGACGGGATACGACACGCAAGTAGCAGGTCAGGTCTCTGAACTTGATCTCACCCACGCATTCCCTAACCCCAAGGAGGTCCGCCGCACGGATCGCTACTCGCAATTCGGCGTTCACGCTGGTTGGCAGGCACTCAAAGACAGCGGCGCAGACCTAAGCAAACTGAACTGCGACGAGATCGGCGTCATCCTAGGCTCTGGCATCGGTGGTCTGGAGACAACTCAGGCGCAAGTCAAAGTACTTCTCGAACGCGGACCTAGTCGCCTATCGCCATTCATGATTCCGATGCTCATCAGCAACATGGCGAGCGGCCTGTTCTCGATGTACAATAATCTGCGCGGGCCAAATTTTGCCACTTGCTCAGCTTGCGCCACGGCAAATCACGCCATCGGCGAAGCGTGGCGCACTATAAAGATGGGCGAGGCTGTGATGATGTTCGCAGGTGGCAGTGAAGCGGCGATTGTTCCCGTGGGCATAGGCGGCTTCTGCTCCATGCGCGCCATGAGCACCCGCAACGACAACCCGAAAGGCTCGTCACGTCCTTTCGATAAAGACCGCGATGGATTCGTGATGGGTGAAGGCGCGGGCGTTCTCTGCCTCGAAGAATTGGATCACGCAAAGAAACGCGGCGCAAAAATCTATTGCGAGATTGTCGGCTATGGCAACACTGCGGACGCGTATCATCTCACGTCCCCTGCCCCAGGCGGCGAAGGGGCGGCACGTTGTATGAAGGCTGCGCTCCGCACCGGTGGCCTGAACACCATGGACATTTCCTACATCAACGCCCACGGCACATCAACGCCGCAAGGTGACGCCTGCGAAACGCAGGCGATCAAGACCACCTTCGGTGATCACGCCCGAAAGCTGGCCGTCAGTTCCACCAAAGGCGCGACCGGACACATGCTCGGCGCGGCTGGCGCGGTAGAGATGACCGCGTGCATTCTCGCAATCAACCACGGCATCGTGCCGCCCACGATCAATTACACCACGACCGATCCTGAGTGCGATCTCGACTATGTGCCGAACACCGCTCGCGAGATGCCGGTCAACGCCATAGTGAACAACTCCTTTGGATTCGGCGGTCATAACTCGACGATCACGGCGAAGAAGTTCGCGGGTTGAGCAACACCTGTGGATACGAAGCGGCGAAGCCTGAACAACCTGATCGCTAAAACGCTCTCAGAATTCGAGAATTGGCCTCTGACATCAGGATGGAAGGGCAAGGAAAACGATTGTGTAAACCTTTTTACGCACGCTTTTCTCTTAAACGAAGTTCGTCCTAGCAATCCGATTGAACACTTTGCTCAGGTTAGGATCGAAATCGGTGTAATACAACCGACAGGAGTGGGAACAAAAGTCGGAGCGCGAAAGGACTTGGTCATATGGGATCAGCCTCGCATGACGACATTGGATGACGCATGGAGGCCTATCAAAATACCCGCTGCCATTATCGAATGGAAGGCTAAAAAGTCACCAAAGAGAGCAGCCAAACTCGATCCGCACGACATCAACTAGACCACCCAAATGTCACTTCAACACCTTAACTTTCTCGGTTACTGCGTGACCGTTGTTTTCACGGGAAAAGAGCGGCGCGTGCACAGCAGTATGTTTTTCAGAGGGGTTCGGACTGACGACTTTCACCGAGCATTGTAATCTCCATGAACTTTCTCTCCCTCATCGAATCCAAGCGTGACGGCCACACGCTCAGCACCGCGCAGCTTCGCGAAATTGTTGCTAGCGTCGTCACCAACAAGATTCCTGACTACCAGCTGGCGTCGTTCCTGATGGCCGTTTTCTTTCGCGGATTGAACACAGCGGAAACCACTGCGCTCACTCTCGCCATGCGGGATTCAGGTGACGTATTGAAATTCCCTAAGGACAAACGCCCGATAGTGGACAAGCACTCCACTGGTGGAGTCGGGGACAAGGTTTCTCTGCCGCTCGCGCCGCTGCTCGCGTGTCTCGGCTTTCGCGTGCCGATGATCTCTGGTCGCGGACTTGGCATCACGGGCGGGACATTAGACAAACTGGATTCCATTCCCGGTTTCAAAACGCTGCTACCTGCCAAACGCATCACCGAAATCGTGCAGAAGGTCGGTTGTGTCATCTGCGGACAGACGGACAACATGGTTCCGGCGGATAAAAAAATGTACGCGCTTCGCGATGTGACGGGTACGGTGCCTAGCATTCAACTCATCACAGCTTCGATTCTCTCCAAAAAACTCGCGGAAAGTTTGGGTGCTCTCATACTCGACGTGAAGTTCGGTTGCGCTGCGTTCATGCAAACGCGCGCGGAGGCGATCAAGTTGGCGAAGACAATGGTTGCGCTTGGCAATCAATGCGGCGTGAACACCCGCGCAATGCTAACTGATATGAATACACCTGTCGGTCGCGCTTCGGGCAATTGGCTAGAGGTGAAAGAAAGCGTCGCGTGCCTCGCCGGCATGGGCCCGGAAGATTTGCGCGTGCTTGTCGTAGATTGCGCCGCGCACTTGCTCGTGCAAACGCACAAAGCGAAGTCTTTCAATGCCGCACGAAAACAAGCGGAAGCTTGTCTCAACTCAGGCGCGCCGAGCGCGAAATGGGATGAGATGCTCATGGCACAAGGCGCAGACTTGGCCGAGGTGAAACAAAAACTCTCACTCAATCACACCGCCAAGGTCGTCCTCGAATTAAAAACGAGGTGTTCTGGCTACGTCACTCGCTCCGACGCGCGGATTCTAGGCGAAGTCATCCGTGATTTGGGCGGTGGTCGTTTGAGCAAAGAGTCTGTGGTGAATTTCGATGTGGGGCTGGATCAAATCGCGAAGCCAGGAGAGGCAATCAAGTCAGGCCAAACACTTTGCCGCATCCATGCGGACTCGGACAATCAAGCCCGCCTAGCTGGCGAACGACTCGCAAGCGCATTTAAAATTTCAGCCAACCGTCCAAAACTCCTCCCACTGGTCGCAAGCGTGATAAAGTGATCGGCGAATCACTTCGAGCGTGGAGCAAATATCACTAGCGATCGGTTACACATTCTCCAAATAAACCATTGCCAGCGTGCACTTCTTTGCTAATCTCTCCGCCCCTTTGGACGGGCAACTGGCATTGGGGAAACGGCTCTTCGCCTCCGTGTGGAGGCGGTGAAATCGAGCCATAACAACATTGAAAACAATCCCGAATTCCGCGGGATGCCCTGAATTAGGGTTTTAACCAAAAGGAAACATGTTAAGTATCGGCGTAAAAGAATTATTGGAAGCAGGCGTTCACTTCGGTCACCAGACCAAGCGATGGAATCCCAAGATGAAACCGTTCATCTATGACGCGCGCAACGGCATCCACATCATAGACCTGAGCAAGTCGCTAGCTCAGCTAGAGCTCGCGTGCGAATTCCTCGCCAAAACGGTCTCCAAAGGACAGAAGGTTCTGTTTGTAGGGACAAAAAAGCAGGCTCAGCATGCCGTGAAGGAAACCGCTAAGGAATCCAATCAGTATTTCGTTATTGAGCGTTGGCTAGGCGGTACGCTTACCAATTTTGCCACTGTCAAAAAGTCTCTCGCCCGATTGCGCGAAATCGAGAAGATGGAAGCAGACGGCAGCATCAACAATTACGTGAAGCAGGAACAAGCTGTCATCCGCCGTGAAGCCGCACGTCTGGTGAAGTATTTTGACGGAATCCGCACGCTGGACAAAAACCCTGGTTGCATGTTCGTCGTAGACGTCAAGAGAGAACACAACGCCGTGGCCGAAGCCCGCAAGCTCGGCATCCCTGTCGTCGCCATCACTGACACAAACGCCGACCCAGATCTCGTGGATTACCCGATTCCAGCTAACGACGATGCGATTCGTTCCGTGCGCATGATTCTTTCCACTGTCTGTCAGGTAATCACCCGCGCGCAAGCCGAGTTTGAGTCCAAATCCAGTCGCCGGAAGCAAACGGAAGAAAGCCAAAACATGGAAACTGCGACTGCTGCTGAAGCTACCCCGGCTGCATGATAATTTCCAGGAAACGCGGCGGTGCAGCTGAAGAACACCGCCGCCGTTTCCCGGGATTTTCTAAATGGCTAGGGCCATCAAACCTCAACCTGTAACACTCAACTAATTTTATGGCTGAAATCACTGCTGCCAACGTCGGCAAACTCCGAGAGATGACCGGCGTCGGAATGATGGAATGTAAGAAGGCGCTTGTCGAAGCGAACGGTGACATGGACAAGGCTGTGGACAATCTCCGCAAATCCGGCATAGCTGGGGCGGCCAAAAAGTCCCTGCGCGATGCCCGGGAAGGCGTCATCGCCCAGCACATCACGCCCGGCGGAAAATTTGGCGTTCTCGTGGAAATCAATTGCGAAACCGACTTCGTCGCCCGCAACGAAGGCTTCCGGGCGTTCTGCGATGAGATCGCCAAGAAGGTCGCCGCTAATCCCGCTGTTGACCTCGAAGCCGACCGTCAAGCTGCCGTTGCTAAGATCGGCGAGAACATCAAAATCACCCGCAACGCCCGTTTGGAAGTCAGCGGCAACGGCCTCGTCGCTGCCTACATCCACACCGGAGCAAAAGTCGGAGTGCTCGTGGAAGTCGGCTCAGGCAAAGCAGAAACCACAAACCGCGATGAGTTCAAACAACTCGTCCGCGACATCACCTTGCAGATTGCTGCTGGCCATCCGCACGCGGTTTCTCGTGATCAGGTTTCCCCCGAAGTCGTCGCCAAGGAACGCGAAATCGCCGCGCAGTCTGACCGCCTCAAGGGCAAGCCTGCTCAGGCTATGGAGAAGATTCTTGCTGGCGTTTTGGACAAATTCTTCCAGACTTACTGCCTCGTGGATCAGGGTTTCGTGAAACGCAATTCCGAGATCAGTGTGAAAGATCACGTCGCCGAAGTCGGGAAACAGCTCGGTGACGAGATCGTCATCCGCAGCTTTGTCCGCTTCCAAGTCGGTGAAGCGTCCGCGTAAGCAAAAGACTCTAAGCACGAAGGGCGTCCTCAAGGACGCCCTTTTTTGTTATCACGTTCTACTCTAACATTGTCCAAATCCACAGCTGATGTTTCCATAGTCAGCAAGCTGATAAATCGAAAAACATCTCACCCCAATCAAGCGACCGTGCATCGCGATTGTCCCGTGTGCGGCTCGCCAAAGAGCCAAACCCACTGGCGCAAAGTGGAGTTGCAACTCGTTCGATGCACTAGTTGCGGCATGATCTACGTTGACCCTATTCAGGTCGACATGGCAAGCGGCAGCTTCTACGACACGGAAGGTGCAGACTACTATCTGTCGCCTGCGAAACTTGCGAGCGATTACTCTAACGTCCGTTTCGAGCGGGAGCTGCGCCTGTTTAGAAAGTTTTGCCCACGCGGCGAGGTGTTGGATGTCGGATGCGGATCGGGCGGCTTTCTATTTCAGCTCAAGAAACGCTGGCCTGCTGATTACAGAATCCTCGGCACAGATGTGAGCGGTGGTCCGTTGGACTACGCGGAGTCACGCGGGGTGACTGTTCTGCGCGAGAATTTTCTTGAACAGGATTTCGGTGCACGGAAGTTCGATGCCATTACTTTTTGGGCAGTCATCGAACACCTGCACAATCCCCGGCAATTTATCGACAAGGCGTGGGAGGTTTTGAACCCTCATGGCTGCTGCTTTGTGCTTGTCCCGAATATGGAGTCGCTCGCTGTACGATTGCTCGGCAAGAATTACCGTTATATTCTCCCGCAACACGTCAATTACTTCACCGCAGCAACCTTGAACCAACTTTTGACGCGCCGAAGCGGATTTCAGATTATTGATTCAGGCTCAACCCATTTTAATCCACTGGTCATCTGGCAGGACTGGAAGTCATCGGGAAAATTAGTGTCCGATCAAGAACGCGCACAACTCCTGACGCGAACAACCCGCTACAAACAGAACCCAGTGCTCAAACCGATCAATGCCGTTTTGAGGGGAATGGAAACCGGATTGTGCGCGTTGAATCTCGCGGATAACCTCGTCATGGTTCTCCAAAAACCATCATGAAACCAAGTTCACCTGAGACGGATCCCGCAGCGCAGCTTTACCACGGGGCATCTGGTCATGCCTATCACGAACACAAGCGCGCGTTGCGATCCGAAGCGTTACCCTGGTTAATGGCCTTACGCGCGGAAAAATTTCAACGCCATGTGCGCCCAGAAGATGTAGTCTTTGAACTAGGCGTCGGCAAGGGTTGGAATCTGGGCAGCCTCCGCTGCGCGCGGCGGATCGGACACGACACGTCTGGGTTTCTTTCGGCTAGTGTCGCCGAGCTTGGAATCGAGTTTGTGACTGACCTCAACGCCCTTCCCGACGGGACGGCACACATAGCCATCTGTCATCACACACTAGAACACCTGCTTGAGCCAGCACAGACGCTGCGGCAAATCGCCCGCATCCTGAAACCTGAGGGCCAGTTGATACTGCACGTGCCCTGGGAGTGTGAACGGCGTTATGCTCGTTACCGTAACGACGAACCAAACCATCACCTCTACAACTGGAATGCACAAAACCTCGGCAATCTGGCGAGCCTTTGCGATTTTAAAATCGAATCCATAACTACACGGCGCTACGGCTATGACCGGTTTGCCGCAAACCTCTCCCTCCGACTCGGTGCGAGCGAGCGAGGATTCAGATTGCTTCGGACAGGGTTGATTCTCTTGCGCCCATTGCTCGAAGTGGAATTGATCGCACGCCATAAATTATCCAGCGCGTCTCGTTAAATGTTGCGCCGTCTCCATCGACGCAAAACATTGATATGTCTACGCCCAATGTTTGAATTATTTCTACACGCAAACCCTCTCACGCGTTGGCGATTGCTTACCTAAACTTCAATACTCTGGCCATCTCCTAGGATTGTCGCCGAGGTGGGCGCGATGTCTCCAATGCCGCGCGCGGCGACTAGCTCAAGCAAACCACCGCGCTTAAACAGAATCCATGGATAAAAGTGGTGAAGTTCCTCTACGTACTCTCCGAGACAATGCTTGGCACACTCGGACTGGCAGATAATGTGGTGATCCCGTTTCGGAAAAATTGAACCAAACGTTCACCAGAAGAAAAACCCCACGGGCCGGGTTGCCCGTGCGGTTTGCTTCTTCACAACCGCCCACCAAGTCAGTTCAGCGTCACATCAATACGCTTCGGCTTTGCCTGTTCGGTCTTGAGCAGCGTGAGAGTCAGAACGCCATCTGTGTAGGTGGCCTTCACCTTCTCCGCCGAAACCGTCGCAGGTAAGGCGACGGATCGCTCGAAGCGTCCAATGAATCGCTCCACGCGATGCACAGAGGTTTCTTCCGTGCGCTTTTCAACCTTGCGCTCGCCGGAAATGGTCAACGTGACATCCTCCAGAGAGACCTTGATGTCCTCCCGTTTCAATCCCGGCAACTCGACCAAGATGAAGTAATTGTCCTTGTCCTCAAGGACGTCGATTGTGGGCGACCAACTCTGGCGCGCAAGCGCCGCGAGCGGGGCTTCAAACAACCGATCCAGTTCGGCACTCAAACTGTTGAACGGACTGAACGACGGCCATGCGATGACTGTGGGGCGTTGATACTTAGCGATGTTCATGTTTTACCTTTCGTTTGATTGTTTCACTATCCGAATCTTGCCTTAGCTCGGGAGATGCCAAACCCCTGAGCGCATAAATACCCCAATGAAATCAATAACTACTCACGAAATGCCGAACAGAGACGATCTTTTATGCGCGCAAGCTTGGCGCAAAAACCTGAGCCAAGTGCCGCGTTGTTGTGCCAACGTTGCGCGAGCCCACGTCGGAAATAAAAAACCCCCAAGCCAATTGGCTTGGGGGTTTGAGAAGGACTGAAAAATTTTAGTCAAAGGCGTGACCAGCACTGCAAAGAACATTCTTCAACTTGTGGCGAACGAGGTCTTTCACCATCTTGCGGGCCGGGCCCATATAT
>WBXK01000005.1 GCA_008933055.1 Verrucomicrobiota bacterium | reverse complement strand
TCGCGTTATGGATTTATCGTAAGCGCATATGGTTTATCTACAGTGCGCGACGACGAATCCGTCATTCTCACCACAATATCAAATATGCCGGAATTTGCAGGAATCCCTGAAATCACTCCGGTGGAGCTAAGGCTTAACCCTGATGGCAGGGCTCCGCTACCTGGGGCGATTGCAAATGAATAAGGCGACTGCCCTCCGGTGACAGAGAACGCAGAATTGTAAGCAAGACCCGCAGTGCCAATCGCGAGCACCGAAGGGTTAATCTGAATCAACACAAGATTTTCTAAGTTCGCAAGGCTGGAACTGCTTGGATAAACGATCGGGGCATTAGTTGATCCATCAAAAGATCCCCAAATAAAATTGGTCGTTTGGTTTGCCTCAGTCAAAAAGCTCGGTCCTATGTTACGATATGAAGGTCCGACTTTGTTGAACGTGATTTCAACAAAAGGCTGACGTGTGCCGGGACCGTCTACAGCACCAGGGTTTAAAATATTGTCAGTATTGTATCCGTTCCCACGGCCCGGTATTGTTCGGAACCCAACCGACAACCACGCTTCATCGGGTAGCATCCTTTCCTCCGCTGAAAACAAGAAATCCGGACGGGTCACGACCCGTTCGAAGGTCTGCGAAACCGTGGCGGAGTTGGTGATTCCGACCAATGTGTATCTATTGGTAATGGGTTGGAAGAAACGGCCTAACAGTGAATCATAGTTCTGGCGGACAAATGTGAATTTATCCATACCCTGCCTTAAGCCAACGGTTCCCGTCAAACGATCACAAGGATTCACAACAAATGTGCGGTTCGTGAAATAGGTTACGAGGCTTTGACTAAAAGTTTGCCCATCGCCCGCAGGGTTTGTTCCAAATGAGTTTAAGCTTGAGGAGGTCACTAAAGACACCAACTGAGTAGAAACAATCCTTGGTGTACATTCTCCAGCGAGCAAGAGATAATAATCGCCGCTGACTCCAGGCGTGACCGTCGTGGTTTGTGTCACGTTCGTTTGCAATACGCCGCTTCCAACTGGTGCATAAGGTGACAAAACAACATTTGTTGTGGCCACAGTAAGGGAAAAGTTGGTGAAATGTGTATTGGTGATCACATTTGCAAAACTGTGGATGAAACGGCTGGCGACATTAGTTGTGAAGGTTGTGGTCAACAGAACATGCGCTGGCGTTCCCACTGGATCCCATGGGTAATTGACAAACGTGATGTTGAGGTTCGTGGTTACGACATTTGTGAAATAAGTGATGGTGCTGGCTACTTCCAAACCGGGAAACAATCCTGTCAATGCTGCAGCACTGTTCGTCTGCGATGCAGCGACCAAAACGCCCAAATCTGAGGTGGTCAGGAGTTCGACCGTGTTGAGATTTGTTTGTAATAGAACACTGTCTGAGGAGACTGCCTCAAAATTGATATTGTTTGTGCGGATCATGTAGCGTAGCCCCCCAACATCATCCCGAGTAAGGCCTGTTCTGTAAATACCCTCCTGACGTCGGGTTAGTTGAGATGCAACAGCCGTAAAATTGAACGATAGTGGATCGACCGGAATTTCAACTGCGTCAGCCAACGGATTGTCGCCAGTACATATCTCGAAAATTCTATAACTGTACAACGAGCCGTTCACATAACTAGTTGGCAATCCCGTTTCAGGGTCATAGTTGCGCTTGATTATGTCATACTGCATGGCTGGACAAGAAGCCCCAGGAAGTGTCCGCCGGTCACGGATGCACCATGTAAACCTATCTGGCTGCGCCAAGCCCAATTCTTCAACGACGAATGACAACGCAACCGATTTTAGGTCAACCAAGCCAAGTGCACGCGCTTGAAAATTGACCCTAGAGGATGTCAACGGGAGCTCATTCATGCTCGGCGTGTATGTAGAAACATTCGAAACTCCATTTACAATCGCGATCGCCTGTTCAATCGCTACCGCTCCGTTCGATCCATAATAATCAAAAAAGTTTGCGTCCATGGCGAAGTTCAAAATCGGCGTATTCCAACGATATTCTTCAGTCAAATTCTTAGGCCCACCAATTTCACCATCCAGATGATAACCGATAACGGGCTGTTGGTATCCATCTGGGGCGGTCCCGCTGGAGGGAGCCGGCCCCAACAAGGAAAACGCCGGGGCGTTGGTAGTTGCCAAAGCAACCAACATCAAACCGAGAAAATTCTTAAACATTCGCACCATAAAATCTTTGAATTAACGCAATCTAACAATTCTGTAAAAAGTTGCATTCCCGCCGCTGACATACATTGAATCCAACGACCCCGAGGCAAACCGCGGCCCGCCCAGGTTCGACCATGAGTTTACGGATGTCGATTGCTGCACTTGATAAATCAACCCGATTTGCGTGTTCCAATCCAGGAACAAACCTTGAGGCGTCGGTTGCAACCGCACCTTCAAGACACTGTTTGCGTCGTTGGGGTTGGTGCCCGCAAGAAATTCGTTGAGATTCGATGCCCCGTCTCCATCCGAATCAATGCCCGGTTGCGGCCAAGTCCAATAGGCATTACCAAAGTTAGCCGTCATCCATTCACCGGCGATTTGGTCATAAAACCAATTTGATAGGTAAGTCGTATTTGTGACCGCCACAGACAACGGCGAGCGACGCCCATCTGCGACAACATAGGCCAATTTGTAGCTGTGAGTACTGCCCGCAGCCAAACCCGTCGAGTTCCAGTAAGTATTTGTGAGCACTGCTGAAGCCGCTGAGGCTCCGTCCGCATACACTTCGTAATTGCTGATCGAAATGCCCTGAACCGGCGGCCAACTCACGCTAAGAGTGTTGGAACTCAACACCGTCACGATGGGTGCACCCGGAGCATTCAATGGCGCATTCGTGCTGACATAACGCTGTGAGAACAGATCAAAGGCATTTGCTCCACCCACAAATCCGGTCCAGACGGTCAGAAATGTCCCCACGCCATCGGAAGACACGGTAGGATGCATCTGCTGGCCAGGAGTGGATGTGTTCACTCGAAACTCTGCCCCAGACAATGAGCCGTCACTCTTCAGAAATTGTCCATAGATACCATCATCAGAACCATCCTGTCCCATACTCGTCCAAACGACCTGATAGTCTGAGGCTATGGAACTCACCTTCGGTGCGAGCTGATCGCCATAGGTAAAGCTGTTAACCCGACGCGTCACACCGCCATTCGCCCCCCCAGAAAATGGGCGAGAATAGATATCCCAACTGTTGGTAGAAACAGCCAAATCAAGCTGCATCCACGTCACCAAGAATCCGCCATCAGCGGAAGGTGCAACACTAGGGCTTGCACAAATGTTCGTCGAAGAATTGATCAAAAATTCACTAGTAGCGGCTGTACCGTTGGCTGAGTAAATGCGGGCGTAAACATCGGCACTGTTTTCAAAACGTTGCTGCTCCGAAATCCAGACGACGACGAACCGACCGTCACTCAACGGGGCGATCGCAGCGGAACGCTGGTTGAATGCGGTTGTGGTATTCACTGCAAACTCACCACCCGACTTGGCGCCGGTAGGAGTTAAAATCTGCGCATAAACATCCTGCATGCTGCCTGCTGCAACCTGGTTGTAACTGGAATAAACAACTACGACGTTACCGCCTGAGAGAGTCGTAAGGGCAGCGTCTCGTTGATAAACATTTGTTGAAGAATTTATGAGAATATCACCCGTGCCCCAAATACCGGACGCGTTACGGACGCGTCCGTAAATGTTCTGGAAACTCTGGCGACCGCTCTGCCAGATAAAAATCGCGCCGCCATCATTCAGCATGGTCACTTGAGGGCGTTCTTGATCATTAGCGCCGTTCGCATTCACGCGAAACGTGCTCAACGCGCCGCTGAAACTTCCATCCATTTTTCTTCCGCTGATACCATATCCGTCGCCATCGGTGATATTATCCTGCCAGACCACATAGCCGCCAGTCGTCTTGATGCTGGAATGAGGATAGACCTGCTCGCCAGCCAATGTCCCTGCGACCTTGTATTCCGCTCCTTGCGCCACGAATCCGCCCTGCGCCTTGGCGAGAGCCGGACTTAAGACGACCGCAATCATCGCGGCCGCAAATCGTTTAATCTTTGGGATCATAGCCATAAAACTTTAACTCCGCCACTTCTACAAACTTACCTCGAAGCAACTTGTTGGGGACTTTTGTTCCAACCCGTCACCTGGATTCGATAAAACTTTACCAAAGCTTTACCAAAGCTTTACCAATTCAATTCCTGTTGACCGCTTTGACCAGAAACTCGCACACGTCCGGCCATTTTCTCAGCGCTTTCTAATTCTTCCAACATCGAGCGAAAGCCCCAACGGCGATACAGCTCCATCAATCTACCGGCGTCGGCCGGTTTCACCGCCAGCGAATCCGCCAAAAATTCATTCCCCACTTCCGTTTTCAAACGGACCAGTAGTTGGTTCCTCCGAACATCCGCTTCCGCAGCCTTCAGTGCGCCCCGGATGCGTTCAGACTTTACCTCGCCCAACCGCTGATACAACTCTTCAACCGATCCAAATTGCTTCAACAAGTCGGTAGCCGTCTTAGGCCCGACTCCCGGCACTCCGGGAATATTGTCCACGCTGTCTCCCAGCAGACTCAACCAATCCCCAATCTGCTCAGGCTCAACTCCCGTCTTGCCTCGCACTTGCTCCGCCGTCCAAATCGTTTCCGATTTATCATTCGGGTTCAACAATCCGATGCCCGGCGCTACGAGCTGCATAAAATCTTTATCCGCGCTAGCAATCACCACCTGCATTCCCGACTTGACCGCTGCGCCTGTTAAGAACGCGATATAATCGTCCGCCTCAACCCCATTTGCACAGTATGAGGCGATGTTCGCCCCGCCCAGATAACTGACGATTTCGTCCAATTGCGATCCGAGATCGGCCGGCATCTCGGGTCGTTGCGCCTTGTAACCCGGCAACGCCTCGCGCCGTTCTGCACTCAATCCACCGTCCCACACCACTATAACATGGCTGGGCTGCACTACTGCCCGCATCTTGCCGAGCATCTTTATAAATCCGTAAATCGCGTTTGTCGGCCGGCCTTCCGGCGAACTCAGGCTGCGTATCGCGTAAAAAGCCCGGTAAGCGTACGCGTGACCATCAACGACCAGTATCTTCAATTCAAAGACTCACTTCCCTGCCGCTGGTGCACTTTGGTAAAAAGGAAGATCCTCATCCCGATGGGCACGGTTACCCGCAGGGTCAATGATTGTAGGCGTTACAAAAATCACGAGATTCTTCTTTCGCGTCTGCGATGATTCGCTCCGGAAGAATTTGCCGAGGAACGGCAGGTCGCCGAGCATCGGCACCTTGTCCTTGATCTTCGTCACCTCGTCAGAGATCAATCCCCCCAGCACCACCGTCTGGCCATCCCACACGCTGCAGCTTGTGGTGACCTGGCGGACGCGGAAAATCGGCAACGGAAGGACGGATGTCACTGAACTACCGCCGGGAACAACCGCTTTAGGTACAAATATCTCAGCCGTTGAAAAATCGTAACCGACGAATTCGGTGAGAGTAGGAATGATCGTCATTTGAATCGTGACCCCATCGGCTGAAACCGTCGGCAAAACGTCGATGACAGGTCCAAGCGGAATCGGGGAGGTTGTCGGCGTCTGGAAGGTAGATGTTTGAGCTTGCTGGACTGTTCCATTTCCGCCCGCCGTGGAAGTATTATTACCCCCCCCGTTTTGTCCTTGTTGTTGATTAATACCCGTGACGATGGTTTTAACTTCGTTCACAGAAATCTGAGCCTGACGACCGCTCAGCGTCGTGACCTGACCTTCGTTAAGCAGGTCAATGCCATCGCGCTGTTCGATAGCGCGCAACACGACTTTGAATTGAGGGTCTGTCAAGATTCCTGTAAAGCTTGCCAGCGCAGGCGTGACAGAATTATCCCTACCGAAACTATTCCGCAAACCGCCACTCAGCAATTGATCTGTAGCAGACGATGCGATTGCAGTTGCGGTGGAAGTTCCAGGAAACGCTCCTGAAGGATTTCCCACGCTGGGAGATCCTTGATATGAAGGCTGAGTGCCACCGGAAAGGGCAGAACTGTTACGACTGCCAAACAACATATTGCCTAGATACCAATCAAAACCAATCGCCTTGTTATCGTTCTGAGAAATTTCCGTGAATCGTGTCTTGATGTTGATCTGTGGAGGCGCAATGTTCAGAACGCGAATCACCTGTTCGATGATGTCCAATTCTTCTGCCGTGGCGCGAACGAAGAGCGAGCCCTCGCGGTCGTTGAAGAACACAGTTTTGCCAACCGCTGGGTCAAGATTTACGCCCATCGTCACAAAGAAGGTGCGAACCGCTGCATGAACGGCTTCCATGGCATTAGTGCGCGTCAACCCAGCGATACCCTGGCCGCTCTGGCCACCGCCTTGACCGCCGGTCTGACCACCACCACCGCCGCCAGTTGATCCACTCGTCACGCTCACACGCGGAATGATGAATCCGCTGCCTGAGCCACTTTGACTACCGCCGCCACCACCACCGCCGCCACCGCCACCGCCGCCGCCGCCGCCACTTGATGACTGAACATCCAGGGTCAATCCACTAACGCTTTCCAAGCCTTGATAGAACGTATTGGGGTCCACATGGAAAATACGCGATTCCAAAGGCACTATTTCCGAGCCTTTGAGCGAAATCACGACGGCATACTCTTCAAACGAAATCTTCAAAGGTGTGCGAGCTACCTTAGACACGGCATCCAAGACATCCGCCAAACGCACGTTGCGGAGCGGAGGGCTAAGCTTAATTTCGATTCCAGCAACGTCGACGGATTCAGCCGGCGGGGCTGCCACGGGTAAGCCGGTGGCAGGATCCACCGCTGATGGGGCAGCGGCAGCGGCAGGCGCTGAGTTGGGATTTACGATAATATTCACCCCGCGTTTTTCGGTGTCGCGCTTGCGAGTTTCTTCACTCAAAATGCGAACCAATTCACTGAGCGGCATCGTATCTGGAGCACCCTCAAAGGGGAAGGTCTCGAACTTGATCGAATTCAACTTGTTCATGATCCCCTGGCGACCTTTGCCGGTATGAATCTGACTGTTGCTATTGTAGGCATTGGGAACGGAGAGGGATGCACCTTTTTTGGGCGTGTTCCATGTGTCAACAACCTCGAGAATCTTGTCACCGTTATCCTGCTCAGTCTTGGATTTGCTGATACGATAGCGGGCTTCCTGCAGCTGGCTGACCTGGCGTTTGGCAGCACTGCTCTGGGGATCAAGCGCCAGAGCTTTTTTTAATTCAACTTCGGCTTGATCCAGTTTGCCCGCCTCAAGCAAAACGCGCGCGTTGGTGACGTGAGTCGAAGCCGTAATTTTATTGGCGCGCTCTGCCTTAGCGTCACTGATCACTTCCGGCGTGGGTATAACGCCTGCAAGTTCGGCCAGCGTCTTGTCATTAGCGGACTTTGCAACGACTGCTGAGGGATTCTTTGGGTCAGCCTTAAGGATCAATGCGAGTTGGGTTTGGACTTCGCGATAGTCACCCCTGCGACGCGCGGCTTCCGCGAGCTGAAGACGGACAGATGAAAAGCCTTGGAGGGCAGCCGCGGCCTCGCGACCGGCGTTGTTCGGCCCGATCTGCTCTACAAGCCCCACGGCGGCATCGTAAATTTTTGCGGCAGAAACAAGATCCCGACGAGCGACTGCCTGTTGGCCTTCCTCAATTTTCTGGCGCAACAGGATGAGATTCGCCTCACGATACACCGCCTGATTCACGGCGGCATCCACATCCCCGTTTTGGGCATTTGCGAATGATGTGGAGGCAATGATGAATGCCATGCCGAAGTAGATTGCTGCTTTTGTCATGATGACTTCTTCTTTTGCTTGATGCTAAAAAATAAAAACACGCCGTCCGTCACTGCGGAACGGGAACCGGCGTTTTCTTCTGGTTCGATTTTGCCAACACTACAACTTCCGTCTTTGAGATGGCAACGATAATGTAATCCTCGCCGCCAAATTTAAGAGCACCGCCAACGCGTTGATTCAACCAAGGAGGACGATTTTCGAGGGGATATCGCAAATCCACAGTATACCCATCCACGCGTTTGAAAGGTTTCTCTTTTGCCACGCTGACCAACTCTCCGCCTTCGACCAACTCGAGGACCACTTCGGTCGGCGCATCCGGGGGGCCTTTGACTTGGCGCAAAACGAACACTTCGTTCTTTTCATCTTTTTTGGAGATGAATGCTTTCCTGCCTCGGTTTGCAGGCTTTGCGGCCGCCTCGCGCTCCACATAAAAAACATATCGCGTGCCGCTGTCTGAGGTGCTAACTGAGTCAAAGGTAATGACTAGATGAAGCGGACGCTGATTCGTCACGATGAGAGCGTCTGGGCCCGTCTCTTTACCGGTCTGGATCTTGATGAGCCGCCCGTCGGTGGCCTTCTGCCACTGTAAAGGGTTCAAGGCTTTGTTGGTGGTGGAGAGGTCAACCACTCCCGCTGTGGCCAAGCGTGAGAAACGCATCTGCTGCGTTGAAATATTCAACGGTGCAATAGGCTTGGAAGGTTTGTTGATGATGTCATTGGCTTGCTGTTCAAGACCACTGCGCTCACCTTTAATTTTCATCGGCAACCAAGCAGCCACAACCACCAATACGAGCAGCACAGCGCCGAGAATGATTTTTTCGTAATGTTTTTTGAGCAGGTCCATGTGGCTACTTTTGAGGAGGTAGAAGTTTGACCACGTGAACGAGCATCGTGATCTTAAGCTGCTTTTCCACCAGAAAGTTTTGCAGACTGCTTTTTGCAGGTTGAACCGCAGCTAAAGGTTGAACTGGTTGCGGTATCGGAGTTGGCCGAGCCGCATAACGAGGATCCGAAAAGCCTTGATTGCCTAAGCGACTATAAACTGACGGCAACCCGCCAGGACCCGCAGCGCCTGGATATGAACGCGGTGCTGCCAGCGGCGCGGGCTGACTATAAACAGGGGTGGCCACCGGAGTTTCCATCACTACAGAAACAGGTGCCGGCTCAGAGTTGATGGCTTTGACCAACAATCCGTAGGGCGACCGAGCAAAGCCAGCCAAGACGCCCGCCAATTCAGGCGTGAAACACCTGAACGTCACCTCGTAAGGAGTGATTACTGCAAGCTCATTGGTCGTGGATTGGAAATCTACATAGTCCCCTGGTGTTCCTGCCTGATCGTCAGGAGAACCCGGCACGCGTTCGCGACGGATGCTTTCAAGTGCATTGATTTTAGCTTCGTTCAGCACTTCACAAATCGCTTTAACTTCTCCTAATTGAATCGCAAGCGGCTGAAGAGTGCCATCAGCGAATTTTACGAGTCCAGCTTGTTTTTCGAACGAAAATTTATATTTCGGAGGGAGTATAACGCTGTTGTTGGTGGCCTGTATTTGGAGGTCACTGATGGTGTCCTGCAAGGCTGAAGAGAAATCCTTGGTAGCGATGTTTGTGCCTTCTGGCAATGCAGGAATGGCCTGAATACGAGTTCCCAACTTACCAAGAAATTTGCCTGCCTCCTTTTGCTGCTCTTTAGCGAGATCGATATTGTTGACCTTGCCTTCCCCGGGGGAGGGATTCAAATTCTTTAACCGCTGCAACTCGGTGTAGCCTTCGGTCAATTTAGCGGTTTGCTCAGAACTATTTTGCGCACCAGAAAAACAATACCAACCCGCCACGCCCATTAGGACCAAGGCAACAACAGCGCCGATTACGAACAACAGATTTCGTTTGATCCAGTCCATGTTAAAGTTTCAGAGGGCTTTTGAGCGCAAGGGTGATTCCGAAGCTGAACGTGCCAGTCGATTCATCTTCTGTTATGGACGGGTCCAGCTGAGTCCCAGCAGCATCCACCAAAGGACTCGCGAGCAACTCAGCGTGAACAGCATACGCAACCTTGCTGTCTGCAGAGGAACTCTGACGGAGACTCACACCACGACATTGAATCTTAATCGTGCCAACCTGATTGGTAACCGCTGTTCCATCGGGATTTGCAGCCGCTGGCTGGCCTGCAGGAGCGATACCAAACCGGGCAGCCATCTCTGGTGGCAACCGTCCTTCAGCGCCGCCATATCGCTGCATCATCAAAGCCCTAGAGGATGCGTCCATTTCATATCTAGGAGCGGCCGGAGCTTGGGTCGCCTGCTCGGGCGCTGAACTCAAGGCACCTAATGCTGTATGTGATTTCAAGGTTTCAATCCACACACCCGTGTCAGTGCCAAATTCGCGTTTGGTCGAATCTTCAGCTCGAATCAGCGCTGCCCGCACTTCACGCAGAACGTCAGCCCAGAGATATTTCTCTTCAATCCACAGTGAATACTGTTCGGCGGTGGACTCTATTTTCTTCAAGTCACCGTAAGCACGCTTGAAACCTTGCTCCTTAGACTGTAACTGCTGGATCGTAGGCTGAAGCTTTTCGATCTGATCTTTTTTAACGGATGCCAGTTTGCTGAACAGAAAACCGACTGCCAGGGCCATGAGCGCGAGACTCGCGAGCGTCGCAATGAAATAGGGCTTCTTCTGGTTGAAGCTCTGCCAGCGCAACGTGCTTTCCGGCATCAGATTCAACTCCACGGGACAGTTCGCCATGTTACGAAGCCCCAATCCGACCACTTCACCCAACGAATGAGCCACGCGGGAGAGCTCTTCCAGATTCACACCCGGGTCAATCTGCACGTTGCGGAATGGATTAAAGTATTCCACCGGCAAGCTGAGTTTTTCGGCGAAAAATTGAGCCGTGTACGGCATGATGGCGGCCCCCCCTGAGAGAAACAAGCGCTGCGGGGCTGTCCCACCCTGCTGCCCACGATAAAACTGCATGGTCTGGTTGACCTGGATATGCAGGCGCGTCATGAACTGCCGTGCGATCTTGGAAATAGCCGCCTGATGCTGATTCTCAGGCTCTTCGTAAGCCCCACCAAGGCTGACAAAACCCTCGTCAATCTTGATCTTGTCTGCCATGTCGAACTTCAACTTGGCCTCATTGGCAAAATCCTGCGTGATAGAGTTCGCACCCAAATTGATGCTGCGGGCGAAAACCTTGCCCTTCTCAAAGAATAACAGATTGCTCGTTTTCGCTCCGATATCGAGCAACATCGTGCAATCCTCCAGCTCACCGTAGTTGAAACGGAACGCATTGCACAACGCGGCTGGCGACACATCGCAAATCTGCAACTTTAACCCGCTGGCCGACGCTGTGCGGAACAAGCCTTCCACGATGTCCGACTTAATCGCCACCAAAAGCACTTCAATTTCTCCACCCGCTGTCGTTCCGAGAATCTGATAATCCCAAACCACTTCAGCCAACGGGAACGGGACGTTTTGCTGTGCTTCGTATTGAATGATCTGCGTGACCTTGCTTGCTTCCACGGGCGGCAACTTCACGAACTTGGAAAACACATGGAATCCCGGGGCGCAAACGTTGATGTCTTTGGCCTTGATACCCAGAGACGCGATCAGCTCCTGAAGCGTCTTGAGGATAAGAGCCTCACGCTTGGTCTCCTGAGAGCCTTCGAGGCCAAGCGACTTGATTGCGTATTGCCTGAGCACCAGCCCGCCTGCCTCGTTCGTTTCGAACTCGGCCAGCTTGAGGCTACCTGCGCCAAAATCCACCGCCAAAAATGAATTGCTCTTGAGCATTAGGTTTTTCGCCAACCGGGTTTTGCGCCGCCTCAATACACTAGACGAGGAGGCGCGCGTAGCTAAACGGAAATAACCATAAGGGTCAAACAGAAAAAACTTTTCGCGATGTTCTTGCACAAATTATTCAGAATTTTTTTCTGGTGTCGGAAAGCTTTCGTGCCTGCGACACGATGGTTTTTAACTTTAGACCTCCGACTTTATACTTTATAACTTCAAAATGTCGGCAATCCAAGTCAGCGGCCTCACCAAAAATTTCCGCACCTACAAGAAGCAACCCGGCTTCAAGGGTGCAATCCGCGGCTTGTTCAAACGCGAATACGAACAGATCGCTGCTGTCAGCAACGTCAGCTTCAAAGTCGAACCCGGCGAACTCGTCGGCTTCCTCGGCCCGAACGGTGCGGGCAAAACCACCACGCTCAAGATGCTTGCGGGTTTGCTTTACCCCACGAGCGGCGAGGCTCAAGTCCTTGGTCACGTCCCGTGGGAACGGGCTGATGCCTACCGGCGTCAGTTCGCTTTGCTGCTCGGGGGGAAAAATCAACTCTGGTGGGATTTGCCCGCGCGCGAATCGCTGGAATTGAACGCGAAGATTTACGGCATCCCGCAAGACCGCTTCGAGCGCACCGTGGCCGAGATGACGGAGATGCTGAACGTCCGCGAAAAGCTCAACATCAGCGTGCGCGAACTGTCCCTCGGCGAACGCATGAAAATGGAGTTGATCGCCTCGCTCCTGCATCAGCCGAAGATTCTGTTTCTCGACGAACCGACCATCGGCCTCGACGTCGTTTCACAGAAAGTCGTGCGCGAATTTCTTAAGCACCACAACGCCACGTACAAGACGACTATCCTGCTCACCAGCCATTACATGGCAGACATCCAGGCCCTGTGCGAACGCGTCATCATCATTGACCACGGGAAGATTTCCTTCGACGGCAAACTCAGCAATGTGGTGGACCGCTTTGCCGACTTCAAGCTCATCACCATTCAATGCGACGCAGCAGACGCTTGCACCAAGGAGAGCCTAGCCAAATACGGCGAACTCGTGGAGCACACCCCCGGCAGCATCAAGCTCAAGGTCAAACGCGACCGGGTCATCCCCGTATGCAAAGCGTTGCTGGACGAACTCCCCGTGCGCGACATCGACATCGAAGAAGTGCCCATCGAAGACGTCATCCGGCAGATTTTTGCGAGATAATCCTTTTCCGCCGCGGGGCAGAAGATAGCCGTAAGCCGGATGAGCTGCGGGTTTGAACTACAGAGACGCGGAGACTCCGCACCATCGCCAGCAACCCTAGCACGCTAGCAACAACGTGAGGTTAACTTCTCCCCCGTCAAGGCCAGCGTCCGATTCCAAGCACTTCAGTCTGCAAATCGAGCCGGATGTTGGCGTTCATTTTTAAAAGCCGTGCTGGTGCTCTGCCATCTGGCGTCCATCCGGTAATCACCGCACCCAAGATTCTGAAGTGTTCATTCCAACCGTCACGAAGCGGACCAAACAGTCACGTCATCTGATTCGTTTCAGGATCAAGGGCGGCAAGATTTGGCCCTTTGTGTCGGCTGCAGTGTTAACAGGCCAGCGCCAAATTCGATTCGTCGTCACTGCCGCCGTATTGTAGGACAATGATGTGTTCAGTGTGGAAAGAGAATAGCGCGTCGTCCTCCTAGCGGACCCGGCAATACTTACAGCGGCCATTCGCATGAGAGCGCACCGACCTTCGGATAGGGGCATCCATCAGCGCGGAGGAGTTTTGGCGAGCAACCCGGGGGCTTTGGCTTGCAGGAGCACGATGAGATTTCCGGCGGAAAGATGACTGTCGCACTCAGATACTTCATCCGCCGAGAGAGCTCCCGCACAGGACTTATCAGCCAGCTCCTCTATTTATTTTTTGCAGCAGCAGGCCCAGTTAGATTGAGGAACGACTGCGCAGCCTCGGGCGTCAAACACCGCGTCACCAGATCCAGAAGCTGATCCAACCCATGCCCGCCATTCATCGTTTCATGTCGCCGCCATAATCTCCGGCCATTGGACTGCAAGAAACGCCTCAACGAACATCACAGGTTCGCGACAACGAACCAACAGTTCATGCCAGGTAGGAATTGATTGCCAAACAAAACCGACGCTGTTTACTCGGCGGGTGCAGTTCGAGTTTTTTCGCCATCTGACCAAGCGCTTCACTCAGGATGATTCTCTGGAATCTCTGGAGGTGGGCGGGCGGCGTTTGCCTTTGGTACTGATCCGCCATCCACGTGCGCGACGGTACCTCCTGCGGTTAACCCCCGACGGCGCGGCGCGCGTGACCATTCCGCGCGGCGGCTCGGCGGCAGAGGCGCGGCGGTTTGCGGAGCGGAGCAAAAGTTGGCTAGAGCAAGCCCTACAACGTCAAGCGGCACGGCCTATCTGCTCGCGGCTGTGGCCGTTGGGAACGAGCATCCTGCTTTGCGGAGAAACTGCCGTGATTGAAATCGCCACGGGCGTGACGGGAAATGCGGTTCGCTTCGGTGTGGAAGTCGTGAACGTGGCCGCTGATGTGACGGATTTTCGTCCGGCGATTGAAAAGCATTTGCGGCAGCTCGCCTCTGAGGAATTACCGCCACGCGTCCAAGCTTACGCCGCTGAGCATCAAGTCACCGTCAACCGCATCTCGGTGCGCAACCAGAAATCCCGTTGGGGTTCATGCTCACGGCGCAGGACGATTTCACTAAACTGGCGGCTGATCCATACGCCGCTGCCTGTGCAGGATTACGTCATTCTCCATGAGTTGATGCATCTACGGCAGATGAATCACTCAGCGCGATTCTGGCAGGAAGTGAAGAGTGTTTGCCCAGACTACGAGGCCGCGGAGCGGTGGTTGAAGCAGAACGCTTCGTTGCTTCGCTGAAAGTCATCACCACAAATAAGAAAACGGGCGCTGTTTCCAGCGCCCGTCTCTTCAAAAGTATCCCAACCGTTCGCAGCTTCAGTCAACGATCTGCAACTTGTAGGTGCGGGAGGCTGCGCTTCCTTTGCCGAGCTTGCCAAAGTCTGTGTAGTCGTAGCTGAACTTATAGAAGTAGCTTGAAGATTTTTCACCAGCGGGCACGGGCACGAAACCTTCCCAGCGGTTGTTCATCAGGTGCGTGCGGCGCATCGGGTAGGATTCCTTGCCAACCATCAATGTGACTTGGATAGAATCCCAACGCAGCGATTGCTGGCGGGAGTCGAACGAGACTTCGACGGGATAGAGGTTTTCAGGGTTCCGCAACTGGCGTTGAGCCGAAAGATTCGTGGAAAGGCTGGAGCAACCCGCGAGCAATAGGAGCAGAGGCAAAACCATCAAAGTTTTCTTCATCATAGCTCGGGTAGCGTGGCACGGTGACGGACTGTTTGTAAAGTTTGGATTTGTCCAGACACAACGCCGACATAGTTGCAAACCTTAGCCTGCCAGCTATTCTCGCGGTATGAACAACAAGAATGAAAGAATTCCGGTGGATCCGGAATTGCATCGCCGCGTCCTCGACCTCATCAAATTCAAAGGCGGCGGTTACAATGAAGACTCGGTCGTGGACATCATCGAAAACGCCCTCAAAATCCTGACTGACGTGAAAGACACGGGCGATGTGCGCGTCATCCAGACCGCTGTGCGGGAATTGCGTTACGCCTATCGGCTCTTTGCGCCTTACGCGCAGCATCGAAAAGTGACCATTTTCGGCTCGGCGCGGACTAATTCATCCAAGCAGGAATATCAACAAGCGGTAGATTTCGGGCAGAAAATTGTGAAAGCCGGATTCATGGTCATCACCGGCGCAGGCCCTGGCATCATGCAGGCCGGGATGGAAGGCGCGGGGCCGGAAAATAGTTTTGGCGTCAACATCCGACTTCCGTGGGAGCAGAGTGCCAATCCCGTCATCAGGGAAGATAAAAAGCTCATCACGTTCAAATACTTCTTCACCCGCAAACTCATCTTCATCCGTCACTCGGATGCCATCGTGCTGTTCCCCGGCGGATTCGGGACGATGGACGAAGGTTACGAGGCCATCACGCTCATGCAGACCGGCAAGAGCCAGCTCATGCCGCTCGTGCTTGTGGACAAACCCGGCGGCACTTATTGGAAGACCTGGGACAAAAACATCCGCGAACATCTCTTGCGCGATGGCTTGATCTCGCCGGATGACCTGAATCTCTATCGCATCACGGACAACGCAGATGAAGCGGTGAAGATCGTCGCGCGCTTCTATCGCAACTTCCACTCTACACGCTTCGTGAAAGATCTGTTCATCATCCGGCTCAAACACGCGCCGACAGACACAGCGCTGGAAGCGATCAATGAAGACTTTGGCGACATCAACAACGGCCCTCCCATCAAAAGGATCGAGGCGACGCCAGAAGAACGCGATGACAATGATCAACTCGGACTTCAACGCATCGCGTTCGAGTTCAACCGCCGCGATTACGGTCGGCTACGGCAGATGGTGGACGTGTTGAATAGTTTGTGAATTTTTGGAATAAAGGCCAGATTGCTGCCCCCGAGGATGGGCGCGCTCCGACCTGTATTTCGAAGCCTTTCAGGTGGCGGCATTCGTTTGAGTGCCGCTTTTTCAAGCGCAGAGTTTTATTCGCTGGCAGGAATTTTTCACATCAGGTAAAGGCTTTATCGAGGCAAACAAGGAGGTCCGCAGTCATGACTTTCCAGGTTGGCCCAGAAAATCGGTAATGGAGCAAGGTGAGCCCTCAAGCCGGAAGGCAAACCTGAACACAAAACCAATTCTCGCCCGGTGTCTATGCACCCGCTAAACTGGCGTCGTGTTGTCGGAAAAAAATTGGAAACTAGAATCCGTTTTGCGGTTTGTGTTTGGCGTGCTTGTCTGTCAGTGCGTCGGCGCTTTATTGGTGATTCTCCTGCGCGGGAATGTTGATCCTAAAGCCGCACCCAGCGTGGGGAGGACGATTGTCAGCGCGCTCAGCTTTCAACTCATCACCCTCGGTCTTGCCTGGCGTTTCCTGCGCGACCATCACGTCGGCTGGCAGAGCGGGTTTGGTTTTCATCGCGACTTGCCCAAAGCGATCGGTCTCGGCGCGATGGCGGTCGGTGTGTTCCTTCCGATCGGTTGGGGGCTGATGAGGGTTTCGGTCACGGTGATGAAACAGTTTGGCGTCGAACCATCGCTGCAACTCGCGATGCAAGCCCTCAAGAATTCCAGTTCCCCACAGCAACTCGTTGCGTTGGGGTTCACCACCATCATCCTAGCGCCGATAGCGGAGGAGATTTTGTTTCGGGGGGTGTTGTATCCGACCCTCAAGCAGCATGGCTTCCCGCGCGCTGCGTTGTGGGGCACATCTTTAATGTTCGCGCTGATCCATTTCAACGTGGCCATCTTCGTGCCACTGCTGTTACTGGCTTTGCTGCTCGTGTGGCTTTACGAAAAGACGGACAACCTGCTCGCGCCCATCGCGGCGCACGCCACATTCAATGCGGTGAACTTCGCGATGTTTTTCCTCATGAAAGATGTCGCGCCCTAAACCCCCGCCCCGCCATGAACGAGTTTGAACTCATCGCCCGCCTCACGCGCTCGTTACCCACGAATGATTCTGTCGTCGTCGGCGCAGGCGACGATTGCGCGGTGCTGGAGTGCGGTGATCCGTTGCGGCAATTGTTGCTCAAGACAGATGCTGTGGTGGAGGGAATCCATTTCACCAAGGAAACGCCGCCTGAAAAAATCGGACGCAAAGCTCTCGCTCGCGCCTTGAGCGACATCGCTGCGATGGGTGGAACGCCGAACGCCGGGCTCGTGACGATTGCGTTGCCAAAAACTTTCTCGCCGGAGTACATCGAGAAGATTTACGCGGGAATGAACACGCTCGCAGCACAACATCACGTGGCCATCGTCGGCGGTGAAACGACAACGAATCCAGAGCGAGTGTTGATCTCCATCTCCCTTACGGGCTTCGTGCCGCGCGGCAGAGCCGTCTTGCGATCCGGCGCGACAGCGGGCGACGCGATATTCGTCACCGGCGAACTTGGAGGATCGCTCGCGGGCAAGCATCTGGACTTCGAGCCACGCCTCACGGAAGCGCGTTGGCTCGCGGAACAATTTCCCATCCACGCGATGATGGACGTGAGCGACGGACTGGCCGGAGATCTGCCGCACCTCCTCCGCGCGAGCGGTGTGGGCGGCGAGCTGTTGAAATCCGCCATCCCAATCAGCCGCGCTGCCAAAGAAAACGCCAAACGCGGGGATGCGGCGAAGCCGGCATTCGTAGCCGCGCTCACAGATGGCGAAGATTTTGAATTGGTCTTCACTCTGGCCAGCAAGAAAGCCGTACCGGTGCTGGATGCATGGAAGAAAAAGTTTCCTGACGTGAAGCTCAGCTGTATCGGCAGAATCATTGCGGGCGAAGGCATCCGACTGCGCGACAAGACCGGCATCCGCCCATTCACAGCCCATGGCTACGTTCATTTCTCATAGTCCTGCAGAGACAGAATCCCTTGGGGAACGCTGGGGACGCGAAGCTCAACGCGGGCTTGTGATCGCGTTGAGCGGCGATCTCGGAGCGGGCAAGACGCAACTCGTACGCGGCATCGCGCGCGGGCTGGGGGTGACCACCCGGGTTCATTCACCCACGTTCACACTAGTGAACGAATACAGCGGCGGACGACACACATTGTTCCACCTCGATCTCTATCGCCTGGAAACGCGGGAGCAGATCCACAGCGCGGGCATCGAGGATTTTCTCCAACCGGACGGCATAGCGGTGATCGAATGGGCGGAGCGGATCGACGATGCAGACTGGCAGATGGCAGATAGCAAACTCAGAACAGTGAAGATCGAGGTCGCCAGCGAAACAGAACGGCGGATTGTCTATGAAGATTCTAGGACTTGATTTCAGCTCCTCACAGCGCAGCGCAGCTGTATTTAACGACGAAGATGCGGTTGCGCACCAAGAAGTTGACGTGTCGCCGGGGCGCGACATGAAACCCTTTGCTTTGATTGAGTCGGCATTGCGGTTAGCGAAATTGGAGCGTGAGGAGATCGAGTGCATCGCCGTTGGAATCGGCCCGGGTTCGTACGCAGGCATCCGGGTGGCGATCTCGCTGGCGCAAGGTTGGCAACTGGGCACAGGCGTAAGACTTCTCGGGATCAGCAGCGTAGCCGGTATCGCTGCGCAGGCGGGGGCGGATGGCGTGAGCGGGAAATTCAGCGTGGCGATCGATGCACTGCGTGGCGAATTTTATCTGGCGAGTTATGAAACAACAGGCCGGGGCGTGACGGAAACAATCCCCTTAAAACTTACGACGCTGGCAGAAGCGCAGGAACTGGAGCGTGCTGGCGAGCTGTTGATCGGGCCAGAAGCGACGCGGTGGTTTCCGAACGGCAGACTGATTTTTCCACACGCAGCCATGGTGGCGCGATTGGCGGCGCAGCGATCCGACTTTGTCGCAGGGGAGAAGATCGAGCCGATTTATCTGCGTGAGACGACGTTCGTGAAAGCTCCGGCCTCGAGAGCGATTCCTCTTTGAATTTGCAGGGAGCATCCGCCTCTGCTCCACTATGCGTCGCTGTTATGAAAAAATTACTCATCCGCATCATCATCGTTGTCGTCATCCTTGCCATCGTCGGAATCGCCGCCATTGTCCTCTCGCTCAACAGCGCAATCAAGAAGGGCGTCGAGACCTTTGGCCCACGAATCGCCAAGGTGCCCCTGACCTTGGAAGGCGTGAACCTCTCGCTCCTCTCCGGCTCGGGCGGCATCAAGGGCCTGATCATCGGCAACCCGGAGGGCTACAAGACACCTAACGCCATTAGTCTCGGACTCGCCAGCGTGACCGTCGCGCCGGGATCGCTTTTGTCCGAAAAAATAGTCGTCAAATCCATCCGTATCGAAGCTCCGCAAGTCACGTTTGAGTTCGGCCCCGGCGGGAACAATCTCCAACGCATCCAGGAAAACCTTGAAGCCTACGCAGGCGGCAGCGTCACCGACACGAACAAACCTGCTGAACAAAAACCCGCCGCCGAGGCGAAGCCGGGCAAGAAATTGCAAGTGGATGAAGTCATCATCAGCGGCGGCAAGGTCACGCTCGGCGCCGCGATGCTCGGTGGGAAAATGATCGAAGCACCGCTACCAGAAATCCGATTGAGCAATCTCGGCCAAGGCCCGGAAGGCATCACAGGCGTGGAGTTGGGCAAGGTGATCCTCTCCCAGATCAACAAAGGCGCAATCAAGACTTACACCGACAATCTGGCGAAGGCTGGCGAGGAAGCGTTAAAAAAACTCACAGCAAACGCCACCAACACCATCAACAAAGCCACCAGCGACGTGTTGAACAAAGCCACGAAGGGCTTGGGTGAACTGCTAAACGGTAAAAAGAAACAATAACGCTTGGTCAGAGAGAGATGATCAAACTGGGTTTGCCGGTTGATTGACGCTTTGCGATGTTGGTCTCTCGTTGTTCACCTGTTGCGCGTTCGGATTCAGGATTGAAAAACGTTCTGCCGGCTTCTAGCTTCACGCCCACATGATTGAGAGCCGTGATTACATGCGGGAACCGGAATATCGCCCCAACGCTAACCGTTGGAAATCTGCCACGGGAATTCTGCTAATCATCAACGTAGCGGTTTTTGTCTGGCAGTCCTTGATGTCCGAGTTCACAAAGAATGTTCCGGTGGATCATTACCTCGGACTCAGCATCGCGGGGCTGGTAAAAGGCTACGTCTGGCAGTTTCTCACATTTCAGTTTCTTCACGGCAGCTTGATTCACTTGCTGTTGAATTCACTCGGGCTTTTCTCTTTCGGTCATGCGGTGGAGCAATTCCTCGGCGTGAAACGATTTTTGCTGCTCTATTTGATCAGCGGCGTCATCGGCGGGTTTGTCCACTGCTTGGGCGGACTCATCTGGCCGACGCACTTCGGTGTGGCCGTGGATATTTTTCAGCAGCTTCATTACACCCCGATGGTCGGCGCGTCAGCTGGGTTATTTGGATTGATCGCTGCGTTCGCGCTGATGTTTCCTGAACGAGATCTGACCCTCTACTTGTTCTTTGTTTTCCCCGTGACCGTCAGCGCAAAAGTTCTGCTCGGGGTCAGCGCAGGCATTAGCGTTCTCGGCGTGTTGATAGACAAAGGCAACGTGGCTCACGGCGCGCACGCAGGCGGGATGTTGGGAGGCTGGCTCATGCTGCGATTTTTTGCACGACGCCCCATCTACGAAACACCCAGCGAGGATGAAAAGAAAATCAGCCCAGCCAAAAGCGCGCGGATAGAAACTGCATTTCTGAACAAAGAAGTGGACACCATCCTTGACAAGATTTCCAAGAAAGGTATCCACAGCCTCACAGAGGCTGAACGCAACACGCTCGAAGCCGCGAGCAAAAAATTGGAGAAGCGGTAGCGCTCAGAGGATCACTTACCTCCAAGCGTCGGATTAACTTCCAGCGACTTCACAAGGAACGCCCATTTGTCGGCTACTTCCTCGATCATCTTCGTGGTCGGCTTGCCGGCGCCGTGACCGGCCTTGACATCAATTCGAATCAAGGTCGGGGCCGGACCAGCCTGCGCGACCTGCAACGCAGCGGCGAACTTGAAACTGTGGGCGGGCACGACACGATCGTCATGATCCGCGGTCGTGATCAGCGTCGCTGGATACTTCGAGCCTGGCTTGAGGTTATGCAGGGGAGAATACTTGTAGAGGGCGGGGAATTCCTCCGCGTTGTCCGCCGAGCCGTAATCGCTCGTCCATGCCCAGCCGATGGTGAATTTGTGAAAGCGCAGCATGTCCATCACGCCCACCGCCGGGAGACACGCGCCAAACAAATCCGGGCGCTGTGTCATGCACGCGGCCACCAGCAAGCCGCCGTTGCTTCCTCCGGAAGCTGCCAGTTTCTTCGGCGTAGTATAGCCGTTGGCGATCAACCATTCCGCCGCCGAGATGAAATCATCGAACACATTTTGCTTCCGCAGTTTCGTGCCCGCTTGATGCCACGCCTCGCCGTATTCGCCGCCGCCACGGAGGTTCGGCACCGCATACACCCCGCCCATTTCCATCCATGCCAAATTGCCGACCGAGAACGCCGGCGTGAGACTGATGTTGAATCCGCCGTAGCCATAAAGCAGCGTGGGCCGCTGGCCATCGATCTTGATGCCGCGTTTATGCGTGATGAACATCGGCACGCTAGTGCCGTCTTTACTGATGAAAAATACCTGCTGGGTCTCGTAGTCCGCCGGATCGAACTTCAACTTAGGCGCGCGAAACTCCCTGCTCTGGCCCGTGCCCAGATTCAACCGGTAGATCACGCCCGGCGTCGTGAAGCTGGTGAACGAATAAAACGTCTCGGTATCGTGGCGTTTACCAGCGAAGCCGCCCGCAGAACCGATGCCTGGCAGTTCGATCACGCGCATGAACTTGCCATCCAGCCGGAACATCTTCACCTGACTACGTGCATCCTTTAGATACGTGCAGAGAAATTGATGATTGATGACACCAACGCCCGTGAGCGTTTCGGCGGCTTGTGGAATGATTTCCTTCCAGTTCTCGCGCGCGGGATTGCGGATGTCCACGGCGATGACGCGATGCCGTGGCGCGTTGAGATCGGTCTTGAACCAGAACACCGGGCCATCGTTGTCCACGAAGGAATAATCCGCGTCGAAATCCATCAGCAACTCGACCACCGGCGCG
Organism: Verrucomicrobiota bacterium; assembly: GCA_008933055.1. GTDB lineage: Bacteria > Verrucomicrobiota > Verrucomicrobiia > Limisphaerales > JADLHS01 > JADLHS01. The sequence continues at coordinate 16,002 of WBXK01000005.1, read as the reverse complement.
TCCGGCGTCTGCAAATCCTGATAAAGCACCCGATTCTTCGTATCCGTGCCCTGCCCGGATGTGATTATGAGATAATGCCCGTCCTCGGTCACGCCACCGCCGAAGCTCCATTCCTTCTGGTCCGGGCGATGATAAACGAGCTTGTCCTCGGCTTGCGGCGTGCCAAGGCGATGGAAGTAGAGCTTGTGAAAATAATTCACCTTCGTGAGCTTCGCGGCTTCCGTCGGCTCATCGTAACGCGAGTAATAAAAGCCGCTGCCGTCCTTGGTCCACGCTGCGCCGGAAAACTTCACCCACTTGATCACGTCTGGCAGATCCGCTGCCGTCCGCACATCGCGCACGCGCCATTCCTGCCAGTCCGATCCCGCCACGGACAACCCATACGCCATGAGATTTCCATCCGCGCTGATCTCCATGCCGCTCAATGCCACCGTGCCATCGGTCGAGAGTTTGTTCGGGTTGAGCAGGACGGCTGGCTCCGATTCAAGCGAGGGCAAGGTGTAAAGCACGCTTTGATTTTGCAGCCCGTCATTTTTGTAATAGAAGTAGCGCCCGCCCTCCTTGAACGGCACGCCATAACGCTCGAAGTTCCACAACTCAGTCAACCGCGCCTTGATTGCCGCGCGCTCGGGTATGGTGGCGAGATAATCAAAAGCGACCCGGTTCTGCGCCTCGACCCACGCCTTGGTTGCCGCCGAATTGTCATCCTCCAGCCAGCGATATGGGTCTTTGACCGTGATGCCGTGATAGACGTCCACTTGGTTCGTGGTGGCGGTTTTGGGGTAATGAATCTTGATTTTCATGGTGACGCAGCCGAACAGCAACACGCTCAGTAACACCGCGCCAAGCAACAGGCAAAATTTCATGGGCAATGGATAAAAGAGCCGAGAGCTTGAAAGCAAGCTTTCCCAAACGAAGGAGTCATTCCCTTAGGCTTGTTCAGCCCAATATCCGCTTAAAGCACTGACAATATGCGGCTGGTCCCACTGATAATCTGGGTCACTCTCGATAAACTTTAGAAATAATCTTACCGCCGTTCGTTGCGCTTGCGTCAGTATAAAAGCCATCCCCGCTTGATATTCACCTCGCAAATCAGCAATCAGGTACGCAGGAAGGTGAAACCGCATTCCTTCCGCATCAAAAAAACAGAGACTGCTGGAACAGCTATTTCATTCACTGGCAGGAATTCTCCGCCAATCATCCTTCTCATCTCTTGCTCGATAGGAAGCACAGGTAGCTGAGTCTGCGTGATCATCCAAGCCTTGGGCCTGCATCAAACCAACACCTCGACCGAGTTTAACACCTACGAACGCATCTTGAATCAAAGCGCATAACTCTTGCGCGCGTGCCAACGCTCGGCTTGTTCTTGGGCTTGAGCAATCGTGGCGGGCTCAAAACCTCTCGCCCTCATATCGGCAATTTCTGCCTCCTATGGGTATTTGCCCGGCATTTCGGCGATTTAATTTCCCGTCTTCAATTCGACGACATCGTGCGGGGCGGCTTCCTTCATGCCGGCGGGGCTGACGCGGATGTAGCGGGCTTTGGCGCGCAGTTGTTCGAGGTTCGCGGCACCGAGGTAGCCCATGCCAGATTGAATGCCGCCGACGAGTTGGCCCAACACGCGGTCCACTGGGCCGACCACTTCCTTCAACGCTTCGATGCCTTCGGCGGCGACTTTCAACGTCGGGTTTTTGTCGTGACCGTAGCGCGCCGCTGAGCCAGAGCGCATCGCGGCGAGACTGCCCATGCCGCGATACTGTTTGTAAATCTTCCCGCCGATCTCCATGACGTCGCCCGGCGCCTCGCTACACCCGGCCAGCATCCCGCCACAGATCACCGCGCTGGACAACGTTAAGGCCTTCACGATGTCACCACTCTTGGTGATGCCGCCGTCTGCGAGAATCGTCACCCCCTTCTTCGCCGCCACACGCGAGCAGATATAAAGTGCGGTCATCTGCGGGATTCCAACGCCTGCCACGATGCGCGTCGTACAGATCGAACCCGGACCCTGCCCGATCTTGATCGTGTTCGCGCCGCAGTCAGCAAGATATTCCACACCTGCGGCTGTTGTCACATTGCCTGCGATGATGGCCAAATCAGGAAACTCTGAGCGCAATAATTTAACCGTGTCGCCTACTCCTTTGCTGTGCCCGTGCGCGGTTGAAACCGCCACGGCATCTATGCCGCGCTCCACCAACGCACTCACATGAGTAAGAATTCGTTCGCGATCTAATTCGCCGAACGCATTCCGCGTAGCACTCACCGCCGCGCCGCAGACCAAGCGGAATTGCGCATCGCGTGCGGGCCGGAACTGCGCCGTCTTTTCCTGCGTGATGCGCTCCACATCGTTCATCGTGAATAACCCGTGGAGGTGGTCCGCATCGTCCACGACGAGCAACTTGTGGATGCCGGGGCGCTCGGTGAAAAACTTATCCGCGCGCGCGATGGGGTTTTTACCAAGCTCTTTCTTATTGATCGTATGAACCTGTTCGCGCGGCGTCATCGCCTCCACGATCTTGCGTTTCGCGTAACGCGGTTTGACGACATGTCCGGAAAGCAGACCGACGAGCTTGCCTTTTTCATCCACCACAGGGAACGTACTGAACCCAAACTTTCGTTCATCAACCATCTTCACCACATCACCGACGAGCTGATCCGGCGCGACCTTGATGGGATCGGCGATCATGCCTGGCACGTGATATTTCACACGGCTAACCTCGGAAAGCTGCTGACGCTCCGGCATGTTGTAGTGGATCAATCCGAGCCCCCCATTCAACGCCATCGCCGTTGCCATGCGGGATTCCGTCACAGTATCCATGTCCGCCGATACGACGGGGATATTCAAACGCAAGCTGTCTGCAAGCTGGGTATCTAGCTGCGTGTCGCGAGGAAGGATATCCGAATAAAGCGTGGCGAGCGTGAGATCGTCGAACGTGAGTCCGATATTGCTATGACAGGGGAAAAAGGTGTCAGCCGACTGGTAGAATTGTGAATCGAGATTGCGCGCTTGAGCTGCCATGACAGAGGATGAAAACGAGCCGGAGTCTTGGCAAGGCGAAACGCAGCGCAAAAAAGGCCACACCCCTCGCAGCCCAATGAGGTATCAAGCGTCGCCATTGCTCCTGAGGCTGCTGTGTGAATAGGTTTCCCTGATCTTAACCAACCCTTATGCCTTGCGATGCGATGTCACCTTCTCTTGTTTTTTTATCTGGCTCTTGAACTTTCGGTGACTAACGTTGTCCGACTTGCATGACCAAACCAAAAGTTAAGTCACCTATGTGCGCCATAAAAATTATCTACGGATGCCTGTTGGTTCTCGCCATGGCGAGTTCACCTCTTTTGGCCCAGAAAGTTCCCGTCATCGAAAGGACCTTGTCCAACGGCATGAAATTGCTGCTGGTCGAGCGGCATGATGATGCCTCTGTAGCCGGAGGTTGGGTGGCGCACGTCGGCAGTTCCAACGAACGCCCCGGCATCACGGGCATCGCACACCTGTTCGAACACATGATGTTCAAGGGCACACCCACGCTCGGCACGACTAACAATCAGCGCGATCACGAAATCATCCTCGAACAGGAAAAGTTCCGCGATCAGATGCGCGCAGAGGAGGTCAAGATGCGCCAAGCCATGCGCCGGGGTGAGATTGACGATATCGCGAAATTGGAAAACAAGACGGAACGTTACAGGGAACTGGAAAAGAAGTTCAACGCGCTCGTCGCAGAGCAACGCCAGATGCTGGTGAAGAATGAGTTCTTCAAGATTTATACGAGCAACGGCGGTTCGGGCATGAACGCCTACACGTCTGACGACATGACGGCTTACTTCGTCAATGTGCCCTCCAACAAACTGGAGCTTTGGATGTGGATGGAGTCAGAACGGCTGTTGCGTCCCGTTTTCCGCGAATTTTATTCCGAGCGCGATGTCGTATTTGAAGAACGGAGGATGCGGACGGAGTCCACGCCACTCGGCAAATTCAACGAGACTTTCAACTCGGTGTTCTGGGAATCGCATCCTTACAGTTGGCCGACCGTGGGCTGGCCCTCCGATATCTCTGCGATCTCGAAGGCGCAGGCGGATGAATTTTACGCCACGTTTTATGCGCCGCAGAACATCACGCTGATCTTGGTGGGTGATCTTGACGCTGAGAAAACGGCACTGCTTATCGAGAAATATTTCTCCCGCATCCCACGTGGCAAAAAGGAAGCGCCAGACGTCGTCACGCTTGAAGTGAAACAAGTCGCCGAGAAACGCATGAACGCGGAAGCCGAAACCAATCCTCAGGTGGACATCCTCTGGCACACTGTTCCGTTCGGGCACAAGGATTCTTACCCGCTGGCGATTCTTGGGCAGTTGTTATCCACACGCACGGGTCGGTTGTTCAAGGGTATGGTGCTGACCAATGAAGTCGCTACGGATGTCTGGGGACATCAGATGTCCCAGAAATGGGCTGGCTCATTCAACATCGGCGGAGAAGCCAAGGACGGCAAGACGCCTGCTGAAGTGGAAGCTGCCATCTACGTTGAGCTGGAGAAGCTCGGCGCAAACGAAGTGCCTGCCGAAGAATTGCAGAAGGTGAAAAACAATTTCGCCGCCGGCGAATATCGCAAGCTTGGCTCGAACTCTGCAATCCTGATGCAGCTTCTTCATTGCGATGGCATGGGCGACTGGCGGGCGATCAACGAGTCTGGTGCGAAGTATCAAGCCGTGACTGCTGCCGATGTTCAGCGGGTCGTGAAAGCTTATCTCACGAAAGAAAACCGCGCCGTGGCCACCTACACACGCAAAGTTGAAACCGCAAAAGCTCACTGATATGAAACGACATTCTTTCCAACTCACGACATTCCTGCTGGCCTGTGCTTGCGTGCTGACCGCTTGCAGCTCAGCCAAGAAATCCTGTTGCTCGCCTCTCGCTGCATCAGCGAGCGCACCCGCCATTCCCGATCGTCCTGAGAAACTTTCCTTCCCGCCGTTCGAGTTCATGCCGCCAAAGGCCGAACAGTTTCGGGTGGCGTTGAAGAGCGGGCCCGTGGCGTATGTCGCGGAAGATCGCGAGTTACCGCTCGTCACCCTCTCGATTCTGGTTCGCACGGGCGATTGGGTTGAACCGGATGGCAAGGAAGGTCTGACCGACTTTTGCGGCACGTTGCTCACCAGAGCTGGAACAGAATCCCGCACCGCGCAGGAACTCGAAGAGCGCCTCGCTTTTCTCGCGGCCAATCTCAGCTCCGATATCCAAGGCGCGCAAGGCACAATCTCTCTTAATCTCCTTTCCAAAGACCTTGACGAGGGGCTAGCAATCTTGCGCGAAGTTCTGACCAAGCCCCGATTCCAACAAGACCGTCTCGATCTTCAGAAACGGATGACGATGCAATCCATGAAGCAACGGAATGACGACTCTGCGAACATCGAAGCCATGGAGCAAGGATTCGTTTCTTACGGCGAAAAATTCTGGGACAACCGTCATCAGACCGCAGCATCCGTCGAATCTATTTCACGCGAAGATCTGCAGGCATTCCATCGACGCTGGTTTTTTCCCGGCAACTTTATCGTCGCAGCCTCGGGGGATTTCAATCGTGCTGACATGATTACAAAGCTCGAAAAACTTTTCGCTGATTGGCCCTGGGCTGGCGCGCTCCCACCGCCAATCCCGCAGGACGTGAAGATTGCCGCACCGGGCGTTTATCTCGTGAACAAAACCGTGAACCAAGGTCGCGTCTCCCTCATGTTGCCGGGCATCCGCCGAGAGAATCCGGACTACCTGCCCGTACTTCTGATGAACGACATCTTAGGCGGAAGCGGTTTCTCATCGCGCCTTGTCAATCGCGTCCGCTCGGATGAAGGCTTGGCCTACTCGGTCGGCTCGGTGTTCCAAGGTGGGGTTTATTTTCCATACGTATTCCGCGCCGCGTTCCAAACCAAGTCCCGCACGGTGGCGTATGCGACATCGCTCATCGTGGAGGAGATCAAGCGCATCACCGCCGAGCCTGTTTCCGATGAGGAACTGGAGAACAGCAAACACAGCTACATTGATCGTCTGCCACGCAACTTTGCTTCCAGAGGCCAGGTCGTCGGCGTTTTCGCGGGCGAAGAATACACCGGGCGTTATCAGACGGATCCGGAATATTTTCAGCAATTCACCGCGCGCATCAAAGCCGTGAACAAGAACGACATCCAGCGCGTCGCAAAAAAATATCTCACGCCGGAGCAACTCGTCATCCTCGTCGTCGGCGATAAGGAAGAGATTCTCAAAGGTCATCCCGACCACGCGGCAAAACTCACCGACCTGGGCGGCGGCAAGCTGACCGAACTTCCGCTGCGCGATCCGTTGACACTGAAGCCGCAAGTGAAGTAGGTGGAGGCATTCCACTCGCCTTGTGTTTTCTTCGAAACAACAATTCGCGCCCCGCCACGCATCGTTCTTCAGGATGTGATCAAGTCGTTTGCGACGTCGGACGGAAAATCCGTTCTTGCTGCGGATTGGGTTAACCTCTCCGTCGGAGATCGTGAACTGGTCGCACTCGTCGGCCCGTCCGGTTGGGGCAAGCCCACGCTTCTGCGCCTCATCGCAGACTTATAGTCAGCCGATCTCGGCATAATTCTGTTCAACGAACAAAACGTGCCCCACCATACGCCGAATGAACGGGACGTAGCGGTGGTGTTCCAATTCCGCGCATTGTTCCCGGACCTAACGGCCACGAGAATATCGCGTTTGGATTGAAACCACGCGGTGTAGCGCGCGGTGAGATCAAAACTCGCGTTTGCGATGCAGCGGCGATGTTTAGGGAAAGCCATTGTCTCGACCGCAAACCAGGCAAACTTTCCGGCGGTAAGCGGCAACGCGTGGCTCTGGCTTGTGCCCTAGTTCGAAAGGCAAAAAAAACTTCTCCTCGACGAACCCTTCTTGAATCTGGAACGAACTACCGATGATCCGCGCGCGATCTGGCGCGAAGATTTTCTTTGCCACAAACGATCAGGAAGAAGCTTGGTCACTGGGCTACTGCGTGACCGTGATGCGAAACGGCGACATCCAACAAGGCGACACGCCACAGCGAGGTCTGCAATGCGCCCCCGAATCGGTTTGTCACAGCATTCATCGGCACTATAAAGATGAACCTTTTCCACGCTGCCGGCGGACAACGTGAAGGGCGGTTGGTGATCGTGGGTCCAGAAAAAGAGCCGGATTCGATCGCCAAGTTTGCTCTCGAACTCCGCGGTGCGCGTGCCACTTGGTTTGGGAGCAACCTTGGTCGCCAGGTGTTGGTTGGCTTCAGACCGAAACATGTTTCTTTGACGGGAGCTAAATCGCCGGTAGTCTGCGCAATCATCTACGAACAATTAATCGGAGCGAAAACTTTACTGGACGCACCATTCGGAGAACGGATGATTTGTCCTTCCACCGATGCGAGCACTCATCCGACGGGCAACGAAGTGCGGCTCAGCTTCGATCCCAATCCCGGGCACATCTTTGATGTGGCGACGGCGCGGGCATCGGTTGAATTACAGTGTGATATATTCTGAGATGTAGACTGACGCAAATGACTACTCACCGAAACCAACATTCCAATGTAAGTGTGGGATTCACTGTCATGGCAATGCTTGTCGCCTCGATAGCGGGGAAGGTTAATTGCGCAATTTTTGCCGAAACCAATCACACCGCGCTCAACGCTTGGCAGACGACGCATACTAATCCTGCTTTTTTTCCCATCGCGGTCTGGCTTCAAGACCCAGGCAACGCTCCAGCCTACCACGATATCGGCATCAATACGTTTGTCGGCCTTTGGGAAGGACCGACTGACAAACAGCTTTCTGCCTTGAGCAAAGCGGGGATGCTTGTGGTCTGCGATCAAAATCAACTCGCCCTCAATCATCCTGCATGTTCAAACATTCTCGCTTGGATGCACCGCGACGAGCCGGACAATGCAACGACTTGGGGCGCGCGCTTCGGCCTTGCCAAACCTGTGCCCGTGGAAAGAGTCACCGCAGATTATCGTCGAATGATTGCTAACGATTCGACCCGTCCGGTGCTGCTAAATCTCGGCCAAGGCGTAGCGTGGCATAATTGGTATGGGCGTGGCACTCGCAATCATCACCCAGAAGATTATCCGCTCTATCTCGAAGCCTGCGATATCGCGTCTTTTGACATCTATCCGGCTACGCATCTCGACGCTGAGGTTATGGGAAATCTCTGGTACGTGCCGCTCGGCATCGAGCGATTGCGCCACTGGACTCGCGATGAAAAACCCGTGTGGAACTGCATCGAAACTACGCATGGCGATCATCCTCGATTCAAGCCCACACCGCACGAAGTTCGGGCGGAAGTCTGGATGTCGCTTATCCACGGCTCGCGCGGGATCATCTACTTTGCGCACCAGTTCAAGCCTAAGTTCGTTGAAGCTGCGTTACTGGCGGATAAGGAAATGCTCGCCGCCGTCACTAAGTTGAACCAGCAGATCATCAGCCTCGCGCCTGTTCTCAATTCTCCCACCATAACGAATGCAGTGAGGATTCAATCCGTGAACACCGCCGCACCCATCGCCATGATGGTCAAGCAGGTCGGCGGCTTCACCTACATCTTCGCGGTTGCGATGCGTCCGCTGGAAACCGAAGGGACGTTTACGTTGGAACAATTTCCAGACTTGGAAGTCGTCGAGGTATTGGGAGAAAACCGCAATGTCTTCGCGAAGCAAGGAACGTTCACCGACCACTTCGGCCCGTGGGACGCGCATGTCTATCGAGTGAAGTTTGGGTCAGCGCGGGGAATTTGATTTCTGCCCGCCGCCCCATTCATTCAATCCGCGTTCGTCCCCACTTCCGCTGAATTCCGGATCCAACAATGCCAGCGCCGCTCCGATCAGGTAGAGCGAACCCGCGATCACAACGAATGCGTCTTCCGCCGCGCTCTCCAAAGCTACCGACAAAGTTTTTATGCAGTGAATTTCCGCCTGTGGATTCGCGGCGCGACAGACCACGGCAAGTTCCTCCGGCGTCGCGGTGCGTGCGCTATCCACCGGCACGAGCATGATGCGCGAGGCGAGGGGCGCGAGCATGTCACACATCACCTGCCAATCTTTGTCGCCCAACATACCGAGAATGAGCGTGCGATCTGTTCGCTTGAAGTTCTGTTCAAGCGCAGCTCGCAACGTCTGGACTCCCGCGATGTTGTGCGCGCCATCCAGCAAGACCTGCTGGCCGTTCTGACGCGTGATGAGCTGCAAGCGCCCCAGCCATTTCACTTGCGCGAGACCTGCGGCAATCTGTGCATCGGAGACAGGAATGGTTTCGCGGAGAATCTCAACGGTCGCGCGAGCCAAGGCTGAATTTGTCCTTTGGTGCGAGCCAGAAAGTGAAGATGAAGGGGGTAGGATAGTGGATGGAGTGGATTCGACTCGAGTGAGCGGGGAATTGTTTTCTCGCGCTACCCTTTCAACCACCCCCAAAGCCTCAGCTCCACGTTCCGTCGTGACCACTGGCACACCGGTCTTGATGATGCCAGCCTTTTCCGCCGCGATCTTGGCGAGGGTATCACCGAGCCATGCTTGATGATCGAGCGCGATGTTCGTGATGACGCTCGCCAGCGGAGTGACGATGTTCGTCGCGTCCAGCCGTCCGCCGAGGCCTGTTTCCCAGATCACCAGATCGCACTTCTGCTCTGCGAAATGGCGCAACGCCAACACCGTTACCACTTCAAACATCGTCGGGTGCTGGTCATCAGAAAATGTTTTCAACGACAACTGAATATCCGAGGCCAACCGCGCCACCCCACTTGCCGAAATCAATTCCCGATTCACCTGAATCCGTTCACGAAACGAAACCAGATGCGGCGACGTGAACAATCCTACGCGCAATCCAGCCGCGCGGTAAATGCTCTCCAACATCGCACAGGTCGAACCTTTGCCGTTCGTTCCTGCGACGTGAATGAAACGGAGTTTATCCTGAGGATTGCCCGTCAAGGCTGCAAGCTGCCGGGTTGTCTGCAACCCGGGTCGCGCGCCGAACATCTGAAGTCCGTATAGAAACTGGATGGCTTCGGCGTAGGACATCGGTTGCAGAAAACGGCAATTGGGCACCCCGTAGTTGCCCGATTTCAGATCGGCTTGTGATGGATGTGATGATGCGCGGCGGCGATGAAGCCTTTGAACAACGGATGCGGCTGGTGCGGCTTGCTCAGAAATTCGGGATGGAACTGGCTCGCGATGTAGAACGGGTGGTCCTTCAGTTCAATCACTTCCACGAGCTTACCGTCCGGTGACATGCCGCTGAAGGTGAATCCGGCCTTCTCAAATCTCTCGCGATAGGCGTTGTTGAACTCAAAACGGTGGCGATGGCGTTCGTGGATGACGAATGAACCGTAGAGTTGACTAGCCTTCGAGCCGACGGTGAGCTGGCAGGGCTGCGCGCCGAGGCGCATGGTGCCGCCTTTTTTTGTGACTTTGCGTTGTGCGTCGAGCAGCGCGATGACGGGGTGCGGCGTGTTCTCGTCGAACTCGGTGGAGTGTGCTTTCTCCAGTTTCATCACGTTGCGGGCAAATTCAATCGTTGCGATCTGCATCCCAAGGCACAGGCCGAGGTAGGGAACTTTGTTTTCACGCGCAAACTTAGCAGCCTTGATCTTGCCTTCAATACCGCGTTCGCCAAACCCGCCCGGCACACAGATACCACCGAGTCCTTGAAGAATTTTCTCGCCGTCTTTCTTCTCGATTTCCTCGGCGTCCACTTGCACGAGCTCCACGCCGCAATCATTTGCGATACCTCCGTGCATGATGGCTTCGTAGACGGATTTGTAAGCGTCTTGCAGACCGATGTATTTGCCGACGACGCCAATGCGCACGCGATGTTGCGGCGCGATGAGTTTGCGAATGATCTCCTGCCAATGGGCCATCTTCGGGGCGGGCGTTTCTAGGTGCAATACACGACAGACAAGCTCGTCTGCGCGCTCACGCTGAAGCATCAACGGCAACTCATAGATGGAATGATCCACATCCTTCACTTCGATGACGGCTTCCTGAGCGACGCTGCAAAACATGGAAATCTTCTGGCGCAATTCCTTATCCAGCGGCTTCTCGCAACGCGCGGCAATCAGATGCGGCGAGATACCGATTTCGCGCAGCTTAGCGACGGATTGTTGTGTGGGTTTGGTCTTAAGCTCACCCGCCGCCTTGATAAACGGCACATAGGTAACATGGATGAAACAGGTGTTCCCGATGCCCGCTTCGAGCGCGAACTCGCGGATGGCCTCGAGGAACGGCAAGCCTTCAATGTCGCCCGTGGTACCACCGATCTCGGTGATGAGCACATCGGCTTTAGTCTGGTCGGCCACGAGCCAGATGCGGCGCTTGATCTCGTCGGTGACATGCGGGATCACCTGAACGGTCTTGCCGAGATAAATGCCCTCGCGCTCGTTGTTCAGCACCGTCTGATAAACTTGGCCGCTGGTGAGATTGTTTAACCGCGAGAGTTTGGTGTTGGTGAAACGCTCGTAGTGGCCGAGATCGAGATCGGTTTCCGCGCCATCGTCCAGGACATAGACCTCGCCATGTTGATACGGCGACATGGTGCCCGGATCCACGTTGAGGTAGGGATCAAACTTCTGCATGGCGACCTTGAGGCCACGATTTTCCAGCAACGTGCCGAGCGCGGCAGCCGTGAGACCCTTGCCGAGCGAACTGACCACGCCGCCTGTGACGAATATAAATTTCATTTTATTAAGGAGGAACCCAGAAACCTAGGGAAAGCATTCCCTGTTCTTACTGAGTTCCTGAGTTTCTACTTCAACAGTTTTTCCACCCGCTCCACATCTCCCGGCACATCCACGCCCACGCTGTCGTAATCTACTTTCACCACGGCGATCTGGATGCCGTTGTCCAGCGCACGTAACTGTTCGAGCTTTTCTGCATTTTCTAAATGCGACACTGGAAATTTCACCAGCCGCAACAACGTCTCACGCCGGAATCCGTATATGCCGAGGTGTTTCAAAAAAGGAAATGCCGCCAACTGTTCGCTTGCTGAACGACTGGCGGCGTCGCGCAGATACGGAATCGTGCGCCGCGAAAAATATAAAGCGTGACCGGCGAGGTTGACAACGACTTTCACCACATTCGCGCTGTCGTATTCGGCGGCATCCTTGATCTGAGTGGCGGCTGTGGACATTTCGCACCCCACCAACGCCTGCGCTACCAAGTCAATTACAACGGGATCAATCAACGGCTCGTCACCTTGGATGTTCACGATAGCGTCGCACTGGCAACGCGCCGCCACTTCCGCAATACGATCTGATCCGCTTGGATGATCCTCGCGCGTCATCTCCACACGGCAAAAAGCCTTCGCCACCTCCGCAATGCGCGCATCGTCCGTAGCGACGATGATTTCAGAAAGCGACTTCGCTTTGCGGCATTGCTCGACGACGCGCTGGATGAGCGGCTTGCCCGCGATGGGATGGAGCGGCTTGCCGGGAAACCGGCTGGAGGCGTAGCGTGCGGGAATGACTCCGATGATTTTCATCTCAATTGTTCTGCTAAAAACGGTCCAGCGTCAGCCTGTGACCGGATAAGGATACTAATCCATTAGAAACAAACCAGCGCGAACCCATCTGGAATAATTCTGTTATAAAACAATGCCACTGCTAAACTGTCGGGCGTGAAGACAGTGCAGAAAAAAAATCCTTGGTTAGTCGTCATCGTTGTCGCCCTCGTGATCGCCGGTGCGCTTTTCATCACGTCCGAAAAGCCAGCCCCAGCCAATCGACCAGCCAGTGTTCCTGTGACGTTCGCTCCCGTGCAACATTTACTGCACGCGCAAGCGAAATTGCCGACCCTGAAAGTGAGTGTCGGCAGCGAAGAGATGGTCGCGGAGATTTGTCGTAAACCGGTAGAAATCGCCACGGGCATGATGTTCCGGACAAGCATGGCGGAAAACGAAGCCATGATCTTTGTGTTCTCCAACGCAGAGCCGAGAAATTTTTACATGCGGAACTGTCTAGTGCCACTCTCGGCAGCGTACATCGAACCGGACGGCAAGATCGCTGAGATCATTGATCTGCAACCCGGCGACGAGCGTGGCGTGCAATCCCGGACGGGCAACATTCAATTCGTTCTCGAAGTACCACAAGGCTGGTTTAAGCGACACGGCGTCACCAACGGCGCGCTCATCCGCGCGGAACAAGGAACATTATTGGAAACATTTTTTCCAAAGTAGAAGCTCAAGCGTTGTCCATAACCGCAGCGAATCGCAACCCACGCGTGCTGACACGTAACTCCTGAAAGCCGAACGCCTCCATCACGGACTCGATAATCACCGCGCCGGGCAAAATCACATCCGCACGCTTCTTTGGCAGGCCGACGATTTCTTGTCGCTTTGCCAATGGCAGTGACCAGAGATTTTCCGTGTGCCACTTCACGCGTGTAAGGCTGAGCCTCGTAGATTCGATGACGACGCGATCGTAAGTTTCCAACGCCGCCTCCATGCGCGCCAGAATAGTCGTCGTGCCGCCCGTCCCCACGAGCGGGATGACGTTACCTTCAGGATGAAGTTTTGATTGGCGTTCCAACGCTGGGCCGAGCATCGGGCGTATTTTGTCCTCGATGAACTCATGCAACCAACGCCGCGTGTCCGCCAGTTCGTCTGCAGCGGGGGGATCACTGTGCGAGATGGTTTCCATCAATCGAACCGTGCCGAGGCGGAAGCTGTGGCGAAAATACTTTTTCGCACCTTCACCCAAAATGAATTCAGTGCTGCCGCCACCGATGTCCAACAGTAGAAACGGAACACTCGCCAAGGAGGCATCCGTGGTCACGCCTTGAAATGCCCAGTCTGCCTCGCATTCGCCGGAGATGATTTCAAGACGGATGCCGCAAGCAACTTGGATGGCGGATGAAAGCTCATGCGCATTCACCGCATCCCGTGCGGCGCTCGTGGCGATGACACAGATGTGGAGTGACTTCAAGCTGCGCGCCTGTGCGGCAAACATACCGACGACGTTTGCCGTATTTGCGACGGCTTCGGGGAGCAGGCGGTGCGTTTCGTAAAACCCCTGACCGAGACGGGTTTGTTTGCTCTCTTCGCAGATGGGTTGAATCTCGCGGCCTAAAACATCAGCCACAAGCAACTTCACGGAATTCGTGCCGACATCAATTACGGCGCGGCGAACGGCAGACATGGACTAAGTAGAACAGGCAGCCCTGTTACAACCAAGTCAAAAACCAAGGGTCGCCGATGCGCTTCTGAAAATGGTAAGCTGATGCGAGGCGACACATGTTTTCAGCCCCAGCACCTGCTTATTCCGCGCGGAATAAAATCAAAAGCGCCTCAACCCATGTTGTTCGGCGCACTGATTACGATTGAAACGCAGCGGGGGTTTATTTCAAAGCAAGAACACCATCGCACTAAAAAAACGACCGGGGATTAGCCCGGTCGTTCGTCAATTATCCTTCTATGGAAGGATAATTACTTCTTCTCTTCGTGCTTTTCGTCTTTCTTGTGGTTGCACTTTTCACATACTTTGGCGGCCTTGGTAGCTTCCACGCAGCATTTGTGTGCGCAGTCCTTGCCAGCTGCCTTAGCTTTTTCGCAGCAGCTCTTGTCGGCAGCGAACGCTGCAGGTCCGGCGATTAATGCTAGGGCGAAGAGTCCAACCGTCAGTGATTTGATGAGTTTCATAGTATCTTTTGTGTGTGTTTTGCCTTAGCCAACCGCCACCGATGTGTCACCGGGGCGGCTAGCTTGGCTTGTTTACAACTGTAGTTTGTTTGCGCACCTTGCCAAGTAGATTCTCGCACCCGGTTTTCAGCGATGCGAACTTGCCTTCGCTGGTCAGGCTGGCAACCCTGTCCCCCCATGAGTTCGATCTCACAAGAAACAATCCTTAACGCTCTCAAAGCCGTAAAATATCCCGGCTATTCGCGGGACGTCGTCTCGTTCGGCCTTGTAAAAAACATCGCCACCAACGCCGACGCCATCGCAGTCACTTTGCAACTGACCTCCGCCAACATCGAAGCCGCCAAACAGATCAAGGCGGACTGTGAGGTAGTGCTGAAAAGCCTTGCCGGTGTGCGTGTCGTTCACGTGGACGTCAACCAGCCCGCGGCCGCTGCTGGCGCGCCTGCCGGGGCCGGAGGTTCGACGCCGTGGGCGAATCAGAATCGCGTGCCTGGAATCAAACGCGTTGTGGCTGTAGCCAGCGGCAAGGGCGGTGTCGGCAAATCCACCACCTCAGTGAATCTCGCGTGTGGCCTAAGACATCTCGGAGCACGAGTCGGCTTGTTGGATTGCGACATCTATGGGCCGAGCGTTCCGCTGATGATGGGTATCAACCAACGCCCTGGCTTGAACGAGCAGGAAAGGATGATTCCGCCGACGAACCACGGCGTGAAGCTGATGAGCATGGGGTTCCTGCTGAACGACGATCAACCTGTCATCTGGCGCGGCCCCATGATCCAGCGCACTATCCAGCAATTCATCACCGTCGTGGACTGGGGCGAACTGGATTATCTGCTTGTTGACCTCCCACCGGGCACCGGCGACGCGCAACTCACCCTTTGCCAGACGGTGCCACTGGACGGCGGGGTCATCGTGACCACGCCACAAGAGGCGTCACTCGGGGTCGTGCGCAAAGGCATCGGAATGTTCGAGAAAGTCAACGTGCCCATCCTCGGCATTGTGGAGAACATGAGTTACTACACTACTCCCAATGGTGAGCGCGTGGAAATCTTCGGCCACGGCGGTGGACGCAACGAAGCAGAGCGATTGAAGATTCCGTTCCTTGGCGAAGTCCCGCTCTACACCGAAATCCGCGAAGGCGGCGACCGCGGCGTGCCCGTCGTGGTTTCAGGACCAGACAAACCTTCGGGCCAGGCGTTTTTGAAGATCGCCGAAGCACTGCGCAGTAAGCTCGGCTGAACAATAGGGAGTTTTTTCTTGGCGATTCCGGGCGGACGGGATAGCTTCACCACACTTCGGAGGCCAGTGTAGCTCAGTGGTAGAGCAACGGTTTCGTAAACCGTAGGTCGT
>WBXK01000004.1 GCA_008933055.1 Verrucomicrobiota bacterium | reverse complement strand
GAAAGGGGTCAGTCCGGGGTATTTACACTAACTGGGATAATTTCTCGCCCAATCTCCAATCTTCGATCTCCTAGCTCCTACCTTCTAACTCCTAACTTCTGCCTGCGGCGTCCGACCGCTCCCCATTCATCCGGACACACAGAAAGGGGTCAGTCCGGAAAGGGGTCAGTCCGGAGTATTGACACTAAGAGGAGTTTAAAACCATTTGAATTCGCGATCAACGCCACACCAATTCCCGCACCTTCATCCTTGGTCTTGCTCGGCGTGGGCGGGTCATTCCTCTTCATGCGTCTCGCCCGCAAGCCTCGGTCAAGAGCCTTGCGCCAAGTCAGGGTCAGGCCATTTTGAGATGAGCGAATAAAGTTCGCCGAACCTCCGGATTGCGGATCTTCCAGATGGCGCCATCTATAAAATAGTGATGGATATTCACAAAGGAAGCGGTCACCGCGGAGATGTTCAGGCAGGTCGTGATCAGGAAGTTCATTTTTCCGTCGCCCCACATCAACGGCAATGTCGGCAACTCAAACACGATCAACCCAACGATCACGAGGAGCACATAGTACCCGATTCCATGCAGGATTCGGCGCGTTTCAGAGCGCTCCTGCTTGGCGGCGTATTGATTGATCTCCACCCGCAATGGGAAGACGAGATACTGCAACGCGTGGAAGATTTGGAGCAAAGCAAACAACGATGGATGTGCCCAGATCAACGTGTACCAAAGATAGATCGCAATCCACGGAGCATAACAACGCAGGGGCGGCATTATTCCGGTGCGGCGGCGGATTCTAAGAAAACCTGCGATGCCTAGGGGGATGGTCAAAAGCACTAACACTGACCAGACGTTATAAAGGGTGACGAGGTGCGGAATTTGGTCAGAAATGTTGTTTGCAAGGGTGCTTTCCATTTTTCGCAGAATAAACAGACAGGCCCAGAGGATGTGCCAGACGAGAAGCACGTAATAACCGCTGCGCACCAGCATCCGCTCCTGCTTATCCATCCGGATTCCGCCGATGTAGGCAAACGATCCAGTCATTCCCCAGGCCTGTCCCGTGTAATGCCAAGCCAATAGGACTGAGCTGACCACCGTCAACATCTCGACGACAGTGGCGTTTATTCGCGGATTGCTACCCGTCAGAGTAGGAGTGAGAAACGCATAGAGGATGATCCCCAAAAGGATCAAGGGGACATACACGGAAGCCCACTTATGTTCGATCACTTGGGTGCGGTTGCGATAAAGCAGAAAGTAGGAAGCCATGAAGTGAGGCGCGTTCACTAATGTCCCCAAAATAAGCCCGCCCAGAATCGGCACTCCCGTGGCAAACAATTGACTTTGTGGCGAGAAAAAGGCGTAACCAAAAATGCTGATCACAACGACGATCGAAAGCCCGCCACAGCAAAGGAAATCTATCGACGGAGAGATGATTGCACTGTTGGACGACGGACTTTTTAATTGGATCGGCTTATTTTTTTTGCTCATGACAATCAGCTTTGTAGCAGAGTGGATGGGTCAGGGTTGATTTCGAGTCATCTATAATTGTGTAAACTAACAAAATGTAGCAGCCAGATCACATCTGATGAAAACGTTATGCACAGCGTCCCGGTTATCGCTCCAAAGTCATCAGCCGATCAATCACGACCTTTTTTGTGGTCGCCATGGCGCGACTCATCGTCCCGCTCGCCTGATTGCTCGCCCTTTTTCGGGGACTCTTCTACAGAGTCAATAACAACCTGCGCCGATTCAATCAAACCAATTGCAAGCTCATGCTGGTCGGAGAGGAGTCGATTGATCACCTTATTCTGAAATGCACGAAGCTGCTGGCATGCGGCCTTGGTCTGACTGCGCTCAAATGAAGCTGCCGCCGCCCTCAGCGTGGCCAGCAAAGGAGTCAGCTCTCTTTTGGGCAACCCGGATTCCATGACCATCTCCATCAGAATGCAGACGGCTTGCTGCCCTGAGATTACCTCCACCTGCACGTTCGTGGAAACGCTTCCGGAAGGGAACGTGTCGTCCAAATTCAGGGTGATGTGGTGCGTCCCGACTTTCAGCACACGCCGGGCTACGACATTCGTGGAGAACATGCAGACCTCTTCGCTCCAAGCATATTTCAACAAAGCATCGTCTAGGTCGTATGATTTTGAAGCGTCGAACCTGACGGTCGCTTTTTTGCTATCAGGAGCAATGACGATGATGTTTGTCCATCCTGGGAAAACAGCGATGGGCGAGACCTCGATGTGTGGCACTGGCGGCTGATTACCCGCGAATACGGTCACATGGAATGTGCCGCGTGCGGTATTGCCTGAACTATCCGTCGCCTCACATGCTACCGTGTGCACACCAGCTCCGAATGCTGAACCCGAGGGCGGGCGACACACGAGCGAGAAGAGGCTACCACAGTTGTCGCCACCTGCCGGCGCATAGGTGATAACGGAGGTCAGTTTGTCGTGGCTGTTGGTGATAACAATGTCCGCAGGACAAATAAGTTGAGGAGGCGTGCGATCCAAAACTGTGACCGTTCCGGCACACGAATTTGAAGCGCCGCGAGAATCGGTGACGTACAACGTGACGGAATTCGTTCCCAATGGGTAAGGGCCCGCGGGCAGTTGCTGGAGGGTGATAGCGTCCCCATCGGGATCAAAAGATCCGTCGTTGATCGCCCCATCTGCCTGACACTGTTCGTCAGCAGCAAGGAAGATAGGACGACAAACCGCCACGGGATTCCGATTGATTTCCAAGACGGCGTTGCTGCTTGTCACGGATCCGAAAGGATTCGCCACCACGACAGAGTAGACACCTGCCTGACCTGATTGAACATTCGTCAACAAGAGGGCCGAGTTGGTGGCGTCAGCAAGCGGGATCCCTTGAAACAACCATTGAAAGGTTGGCCGATAGACATAAGGAGGTATCTGAACCTCAAACGTTGCCGTTGTTCCGGCGGTGGCCAAGTAATTTTCTGGTTGTCGGGTAATCGAAGGTACCACCGTCACGGCAAGGGTGTCGTTAAAAGAGGTGAATCCACCCAACGAGCCATTCAAAACAACCGTCCATCCCGTGACTAAAAACGTGTTGGTCACGCTCGGCTGGACCTCGGCGTTGGAGACGGACCAATTCAACGAATTTCTCAAGGCCAATCCGGATTTGACTGAAGTCGAGAAATTAGTCCAATCAACTCTGAACACAGTCCCAAAGTTTCCCGTGGCCGAAAACCCGGCTAAACTTATGTTGGTGGCCGTAAGTTGGTGATTTGAATTAGTGACTGGGCTGCCAATCCACGTGCCTGGCCCCGTTGATGAGTTCGTCCCGCGCCGCTGAGAATACATCCACGTCAAAAGCGCCGGAGTGTTATAAGCGTCATCCCAGACGTTGTGTGCGCCATTAGCGTAATCTGTATAGATAATGTTATAGCCAGCCCGCCTCAAATTGCCAACGCCGACACGAGTCGCACTGGGCGAAGAGTCACCAGCCCCGTAAAAGGTCCACACGGGGATTCCTCTAGTGTCTACGTCCTGGAAATAATTATCCCACGAGGAAGCGATCGGCGCAGCAGCGGCAAACAGACTTGGATATAAATTGATGTAATACCAACTCCCGAAGCCGCCCATTGAGAGTCCCGTGACATAAACTCGATTGGAATCGATCGAAAACTCAGACTTTAACCCATCCAAGATTGCCATTATTTGATCTCCCCTTGTGCTGTCCCAAGACGCGTTGTTTGGACACTGTGGCGCAATCATGAACGACGGGTTTTTGGCTTGGTTCCGAGCGTCTGCAAAAACCATGGCGGACGGCCATACTGACAGTTGTCGGCTGTTATCCGATCCTCGCTCGCCTGCACCATGCATGAACACAACAAGGGGATACTGGTTCGTCGGATTGTAATTCGCCGGCTTGAACAATCGGTATGGTAGAACTCCAGATGCGTTGGTGTAGGCTCGCGGTAAAAAGTCATTTACAGTCACCGCTGAGGCAGTCCTTGAAACGATGCCGCAAATCGCTAGGAATAATATTAAATTCGTATTTTTCATGTTTACCTCGTTGGAATCTGGGGTCGTTACTGTGGTTAACTAAGTCTTAGCAGCAATCCTGAAAAACGCCTTGGGCGTAACGCTCCGGCGAACTTTCACAGTGAACTGCGTCGCATCGCTTACGACGATGACATCGCCATTACCTGAATTGACGGGCGTGAACCAACTGCTCATGTCGTAAGATAATTGAACTTCTATCGCTCCAGACCCGGTTGGACTTTTTAGCAGCTGCATCTGCCAATAATCTTCTCCGCTAAGTTGGATCAGTAGCGGCTGCGGCATCGTCGTAGGAACGAGTGGGTTAGCACCACCTAATTGAAACTCAATTAAGTTGGGCAAGCCATCGCCATCAGGGTCAGCTTCTGGAAATGAATTTGATAAAGTCAGGCTGTTCCAGTTTGTCATCTGCCACTGGCCGTAAGGCGTGAGTTGCGTCGTCAATCGCACATCGTCAAAGTCCAGATATGTGCCGCCGCCGGAAGGTTTTGAGATCCGAATGGCAAGCTGTTGACCCGGCGACACCGGAACCGCACTCGTGACAACACACGAAACGACAGTGAATTTGTTCGTCGCGTCTCCACCGGCCAGCGCATTGAGCGTCGCCACATTTCCAGTGACAAAGTTTCCATAGGTCACACCATTGGTCAGAAAATCGAATCGATAACCCCCGTGGAAATTTCCGTTGCGCACACCCACGGCCGCTTGCAGCGTATAGATTGTGCTGGGCTGAAGCTGAGCAGCAAACGTCTGTAGATAGGCGTCTTCAGCTGGTAAAAATGCCGTCGTGCCATACAACATCCCCACGTGGCGTCCATTCATATTGGAAAGCACGCCGCCGTTGATCGAGTCTACAGCGTTCAAGTAATAGTTGGAGTTCGGGTTTAAGTATCCGCCATTGCCTCCAGAAACACTTTCTCCTGCTGCGTTCACTCGATTCCAACCGACGGTTCGGATCTGGAACTGTATACCCCCTTCCGCAAGCGCTACATTGGATTCAAAATTACCGTTCTTGACCGTGAGGTCTTGCACACCAAGCAATGCGTTCGCCCACATCTGCGCGTGTTCGGATAAACCCACGCCGTTGAAATGAACAAAATCAGACAACTTTCCCTCCAGATGAAAATCATCCGTGCGGGCTCCACGGAAACAATTGGTGATCGTATAGGCGCAAAGCCGTTGCCCGGCGTTCACGCCTTCCTGACCAGCGAGCCCATTCCCGGCGTTGTAAGATGCCTCCGCAATCCCCCAAGGCACGGACCACCCTGCCACGATTCGTGATTGAGCGATGACGTTGCTGAGCATCTGGAAATAGTTTGTTGCTGGCGTCACTGAAGATGCGTCGGTCTCACCCTGATGCCAAAGCACCGCACGCACCCCGTTGGTGCCAAATGTCCGCATCACGTTGCTCACGTTTTGAAAAGAGGTCGTCCCTGGCAACCACGACGCTAACGAAGACCCCCCGACAGCCAAGCATACGAACCCCACCGGCACTTGATTCGATGCTACCAGCCTGCTTCCTAAAGCAGGCCACGGAGAACCACCCGCCCCCATTCCACCAGAATTGTCAGGCTGAGCATCTTTGCCGAACTGCCAAGACTTTGTGAAAACAATATAGGAACTGACGCGGTCATCGGTCGGAGTTTGAGTTGGAGAACCATAACATCCAGCGTTAGATTGACCAGCCGTGACGAGGATATCCCCAACACCCACGCGATCCACTCCGTTTGAGACCGTAATTATTGAGCTCGTATCCATGGCGCGAACCTCCACCCGGTACCAACCTCCAGCGGTAATGTTGGTCAACGTCCCTGCATAAACGCCATTCGTCGGCGCATTCACGATGACGACCCAATCCGTGGAAACTCCATTGTTCGTTGCGCCCGGCATCACCACCGCTCGCGCTTCCAGTCGCGCAGCCACTCCGTTGAAACTTCCCGTCACACGAATATCCGCCTTATTACTGGCGTTACGTTGAGTGATCTGACGAGTTTTTGGCAGCGTCACGGACACGGTGTCAGCCAACGTTGTCGCCATAGAAAACACATACCCAACCGCCGCGGCCAACAATAATGGCAAGTAGCAGGACGTGCTTAGCTTTCGCGGAGAATTCATTGAACCAGACTCTCCCACAGTCTAAGTCAAATAGCCATACCCCGCTGGAGTTATTGCCAATCTATTATCGATGGTTAGCATTTAACCTGTCACATGAACTCAAAACTTCACCCACAATCGCGCTACGTAAATGATTTCGCCACGCTCAGACCTTGCATCACGGCTATGCTCGCTCTTTTCAGTTTCGCGCTCATAGCGGTCGCGCAACCTACAAAAATCGAAAAAGAGTTGCGCTGGATTGATGCAAAGGAGCTGTGCATCGAAGGGAAAGGATGGAAAGACACGCAGAGATTTTATGATCGCTTGCCGGCGAAAGCCCAAGGCGTTGTGCGTGAGCCAGTCTGGGATTTGAGCAAGGACTCCGCGGGGATCAGCATAAGGCTCGTGACTGATGCCACCAAAATCTGGGCGCGCTGGACGTTGCGAAAAGAAAAACTAGCCGCACCGCACATGCCCGCCAGCGGCGCGAGCGGTGTGGATTTATATGTTCGCCACAATGGAGGTTGGCATTGGCTTGGCGCAGGTCGCCCCACAACTGGCATCACGACGTCTCAACAACTCACCACCGGCATGTCGCCGCAGCCTCGCGAATGCGTGATTTATCTGCCGCTTTACAACGGCGTCGAGAAAATTGAGATCGGAGTGCCGCTGGAAGCCAAATGCTTCCTCCCCCCCACTCGACCCGAAAAAATGAAACCCATCGTGTTCTATGGCACGTCTATCGTGCAGGGGGCAGCGGCTTCACGCCCCGGCATGGCCTATCCAGCCATCCTCGGTCGCCGACTCGACAACACGATCTTGAATCTGGGCTTTTCTGGAAACGCAGTTTGTGAACCTGAAGTCGGCGCCCTGCTGGCTCAACTGGATCCGGCGGTTTACGTGATCGATCCCCTCCCCAATATGAATGATGAAGGCGTCGCCAAACGGATTCCAGAGCTCATCGCAAAAATCCGTGAAACGCATCCGAAGACTCCCATTGTGCTCATCGAAAACACCGAGATGGGGGACGCCCTAGTGAATCCATCGCGGCGCGGCGGCTACTCACGTTCCAATGCAGAATTGAAAAAGTTATTTGATCATCGGGTGAAGGCGGGTGACAAAAAGATATTTTATATCCCGGGTGGCAAACTGCTCGGAGACGATGGTCAAGGCACGGTCGATCGCGTTCATCCCACCGATCTCGGCTTCATGCGCATGGCAGACGTGATCGAACCTGTCCTGAAGCGAGCGTTGCGCGCTTCGAAGTAATTCCACACGCAACGTCATGAAACCATTTCTGTTGAGCCTCCTCCTCGCTAGTATGGCGACGTCCGCGTTCGCGTCGCCGCAGAAACTCAACATCCTGTTCATCACTGCGGATGACATGGATTATGACACCCCGGGCTTCACAGGCTGTAAAGTCCCCGACATTACACCCAACCTGGACCGTTTGGCGGGCGAAGGGCTGCGCTTCGTCAATGCGCACGTCACCGTCGCGGTCTGCCAACCGAGTCGCGAATGCCTGATGACAGGGCGTTACCCGCATCACAACGGCGCGACAGGTTTCTATCCGGTGCGGGGCGATGTTCCAACGCTACAAGAATTGCTCAAGTCTGAAGGCTACCATCTGGGAATTCTTGGAAAAGTCGGACATCTTGCACCCGCCGAAAAGTTTCCCTGGAACTTCAAACGCGATCAAGGCGACCTAGGTGCGGGTCGTGATCCCGAAAAATACTACCAGTTCACCCGCGAGTTTCTGGCCCAGGCCAAGACCTCCGCTAAGCCCTTCTTCCTGATGGCGAATTCACATGACCCGCACCGCCCTTTTGCGGGCAGCGAAAAGAAACGCACTAAAGCCGGAAGCAGCGATCACGCGGATTCCACAGAGAAGCAAAGCCAGGACACGAACCAGTATCCCGCGCCAAGCCGCACATACAAACCCGAGGAAATCATTGTGCCCGGATTTTTACCCGATCTTCCGGACATCCGAAAAGAGATGGCGCAGTATTTTTCCTCCGCCCACCGGGCCGATCAAACCATCGGCGAGATTCTACGCGCATTGAAGGAGTCCGGGCTAGAGGACAGCACCCTTGTCATGTTCGTCAGCGACAATGGCATCTCGATGCCGTTCGCCAAGAGCAATTGCTACCTCAGCAGCACGCGCACACCGTGGCTCATACGCTGGCCAGGAAAAATCAAACCCGGCACAGTGGATAGCGTCCATTTCATATCAGGGATTGATTTCATGCCGACCATCTTGGATGCGTGCGGATTGAAATCTCCCGGCGGCATGGATGGGAGTTCGTTCCTTCCGCTGCTCAAGGGGGGCAGGCAGCCGCAACGCGACCATGTGTTCACCTGTTACAATGAAAACTCGGGCAGGAAATCCTATGTGATGCGCTGCCTTCAGGACAGACAGTTCGGCTATATCTTCAACGGCTGGTCAGACGGAATGTTCAAGTACAATACCGAACCAATGGGTGGTTTGACCTTCAAGGCAATGCAGCGCGCCAGCGCGGAAAACAAATCTGTCGCGGATCGAGTCGAATTGCTGGTTCATCGCGTGCCAGAGGAGTTTTTCGACCTTCTCGCCGACCCGAACGCATTGAACAACCTGATCGCTGATCCAAAGCATCAAACGCAAATTCAAACGATGCGACGGGCGATGTTGGTTTGGATGGAGCGCACTCAAGATCCGTCATTGCCCGACTTCCGCGCTAGGGTGACTTCAAAGTCAGCGGCAAAATAAAAAACAGCTTCAGTCCCTCACATGAAAAAATTACTGCTCAATCTCCTCCTCGGAATCGTTTCGCTCATCAGCCGCGCTGAAACTCCACGCCCGGCAATGACGGAGTTCATGATCTGCACCGGCTGGCCAGCGAAAAACGTGGACAGCGCAGCCACCGCTCAAGCACTCGCCAAAGCAAACTTCAACACGGTGCTGTGGCCGTTGGACAAGTTGGAAATCTGTCGGGCAAACGGTCTGAAACTCCTCGCGGAGCACGTTCAGCCCGAAGACGCGAAGAAGCTGGCGAAGGATTCTGCGATCTGGGGTTACCATTTGGCAGACGAGCCGAAAGCGCCAACATTTCCCAAGCTCGCGACTGAAGTTAAAGAGTTCCGTCTCGCTGACCCAGCGCATCCTGCGAACATCAACATGCTCTGTTTTGCCGGCGAACTGCTTCACGAATACATGGCGACGGTGAAGCCGGATGTGCTCAGTTACGATCACTATCAATGGTGGTGGGGGTCGCACAGTCACTTTGAAAAGCTCGAGCAACATCGAGACGCCGCGCTCGCCACTGGCATTCCGCTCACCTGCTGGATCGAAGCCAACGCGAATCCCAATGTCGAGTGGGGTCACGACTATTCCGTGATTCCAGACAACGCCGTGAAAATCCGGCAGAGCGTTTACACCAGTCTCGCGTATGGCGTGAAAGGCATCCAATGGTTCAGCGCGGACATGCTCTTCAAACCCGGCACGACTGAACTCAATGAGTGCGGCCAGCAAGTCGCGCAACTGAACTCCGAACTCGCGAAACTTGGGCCCACACTTTATAAGCTCCGCTCTCTTGATGTTTTTCACACCCAACCGTTGCCTCGCCGCACCCATGAGTCGCAACACGATCACTGGGCACAAGTGGTCGGTGAAAACCTGCTCTGGGGCATGTTCAAAGACGCAGCGGACACCGACTATATTCTCGTGGCGAACCGCGACATCCACGATCGCCAGCAGGCGACCATCCAGTTCCAACGCGCTGGCTATGGGCGCAAAGTGAAAACTGTTTTGCAGCTCGATAAGAAATCCGGCGAGTGGATTCCGTTCACATCGAAAGTCCGCGTCTTGTTCGTGGTGAACCTCGAACCTGGGGATGGGCAGTTGTTCAAGGTGTTGAAAGAAGAAAACAGCGTTTCCAAATGAACCAACCTTGCCGCGCCTCCAGCTGCGGGATAAATTTATCCTACAAAACAGCCTTCGAATGAGTGCCATGAAGAAAAAAAATGCAACCCTTCTTTGTCGAAAGATTCGGCTCGCAGCGCTGTGTGCATTGGCTGGCGCAGTTATGCTTCATGAGGCTAGCGGCGAAACTCAGCCTCAGGTTGATTTCATCCGCGACATCCAGCCGATCTTCGTCAAACGATGCTACGAATGTCATGGTCCTGATAAAGAAAAAGGCGGCCTGCGGTTGGATCACAAACCGGATGCGGCGCGCGGCGGTAAGTCTGAAAAACCTTTCTGGGTCGTTGGCAAAAGTGCTGAGAGCCATCTCATCGAACGCGTCACGACCGAGGATGCAGAGGACCAGATGCCACCCAAAGGCGATCGGTTGACGGCGGATCAGATCCGCGCGTTGAAAGCCTGGATTGATCAAGGCGCAATCTGGCCTGACGTAAAACCGCACTGGGCGTTTACAAAACCAGTGCGACCAACCGTGCCGGGCGTCAAAAACAAGCGCTGGGGGCGAAACGAGATCGACGCATTCATCCTCGCCAAACTTGAGCACGAAAAGTTGTCACCGTCCCCCGAAGCGGATCGCGCCACATTGATACGCCGGTTGAGTCTCGATCTCACTGGATTGCCTCCAACAATTCCGGAGGTGGATGCATTCGTGAAAGATCGCAGCAAAAATGCTTATGAAAAAGTGGTGGATCGCCTGCTCTCTTCCCCTCACTACGGGGAGCATCTGGCGCGCGGTTGGTTGGACCTCGCCCGATACGCCGATTCAAACGGGTACCAGGTGGATTCAACGCGCTCCATCTGGCCGTATCGCGAGTGGGTCATCAACGCCTTCAACAAGAACATGCCGTTCGACCAGTTCACTGTCGAGCAACTCGCGGGTGATCTATTGCCCAACGCCACGTTGGAGCAGAAGATTGCCACCGGCTTTCATCGTAACACCAAGACCAATGACGAAGGCGGCGGGGACGAAGAGGAATACCGCACCAAAGCGGTGAAGGATCGCGTTGCGACCACTGGCACAACATGGCTTGGCCTGACCGTGATGTGCGCAGAGTGTCACACTCACAAATACGACCCGATCTCGCAGGACGAATATTACCAGCTTTATTCGTTCTTCAACTCGACCGAAGACAGGGGCAACTACAGCATCGAACCGTCGGTCACCGTGCCTACTCCTTCGACGGCGGCAATTGCCAACTATTTGAGCGATCGTCTTTCCCAAACGAAACAAAAACTCGCTGCAGCGGAAAAGCAATTGCCAGTGGAACAATCAGCTTGGGAAAGAAAAATGACCGCCCCCACGAACGTCTGGGTGACACTCGATCTGACAAATGCACTTTCCACGGGCGGCGCGGTCTTCACGAACCTCTCCGATGCGTCCATTCTCGCCACGGGTGTGAATTCCGTATACGACACCTATCTGATTGAAGCGGCGATCGGCCTCAAAAATATCACGGCCATATTGCTGGAGGTGTTGCCCGATCCCAGCCTGCCCAAGAATGGTCCAGGGCGCTGGGGTCGCACCGGCAATTTCATTTTGGACGAACTCGGCATGACGGCATCACCGCTGTCAGTAGCAGAAGCTGCCCCTCAAAACATCTTCTTCAGCAAAGCCACGGCTGATTGGGAACAACAGTATTATCGCGCCGAGCACGCGGTGGATCACAACCCCAAAACCGGCTGGGCCATTGGCCCCCGATTTGGCGAGCGTCACTTTCTGATCGCGCAACTAAAGTCGCCGCTGCGTTCCGAGTCAGGCGCTAAGCTGGCCTTCCGATTCGACTCATACCACGGCAACAACCACACCATCGGCCGCCTGCGGCTCTCCGTGACCGGTGAATCGGACAGCACTAAACTCTGGCCGCTGCCAACACAAGTCACAGAATTGCTCGCGATTCCGGCACACCAACGCACCGCGGAACAAAAGACACAACTAGCCACTCAGTATCGCGCGCTATCCCCGACGATTCGCGGACTGGAGCGGGAAATCTTCCTCCTGAACGAACGCGAAACGGAACTATCCAATCGGAAATACACCACCCTGGTGATGAAAGAGCGCGCCGCCCCGCGCCCGACATTCGTCCACTTGCGCGGCAACTTTTTGGAGAAAGGCAAAGAAGTCAGGTCCGGCGTTCCCGCTGTGTTTCCACCGCTGCCGAGCGATCAACCCACCAATCGACTTGCCCTCGCGAAATGGCTGGTGCGCGCCGACAATCCGCTCACGGCTCGCGTGGCGGCGAATCGCTTTTGGGAACATTGCTTCGGCACCGGCATCGTGAAAACAAGCGAGGATTTCGGCAAGCAAGGCGAAGCCCCCTCTCATCCTGAGTTGCTCGACTGGCTCGCGACTGAATTCATGTCGCCCAGCCCATCTCAAAGCTCACCCGCAAATTCCCAACTGCCCCACGCTTGGAACGTGAAGCACGTGCTGAAAGTGATCGTCATGTCCGCCACTTACCGTCAAAGCGCGGCGACTGATCAGGAACGTCTGGATAAAGATCTCTACAATCGGCTGCTGGCGCGCGGCCCGAGATTTCGCATGGACGCTGAGATGATCCGCGACCAGGCTCTCGCGGTCAGCGGCTTGCTCAATCCTGAGATCGGCGGGCCGAGCGTTTATCCCGAACAAGTGCCGAACCTCTGGAAGGAACTCGGATTCCTCCGCCCCGAGATCGGCATGGACGAATGGCCAGTCAGCGCCGGCCCGGACCTCTATCGGCGCGGACTTTACACCTTTTGGCGGCGGGTTTGCACCTACCCAACCTTTGCCACCTTCGATGCCCCAAGCCGTGAACTTTGCACCGCCCGCCGCCCTCGCTCCAACACGCCCTTGCAAGCGCTGGCGACACTGAACGAACCGACACTGCTGGAGGCGGCCCGCGTTTTGGGGCAACGCATTCTGCTTGTGGGCGGCAAAGACACCAACCAGCAGGTTGATTTCGCCTTTCGCCTCTGCACGGCACGACCTCCCACCAAATTGGAGCGCCAACGACTAGCAAGCCTATACGAGCAGCAATTACAGAGCTTTGAACGCGATCCACAATCGGCAGAAGCACTTGTCAATCAAGGCTCTGCGGAACGCCCGCCCCATCTGGAGATCCGTAAATTGGCGGCCTGGACCATGGTCGCTAATGTGTTGCTGAATTTGGACGAGACCCTCACGAAAGGTTGAAAATGTTTGCACCTGATCTGGAAATCTTGAAACGTTCCACGCGCCGGAAATTCTTGCAGCAATGCGGCACCGGCATGGGCGCCCTCGCCCTGGGTTCGCTGCTGAACGAAAAGCTCTTCGCCGCGCCTTCCAAGGACGCCGTCAGCGCCGCCATACCCGGTCCGCACTTCGCGCCTAAAGCCAAGAACATCATTTACTTGTTCCAATCCGGCGGCCCGTCACACCTCGACCTGTTCGACTACAAACCCGAGTTGATCAAACGCGACGGCCAGAAGATGCCGGATGAGATCTTGAAGAATATCCGACTCGCGCAGATCGGCAAAAACGCCGCCCTGCTCGGCTCGCGCTATCAATTCAAACAACACGGAAAATCCGGCGTCTGGCTCTCCGAACTCTTACCCCACCTTTCCACCATCGTGGACGACGTCGCGTTTGTTCAGGGGTTTTATTCCGAGGCCTTCAACCACGATCCCGCCACGCTGTTCATGAACACGGGCGCGCAGCTTTCCGGCCGACCCAGCATGGGTTCGTGGTTCAGCTACGGACTCGGCAGCGAGAACAAAGACCTCCCAGCGTTCGTGGTGATGGCCACTGGCGCAGGGCAACCGCTCACCAACAATGCTTGGGGGAGCGGCTTCCTTCCGACGGTGCATCAAGGCGTGCAACTGCGTTCGCAAGGCGATCCTGTTCTGTTTGTCTCGAATCCGGAAGGCATGGGCGCAGAACGCCGGCGTCAATCGCTTGATGCCGTGCGCGACCTGAATCAGATGCGCTACGATGTGTTGCGTGATCCGGAAATCGCCACGCGCATTTCCGCTTACGAACTGGCTTACAAGATGCAGACCAGCGTGCCGGACGTGATGGATATTTCCAAAGAGCCGCAAGCCATGCACGAAGCCTACGCGACCACGCCGGGTCAGGCTTCGTTTGCGAACAACTGCCTGCTGGCGCGCCGATTAGTCGAGCGCGGCGTGCGTTTTGTTCAATTGTATCATCGCGGTTGGGATCACCATGGCGGACCGGACGGCAACCTGGTTTTCGATCTAAAAAAACGCTGCCAGGAAACAGACCAACCCGCAGTAGCCCTGATCAAAGATTTGAAAGCGCGCGGGCTGCTCGATCAAACGTTGGTGGTCTGGGGCGGTGAATTTGGCCGCACCCCGATGATGCAGGGCAGCTTGTCACCGGACAACATCGGCCGCGACCATCATCCTCACGGTTACACTGTCTGGCTCGCCGGTGGGGGTATCAAACCGGGCATCGTTCACGGCAAAACCGATGACTTCGGCTTTTATGCAACCGAAGACAAGGTTCATGTCCACGATCTGCACGCAACAATCCTGCACTTATTTGGCATCAACCACACGCAACTGACCCACCGCTTCCAAGGCCGTGATTTCCGACTGACCGATGTACATGGTGAGGTCGTAAAAGCACTGCTCGCATAACAGCATCACGATCTGACTCATGTTGAAACGCATCATATTCGCGATTGGATTTTTCATCGCTGGCTCTTTGACTTGGGCCATTTCGCCTGGCGGCTCCAAACCCGACACTCATCCCGCACCGGTTGACTTTAATCGTGAAGTGCGGCCCATCCTTTCAGAGCATTGCTACACCTGCCACGGGCCGGATGAGAACAAGCGCAAGGCGGGTCTCCGGCTCGATGTGCAAGCGGATGCAGTCAAGGAACTCAAGTCCGGCAACCATGCGCTCGTCTCGGGCAATCTGACCAACAGCACTTTGGTGGAACGCATCGTTACCACGGACGAGGAGGAGATCATGCCGCCGCCCAAGCACAACAAGCCATTGAAGCCGGAGCAGATCGCCTTGTTGAAGCGCTGGGTGCAGGAAGGTGCGCAATGGCAGAAGCACTGGTCGTTTATCCCTCCCGAACGTCCGCAATTTCCCTCAGTGAAAAACCAGAAGTGGCCGCGCAATGCGATAGATCATTTCACCCTCGCGCGCCTCGAAAAAGAAAATCTCAAACCAAACCCGGAAGCGAACAAGACCACTTTGATCCGCCGTGTCACGTTCGATCTCACTGGATTGCCGCCGACCATCGAAGAAGTGGACGCGTTTCTGGCGGACAAATCGCGCAACGCATACGAGAAATTGGTGGAGCGCTTGCTCGCATCGCCGCACTACGGCGAGCGCATGGCGCAGAATTGGTTGGACCTCGCGCGCTATGCGGACACGAGCGGTTATCACTTCGACGGCGTGCGCTTCATGTGGCTCTGGCGCGATTGGGTCATCAAATCGTTCAACGACAACAAACCTTACGATGAGTTCACGGTGGAACAACTCGCCGGTGATCTATTGCCGAATCCAACCCAGTCGCAGCGCATCGCTACGGGTTTCGTCCGCAACAACATGACGAACGACGAAGGCGGCGCAGACCCGGACGAGTATCTCAACAAGTATGTGGTGGATCGCGTGAACACGGTCGGTGCGGTCTGGCTCGGGCTGACGGTGGGTTGCACCGAATGTCACAGTCACAAGTACGATCCCCTGACGACCAAGGAGTTTTACCAGATGTATGCGTTCTTCCATAACGTGCCGGAGAAAGGGCTGGATCGTATCCGCACGGACAATCCGCCGCCGCGTCTGCCCGTGCCGACTTCGGAGCAGGCATTGCAATTCGTGGAAGCGGACTTCCGGTTGAAAGACGCGGAGAAGACGTTGGCCGATCGTTCGAATGAACTGGGCGAGACTCAGGAAAAGTGGGAACTCGAA
Source organism: Verrucomicrobiota bacterium (assembly GCA_008933055.1). Classification (GTDB taxonomy): domain Bacteria; phylum Verrucomicrobiota; class Verrucomicrobiia; order Limisphaerales; family JADLHS01; genus JADLHS01. The sequence continues at coordinate 23,040 of WBXK01000004.1, read as the reverse complement.
CTCAACGCCAAGCCGCATCCGAATTCCAACCTTCAAGGATTGTTAGCCACTCTGTCATTCGACGACTCTCTTAACGTCACATCGGCCAGTACAAGTACCTCGAGCAAAATCGTGAACGCCGAGAAACCGGAATTCCTGGAGGGTCGTATCGGCAAAGCACTCAAGCTCGACGGCAAAGCGTATGCAGAATTTGAATCAGTCGCAGTTCTCGAGCGCACCAATACTTTCAGCTTCGCTGCGTGGGTGAAACTAGATGGCGACGGTGCGGTGTTGAGCAAGATGGAGAAAGGGCCGGGTTATCGGGGGTTTGATTTGTTCTTCGCAGAAGAACGGTTTCAAATCCACCTATTGAACATCTGGCCGACGAATGCGTTGAAAGTCCAGACTAAGGAAAAGTTTCCCAAGAACCAATGGCAACATGTGTTGGTGACATACGATGGCTCAAGCAAAGCAGCTGGACTAAAGATTTATGTCAACGGCCGCGCCAAGGATTTCAAAACAGAAAACGACACTCTCACGAATACGATTTCAAACACTGAACCGCTGCGCATCGGCGCGAGAAGCGGCGAGTCCGTGATCAAGGGATTGGTGGATGATGTCCGGCTCTACAATCGCACGCTATCTGCCGAAGACGCGAGGGCTCTCGCGTTTGACGGTTATCTTGCACTGGTCGCCAAATCGCGTGGCAACCGCTCTGAAGACGAGCGCAAGGATCTACAGAATTACTACAAGGAAAACCATGCCGTGGACTACCTGCGCTCCGAGACCGCTTTGGCTGAAGCGCGCAAAAAGAAGGAAGCGTTTTACGGCAAGATCCCAACGACGTTGATCATGGAGGAAATGAATCCGCCGCGAGACACGTTCGTTTTCGTTCGTGGTGATTTCCGCACCAAGGGCGAAAAAGTTTCGCCGGGCACTCCTGCGATTTTGCCTCCTCTGCCGGCAGGGCCGACGAACCGTCTGGCGCTCGCCCGCTGGCTCGTCGCTAAAGAACATCCACTCATGGCCCGAGTCACAGTGAATCGTTATTGGTCCACGTTCTTTGGCAGCGGATTGGTACACACGATCAACGATTTCGGATCGCAGGGCGAGTGGCCGAGTCACCCCGATCTCCTCGACTGGCTCGCGGTGCAGTTCCGCGACGGCAGTGTGGAATCCAAGCCCAAGTCCGGACAGTCGCACTCGCCCGCTTGGGATATTAAAGGATTGGTTCGCTTGATCGTGACGAGCGCCACTTACCGACAATCTGCCGCGGTCACACCCGAAAAATTGGAACGTGATTCCTACAACCGGCTCTTCACCCGCGGTCCACGCGTGCGACTCGACGCTGAATTTGTCCGCGACAACGCCCTCGCGGTGTCCGGCCTGTTGAATGACCAGATCGGCGGACCGAGTGTGAAGCCGTATCAACCGCCAGGCATCTGGGATGGCACGGATGCGAAGTATGAGCAAGCCAAAGGCGACGCACTTTATCGTCGCGGCATGTATGTCTTCTGGCGACGCTCAGCACACTATCCTTCCTTCGCCACGTTTGATGCGCCGAGTCGCGAGGTCTGCACCTTTTTCCGCGAGCGAACCCAGACCCCGTTACAATCGCTCGTGCTGATGAATGATCCGGCGTTCGTCGAAACCGCTAGAGGACTGGCCGCACGGGTGATGAAAGAAGAACCGAAAGACAGCGACAAGCGCATCTTGCGCGCTTTCCGACACACGCTCGGTCGGAGGCCAGAATCCGGAGAGTTGACTATCTTGAAGAAAACCTACGAACAACAACTCGCCAACTTCCGCCAGGACTCCAAAGCGGCAAATGCATTCCTGAAAGTCGGTGACTCGCCCTTACCCGAAAAAACAGATCCGGCAGAACTTGCAGCGATGACCACGGTCGCAAACGTGCTGTTGAATCTGAACGAAGCCATCACCAAATGATTTATGACGTTTGAAAATGAAATCGAGAAAACACTGAGTCGGCGTGCGTTTCTTTCCCGCAGCACCACCGGCTTGGGCGCGCTCGCGTTGTCATCCTTGTTGAACCAGCGATTGTTCGCCTCTGAAACCGCGATCAGCACAGCGACTAAAGGCGCGCTGAAAACCCTTCACATGCCGGCCAAGGCCAAACGCGTCATCTACATGTTTCAATCCGGCGCGCCGTCGCACCTGGACCTATTCGACTCCAAGCCGAAGCTAAAAGAAATGACCGGTCAGGAATTGCCGCCGAGCATCCGCAAAGGTCAACGCATCACCGGCATGACAGCGGGGCAGGCCGTGCTGAAGTGTGTGGGCGCGGCCTATGACTTCAAACGCTACGGCAAATCTGGCGTGGAACTTAGCACCATGTTGCCACACATCGGCAGCATCGTGGACGACATCACCATCGTCCGCTCCATGTTCACCGAACCGATCAATCACGATCCGGCGGTCACTTTCATGGGCACGGGAAGCCAACAACCTGGTCGACCGACCATGGGCGCATGGCTCGCCTACGGATTGGGCAGCGAGAACGAAGACTTGCCAGCGTTCGTTGTGCTCACCAGTGGCAGTGGTGGCCAGGCGTTGCAAGGTCACTACTGGGGTAACGGATTTCTTTCGGCGAACTACCAGGGGGTTCAGTTTCGTAATCAAGGCGACCCCGTCGTTTATGTCAACAACCCGCCTGGCCTGAGCGGCAAGTCACGTCGTCAATTGATCGATGCGATGCAGGAGTTGAATCGCAAGCAACTCGGCACGCTCGGCGACCCGGCGATTGCCACGCACATCAGCAATTACGAAATGGCGTTCCGCATGCAGACGAGCGTGCCTGAACTGGTGGATATCGCGAAAGAACCCAAAGAGGTTCTGGAGATGTACGGCGCAGAACCCGGCAAAGCGTCCTACGCAAACAACTGCCTACTCGCCCGACGACTCTGTGAACGCGGCGTACGCTTCATCCAACTTTGCCATCGGGATTGGGATCATCACGGCGGCCTGCCCAACGGCATCAAGACTCAAACCAAGAACACCGACCAAGCCAGCGCTGCGTTGATTAAGGACCTCAAACAACGTGGATTGCTCGACGACACGCTTGTGATTTGGGGCGGCGAGTTCGGTCGCACGGCGTATTCACAGGGCGAAATCACCAAAGATAGTTTCGGCCGCGATCATCATCCTCGTTGTTTCTCGCTCTGGATGGCCGGCGGCGGAACGAAGCCCGGCTTGGTGTATGGCGCAACTGATGATTTCGGCTACAACATCACCGAAAACCCGGTCAGTGTGCATGATTTCCACGCGACGATGCTGCACTGCCTGGGAATTGATCACACCAGACTGACGCATCGCTTCGAGGGACGAGATTATCGACTGACAGATGTGAGCGGCGAGGTCGTGAATCCGCTGCTAGCTTAGCCCTTCTTTAACTGATCAACAACAATCGAGGTGATTGGCCGGGCTGAGTTTCGGGGGCGCGGTGGATACAGGGCGGGACGGGACTGCCAGGCCATTCCGTAGCGATGCGCCAAAGGTTGCCCAAGCCAAATGAAAAAGGTCGGGCGGTCAGACTCTGAGAGTAGTGGAGGTCGTAACAGTTTTCTTTCAAATATTCGCGGAAGTCAGCATTGTCTTCACCGCCAAAGAGCTTGAGCAATTCAGTTCGAGTTTCGGTTATTTCTACGAGACGGAGGGCCTCGTCATTCCGCAACCCCTCGCTCGACGAGCCATGATACGTGCAAAGCCATGTGTCCGCCTCCACCGAAGCGCTGTCGGCATGAAAAGAAAAGACGTCGGTACGCACAGGGGTGGAATTTTCGTCATGGGGATATTCATGGATACAATTGAGCAAAGGATCAAGATCGTGTTCGCGAAGCAAACGCTGGTCTTCAAGAAGAGTATCGACCGCGGTTTTACCGGCAGTGCTTAAAGGAAGCGCGCGTAATTGAGCTTCATGGAGGGTGATGATTCCTTCTTTACAACCAAGCCGAGCCACTACTTCACCAAAATCACCCGGCAACTTGCGTTCCCAACAAAGTGCATTGACGCCGTCTGCGAATCGCGTCGTGACCAGTTCGTGAAAACTGTGCACTCGTTTGATGCGGGGGTAGTCAGCCGGCAGGTTCGTCATGCTCAGGATAAAGTGTAGTTTTTTAAACTACCCGTTGTCGAGCTCGTTGCATTTCCATCGAGAAAACCTTTTCGCCCTGGCTTCTCCCAACACCAAGTGAGCGATTCTTTTGATTAAAATGCAAACTCGCTGTCCCGTTGAGCATTGAGGAGCGACCTCATTTTAGCTTAAATAGCCAGTCGCGATGATAACTGATGACGCCAATCCTTTTTCCAAGCCAGCAGTCCAACGCACAAACTCCAAAGTGTCTGGTGCTTTGATTTGGACCATGGTTGTTCTCGGGATGTTTTTTCTGGCTGGTCTTTTTGCTCTCTGGTCAATCGGACAAAAGCATCTCATACAGGCAAACTCGCTCTGCAGCGCATGGGAGACTGCGACGAATGACCTGGCAAAAGCAGGAGCATCTGTCGCGAGGCTTCAATTCATGAATGCCGATCTAGTCTCCCGTGTGATGGCGTTGGAAAAAGAGAAGGAGATGACGCTTCAAATGGCACGCGGGCTGGAAGATCAGATGCGCGCTGAACTAGAATCCAAAGACGTCACCATTTCCAAGCTCCAAGGCAAACTCACCGTGAACATCCTGGATCGAATCTTGTTTGATTCAGGCGAAGCCGTAGTGAAAGCCGACGGCGAAGCAATCTTGCAGAAAATCGCATCCATCCTGAAGCAACATCCAGATTTGAAAATCCACGTCATCGGGCATACCGATAATGTGCCCATCCGGCCGAGCGCGCGGCCCAGATTTTCAAGCAACTGGGAACTCTCCACAGAACGCGCCCTGGCCGCCGTGCGCTTTCTCACGGAACGCGCCGGAGTAGCTCCACAAAATCTCGGAGCAGTGGGCTACGGAGAGTTTCGCCCGATTGCTGATAACTCGACAATGGAGGGCCGGGCCAGAAATCGACGTATCGCGATCACCATGCTACCTGATGAACTTGTCGGCATAGACACCCCTGCATTGACTCACCCTTGAAACGGCAACGCACCACAAACCTCAATTATGAAACGCATCGCTCTGGACCTACTGCTAATCTGCATCATCCTGCATTTCCCACTCCAAGCTGGCGAAGTGCTGATCTTTGAAGACGGTAAATCTGAGCCACTCACAAAAGGCCTGGAATTTCATCACGGCTCTTGGAAGTTTGCAGATGGAGTCCTTGTGGGCGAGAAAGTCCCCACCGAGAAACATCTCGCAACGGTCAAGGGAGTCATTCCGTTCGACCGCATGAAGCTGGAGTGGAAAATGAAGTTTGTGCAGACCAATCAGACATTTCTCTTTGTAACTTGGCCCGCTACATCCAATACCCATGCAATGGATTTCACTTTTGCCCCTGACAAAGGTCAGTTCGCTATCGTCCGCCCAAAATCAAAAGACAAAGCGAAAGCAATCCTCGTCGAAGGGAGACTAAAGAACCTGAACACCGAATGGCACGCTATCATCTGCATCCATGACGGCCCGAGCATGAGCGTCACCATTGATGGAGAAACTATCACCGCCTCTGACGAATCCTTCAATCGCCCCATGGGGCCGTTCTACCTTAATGGGGGCGGATTTAACGGTGCGAAGTTCTTGCTCAAGGATATCAGGCTCTCCGCACTTTAAGAATTGCAGATTTAAATGGCGTTGCGCTCATAGAAGGATGGCAACTCGTTTCTTGCGTAACAACATCAATGCTTCAAACTTGTCGTACATGATTAACAAAACCTCCTGGGTCGTTCTGATCTTTTCGGCGATTGCATTTGCTTCGCCAGCGGAATCCAAACGTATTTCCAGAGAAGGCATCGAGTGGTGTGATATTTGGATCTCACATGCCAACGAAACTAATCTGCCCCGCGTCCTGCTCATTGGAGATTCAATCACTCGAGGCTATTATCTGGCTGTGGAAAAGCGGCTGGGCGGAAAAGCTTATGTGGCCCGATTGACGACATCCGCATTCTTAAGCGACCCGATGTTCACTCAGCAGATCGCGATGGTTCTCGACAACATCAAATTCGACGTCATCCAGTTCAACAACGGTATGCATGGCTGGCAGCACAGTGAAGCTGAGTATCGGAAGGCGTTCCCGAACTTCATCGAAACAATTCAGAAACATGCACCTAATGCCAAACTAATCTGGGCTTCCACAACTCCGCTAAGACCATCTACGAACTCCCCGCCTACCACTCTCAAAAGCGCCTCAAGCGAACGCATAATCACTCGAAACGCGATCGCCTTGGAATTTGTGAGGGCGAAAAGGATTGTTGTGAACGACCTCTATACCCCTGCCCTTGGTCGCGGCGAACTCTACACCGATGGCGTACATTTCAATAAAGAAGGCATCGCCACACAGGCAGATCTTGTAACCTCGCAAGTCGAAAAATTGCTCTCACGATGATTCCCCATTCTTGAGGCCACTCCTATTAATCTCACGATATCAATCACGGTAAAAAAAAGAAGAACATGAAAGACAAAACCATTACTACCACAATAACTCGCCGGAAGTTTCTCGCTACAACTGGCGCAGCTTTGGTTTTCCCGGCCATCCTGCCCAGCAGCATGCTGGGTTTTGGTCGCAAAACTTCGCCATCCAATCGTATCAATGTCGGCGTGATTGGGTGCGGCGGCCAAGGCAATGGTGATACCGAAAGCTTCCTACGCTTGGCTGAATGTCGCGTCGTCGCGGCGTGTGATGTAGACCAGACCCGCTTGGCCGACATGGTTCAAAAGGTCAACACCCAATACGGCAACCAAGATTGCCGGGGCTACCGTGATTTCCGCGAACTCATCGCTCGCAGAGACATTGACGCGGTATTGATCGCCACACCTGACCACTGGCATGCGCTCATCGGCGTGGAAGCGGCCAAACATAAAAAGGATGTTTATGGCGAGAAACCTTTGGCGCGGACCATTGCGGAGCAGCAAGCCATCGTCAAGGCCGTAAAAAAAAACCACTGCATCTGGCAGACGGGTTCACAGCAACGCTCCGACGCAAATTTCCACAAGGCTGCCGAGATTGTGCGAAACGGACTCATTGGGAAAATCACCCGCGTGGAAGTCGGACTTCCCAGCGGCCCGAAAAACCCCAAGATGCAGCAGAAAGTTCCCGCCACCACCCCACCACCGCCGGAGTTGGATTACGACATGTGGATCGGGCCCTCCATGATGATGCCCTATGTTGGCAGTCGGATCCACAACAACTGGCGTTGGAATTACAACACCGGTGGCGGACAACTGCTCGACTGGATCGGCCACCACGGCGACATCGCGCATTGGGGTATCGACTGCGACCAATCAGGCCCGCTGGAGATTGAAGGGGAAGGAGATTTTCCTCCTGCAGATTACAATTGGAACGTCTGCACACGGTATCGCATCGAAGTCAAATACCCGAATGACATCAGCATGACGATCGCAGGTGGTCATGCTGACATTCGCTCCGGTGTCAAATGGATCGGCACTGAGGGATGGGTATGGGTGAATCGCGGCGGTTTCGAATCTTCCAATCCTGACTGGGAAACGCTCAAGGAGCTTCCCGAGGAAATGCGAAAAGTGAAACTCTACCGGTCCAGAGACCACACTCGAAATTTTTTGGACTGCATCAAGTCGCGCCAAGCGACCATCGCACCGGCGGAGACGGCGCATCATTCGTCGATCCCTGGGCATCTAGGCCTGATCGCCATGATCACCGGTCGTAGCCTCAAATGGGACTCACAGAAGGAAGTGATTGTGGACGATGCCGCAGCGAGTCAGATGCTCAGCCGCCCTTTCCGCTCACCGTGGAAGCTGGCTTAACTTCGATTATTACCTTTACCTCTCAGAAATCCTAACCAGCAATAAACCACATTTCCAATTCAGCGAGAGGCATTGCCAGGTATGCAGGGTGACTCCGTACACAGCTCGATGGTGTGTCCGTCAGGGTCAGCAAGAAATATTTGCAGCGCTCCGTCAGGTCTCATTTTCTTCGGATGGAAATCTGCACCGACTGAAACAAGATGGTTTTCCCATGCGTCGACATCCTCGACCAACAACGCAAAATGATTACTGCGGCTACCAGAAACGACCTTTTCTCCACGTTCGCCGATTAAGTGTAACTCCTGGTCGACACCCAGACGGAACCAAGCACCGGGAAAATCAAAAGCTGGACGCGGCATTGGCTTCAAGCACAACACACGCTCATAGAAGGTACAACTGACTGCCACGTTCCTAACGTGAATGGCCACGTGATTCAGTTCGCAGATTTTCAATGCAGGGTTGCGGTTACTCTTGGACATCTAAGGCGGTCGCTTAACGACACAGCGAGGTTATTTCAAAGCGCCGGGCGAGCAATAAAGAAAGCGTGCGAAAAGTATTTGAAGCAGCGACGATTTGTCGCCAACAATCTGCACCGATAAACCACTAACTATAACAGACGCGACCCGTCGCGAAATGAAAGAAACGCTCACCATTATTCCATGCACTCGAAGCCCCGCAAACGTCAGGCGTTTTCTGGATGTCAGTTACGGTATCTATGGGAACGATCCGTATTGGGTCGCGCCGTTATTGGTTGATTTGAAGCAGGTTTTCTCCGATGCAAACCCGCTGTTTCAGCATGCCGAGATGCTGATTTGGATCGCGAGTCGTAACGGAAAGGATGTAGGCAGAATCGCGGGTATTTTGGATCACAACCATGTTTCCACACACCAAGACGGCAGTGTGTTTTTCGGATTTTTTGAATGTGAGAACAATCCTGAAACAAGTCGGGAATTGTTCAACGCCGTTTTCAATTGGGCTCGGTCAAAAGGATTCAATCGTGTATTGGGGCCAATGAATCCGACAAGCAACGATGAGTGCGGACTGCTGGTGGATGGCTTCGATACTCCGCCCCAATTGATGATGACTTACAACCCTCGTTACTACGAGACGTTAGTCACTGCCGAGGGATTCACCAAAGCCAAAGACCTTCTGGCCTTTCACATCAACGTGGCAGGAAGTCCGCGCAAACGGTTGGAACGCATCGCTGGCAAGACACGCCGGAAAAATCCCGGATTTCAATTCAAAACAGTCAGCAAGAAATCGCTGCCCCAAGATCTTGCGAAGATCAAAAATATCTATAACGCTGCGTGGGAGAAAAACTGGGGGTTTGTGCCCATGACGGATTCGGAACTCGATTTTTTGGCTGCGCGGCTCAAGCCGTTGTTAGTGGATGGACTGGTTTGGCTGGCTGAGACGGCGGAAGAGCCAGTAGGTTTCATGCTTGCGCTGCCAGATTTCAACGAAGCGCTCAAACCGCTGCGCGGATCACTGTGGACACCGAAGGCGCTAGGATTGCTGCCTTACGTCTTCGGCATGAAAGTTCCCACGAGTTGTCGCGTCGTCACTCTTGGCGTGAAGGATAAATATCGGAATCGCGGCATCGAGGCCGTGATGTTAGCTGAGTGCCTCGCAACTTGCCTGAGACTCGGCTTCAAAGATGCGGAAGCTTCCTGGGTTCTCGAAGATAATGTCATGATGCGTCGTCTTCTTGAACCATTCGGCGGTCGCGTTTACAAGACTTACCGTATCTATCAACGCCCTGTGTGACCGCGCCTCTTCACTGATGCGAGGACAAAGCAGATGGATTTTTTTTAAAAAATTTGAAGTAAAGATGGTTGCCCAGTGGAATCAGCACCGCCGCCGCCAACACCCCTGCAGCAACATCCACAACATAATGGTAGCGCCCATAGACGGTTGAAATGCATAGCAGGAATGTCACAAGCAGAATCACATGGCGGATGCGCCGCAAGTAGAGGTATGAAAAATATGTGATGCAAATCGCGACTGCCACATGACTGCTGGGGAACGCTGCGCCCGCCGATTCAAAATGATCGTAGATCCAACCCATGATCTGGAAAAACCCTGCCCCTTGAACTGACTCTGGAGTAACAAAATTTTCGACATAAAGTGTGAACGGCAATTGTGGCCCTATCTCCAGCCCCTCCAAGAAAACAATGCGCGGCCCCACCACCGGCAAACAGATATAGACGATGTAGCAGACGTAAAACAAAAACGACGTGATTGAAATAAAATGCGCGAATTGCTTCTTGTCGCGTATTAGCAAGGCGAGGCCAACCGCACCGATCATCAAGTAATAGGAGAAATACGCCGCGTAAAGCAACTCGGCCACCCAACGATTTGGAAACCAGTTCATCATTTCCAGCCCCGGCTGGGTACCGAACAACCATTGTTCCACTCTGAAAAAATGAGCGTCGAGATACCCTGTGTAGAACATCTGATTCAGCAACTCAGTTTCACGATAGAATGCGATGAACAGAGGGATCGGATAATAGTGACGGAACAATTCTATCGGCTTGATGGAAGGGAATCGCGCATTAAGGCAAATCACTGAATGAATCAAACCGAAGACAATAACGTGAACCAGCAGCAACCGCGGCCAATTTGGCAGACTCACTCCGTGGAAAATCACTACAAGCACAGCCACCAATGCGATGTAACTCTGCGTTGCAATATCAACAAAGGTATATCGTTTCATTCGTTGCCAAGCACTCAAGCCACAGCCGCCAGAAAGGCGTAAATCGTTGTGGCGCGCGGCGTGAAACCGCGGCAACAATTCATTTGCGGCTATTTATTCAAAACCCGACGACACCGATAACTACGAAGCTCCTTGGGGATTTCTCGGATGCCTGAGACTACAGATTCCACCCTTTACGATTCTCGCGCTTCACCCACGCATTCAGTTCAGGAATGTTTGTGACTTTCATGCCAGGACCGTCCCACTCGATCTTCTTACCCGCTCCAGCATGCATGGCAAGATTGCCAAGCAATGAAAATTCCGTCAGCCGCGTGCCATAATCAAAGTTGGACGCAGTTTCCATTTTTCCTTCTCTTACAGCATCTAGGAAATTGACGAAAATCCCCTTCGGCCGCGGCAGTGTTTTAGCCGGGGCTTTAGTTTCATTCATTTTCTTCCAGGGGAGAATGTGCATTTTGTCACCGTAAGTTCCAGTGATGATGATCCCCTTGTCGCCGACGTAAATCGTTCCGTTGCCATTGTTGTCCAGCTCTTCATCAGGATACTTCCCAGCCAACTCCACGAGGAGCGGCGGAAGATTTAGGTTTTCTCCTTTGGCCGTTCGCAACATTCCATCTGCGCCGCCTTTCGAGTCTTGCTTCAGACCTTCATACCAATAGGACTTCAAGGCAGGCATGTCACCGCGCGCCGGGATATCCCAACGCAAGCGACAACCGGTAGGATAACGCTCATCACTGCCACCTCGCATCTGCTCGACCTCGATGCTTGTGGGGTGTTCGATGTTTAACGCCCAATAGACACCGTCGAGAACGTGGCAACCCATGTTGCCGATAGATCCGTTCCCAAAATCATACCAGCCATGCCATTCGTGCGGGTGAATGTCCTCGTGGAAATCGCGATACGGTGCTGGTCCAATCCATTCATCCCAATGCATTCCGGCTGGAGCGGGTTTCTTTGGTGGGCGAGGTCCGACACCGCCATTGGCGCGATTCGTCCAGCTGTGCGTCTCCGTCACATTACCAATCAAACCAGCGCGGATGTATTCATAAAGCTTGATGTATCCTTCTTCGCAATGCCCTTGGTTGCCCATTTGCGTGGCGACTTTGGTCTTGGCAGCCATGGCACGGAGTTCTCGCGCTTCTGCGATCGTATGACAAACGGGTTTTTCACAATAGACATTCTTGCCAAGCTGCATGGCGATCATCGCGGGCAATGCGTGGTGATGATTCGGCGTGGCAATAAAGACGGCATCAATGTCTTTGTCGATCGTGTCAAACATCTTGCGATAGTCGGTGAAGACTTTGACATTCTTTGGATCTCGTCCTTTGCTCTGAAGCGATTTTTTAACGCCCGCAGTCTTGTTCTCGTCCACTTCGACGATAGCAACAAGGTTTTCTTTATTCGTTGCCTCCAGATGACTGCCGCCTCGTCCACCACAACCGATCTGCACACACCGGATTTTGTCTCCAGCATTCGCCGCAGTGAGAATATTAAACGGTGCTGCCGAAAAAATGCCCGCGGTGAACGCAGTATTCTTGAGAAAGGAGCGACGAGTTAAGTTTTGATTCATGGTGTTTTTTGGCGTGGCGCGTTGCATCCGGATGTTGGTAGCTGATTGCGGGAGTTTTGCACAGTGGAAAATCTGACGCCCCACATCGGTTGATTTATTCAATTTTCGCCTGATGGGAGAAATTGTCGAAGTAGAAGCGGGCACAGTTATCGCCCAGGATTCCAGCCTGCTCTGCGGGTGACAACTGCTTTGCCCAGGTCAGCACAACGTTCATCGTTCGTTCGTAGCTGGCGGCAAGCAGGCACACCGGCCAGTCCGAGCCAATCATCAATCGCGCCGGGCTAAACGCTTCCGCAACCACATCCAGATACGGCAACAAATCCGACTCGCGCCAGCGCTGGTGATCCGCTTCTGTCACAAGGCCGCTTAGTTTGCAGAATACATTCGGACGTCGCGCCAGTTCTCGAATCTGTTCGGCCCAAGGCTCGAGCCTGCGCTCTGTGATCGCTGGCTTCGCGATGTGATCCAGCACGAATCGTTGATTCGGAAAACGCCCTGCGATTTCGCAAGCGGCCGGAAGCTGTTTAGGGAAAACCAAGAGGTCGTAAGAAAGGCCGAATGAATGGAGTTGCCCCAAACCGCGCAGGAATTCCTCGCCGAGCATGAAACGGTCATCAGGTTCATCCTGAACAACGTGACGGACGCCGACGAATTTCGGATGCGCCACAAACTCCTTAAGTTGAGCCGTCAATTCCGGGGAGCGCAAATCCACCCAGCCTACGACGCCCTTGATGCGCGGGTGCTGGTCGGCGAGTGAAAGCAGCCAGCGAGTTTCCTCGAGTGACTGCCGAGCCTGCACCGCGATGCTGCCATCAAAGCCAAGGGGTGTTTGCAACGTCGCAAGATCGTGAGGCAACCAGTCACGCTGCAATTCCGAGCCAGACGGAATCCACGGATACTCTGCAGCGGAGTAGCGCCAGAAATGCTGATGCGCATCGAGCTTCATGCGGCGTGAATTTTGACAACAGCCTTGATGACCCCGGTTTCAGGCTTCAACCAAGACGGGAAAACCGCAGGCACATCGTCAAAATCTGCGCGGTGTGTTAGCCACGGTTTCGTATCAATGCTACCGTCTTCGATCAACGCGATGATGCGCGGAAAGTCAGCACTCAGCGCATTGCGACTTGCCATAAGCGTTAATTCGCGCCGATGCATGATCGGCGCGTGAGGAAAAACCAGGTCCTTGACCGTTATACCGACATAGACAACACGCGCCGCGAACGTAGTGAACTCGAAGCAACGGCTCATGGATTCATTATGGCCCGTGGCATCAATGACTACATCCGCAAGCTGGCCGTTCGTCATCTCGCCGAGCTTTTTTAAAGCGTCTGGACCGGCGACAATCGTGTCAGGCACTTTCAGCTTCTCACGCACGAAGGCGAGTCGCTGCTGATTCAAGTCGAGCACGATCACCCGCGCGCCAGAGATGCGCGCGAATTCAATCACGGACAAACCAATCGGGCCTGCACCCAAGACGAGCACGTTTTCGCCCTGCTTGGGATTGGCGCGATTGACCGCGTGGCAACCAATGGCAAGCGTTTCAACCAATGCGAGTTGCTCAGAAGCAAGCTTGAGAGAAACGTGGAGCTTGCGCGCGGGCACGATGAAGAACGGACGCATCCCGCCATCGCAGTGCACACCAAGAGTCTGGTGGTTTTCACAGCAGTTCGTGTGACCGCGACGGCAAGAGTAACAGCGCTGACAATTGATGTACGGTTCAACGGAACAACGGTCGCCGGGTTTGACATTGGTGACACCTGCACCAACGGCGACAACCTCCACACCCAGCTCATGACCGGGAATTCGCGGATAGGAAAAGAACGCCATCTTGCCGAGATAGCCGCTGTAATCGGTTCCACAGATGCCAACCGCATGGACGCGCACCAATGCTTCACCAATGGAAGGAGGTGTAGGCTCTGGCGTCTCAATGACGCGCAAGTTGCCCGGTTCAACAAATTGAATAGCTCTCATGTGAGATCAATTGTTCTCGGCCAGTCCCTCGACATGCCCAAGATTTTTTACAGGTGCAAAGATCTTCTGCACTTCACGTAGCAGTGTTTCATCCAGTGGTTCAGTCGCCCACTTGGCCCATTGTCGGATGTTCGCGGGATTCGCGCTTCCTGAAATTGTCGTGGCAATGTCCGGATGTGCGAGGCTGAATTGCAACGCCAGCTTCGCTATGTCCACGCCTGTTGTCGAGCAATGCGCGGCGGCAGCGCGAGCAGCGGCTTTCACTGATTCAGGCTCTTTCAACCATGCAGGCAACGGTGCATTGGTAAGCAAACGTGCGCTGAATGGACCGGCGTTCATCGCACCGATGCCGCGCGTTTTCAGCCACGGCACCGTCTCGTCCGCGAAGCGTGTATTCTGCAACGTATATTGATTGTAGCTGAGCACGCAGTCCGCGTTCGCCTGATCGCAGATGAATTTGAAAATCTTTTGCGGGTAGCCGCTGAAGCCGACATAACGAACTTTGCCGCTCTGTTGCGCTTTGCGGATCGCGGGCAAAGTCTCGTCCACGATTTGTTGCATCGGTACAAACTCGATGTCGTGACAGAGAAGAATGTCGAGATGCCCGCAGCCGAGACGATGCAGAGAAACGTCCACACTTTCGGCCACGCGGCGTGCAGAAAAATCAAAGTGCGCAAGATCGTAGCGGCCCATCTTTGTTCCGATAATGTAGCTATCGCGCGGCACCCCTTTGAGAGCCACGCCCAGGAGGACCTCGCTCATGCCGCGTCCGTAGAACGGGGAGGTATCAATGAAATTCAATCCGCAATCCAGCGCGACGCGGACGCTCTGCATTGCTTCATCGAGCGTGACGCTGCGAAACTCCGCACCAAGCGATGATGCACCAAAGCTGAGGATGGGCAGGTGGAGATCAGTTTTCCCAAGACGACGTGTTTGCATGTGAAATAAATTTAAGCAGTGCGGCAACCTACGGTGAGCAGCACATTCGCCCAGAGTGCTTGGTCAGCGGTTTGAATCGTGAGGACATGGTCGGGCGATTCTACCGCTTTGTAGAAATCCCATTTGGAGATGGGTTCAACGGAATCAGCCACGCCAGATTCTTTAGCTAGGGCGCGAAATTCCTTCCACGCGGGCGGCTCGCCAAATTTTGCATACGGATCATCAGCGGGAATCCCCATGGTGTTCACCACATCAATTGGCATCACGCTCAGTATCGCGCTCAACACTTGTGCGACCGTGGGCACGCCCGGCGTGAGCTGGAGACAGACAACTTCTGCGCTAGCCCCGCGCTTGGTGGAAGCTGGGTAGTTGCCGTCGGCAATAAGAATTTTTGCGTGATGGCCGGCGCGGGCGCAGATGCGGAGAATTTCGGGATGAAGCAAAGTGGTTTTAAGCATGGTGTCAATCAGTCGTTGGTGAGTTTGCGAAAGGCTCGGATGGTTTGACGAGCAGCGGCTTCAGGGTTCGGCAACGGCAGCACTTCGGCACTGAGATAACCGTCGTAGCCAATGTCGCGCAATGCTTCGACGATCGGTTTCACTTCAAGATGGCCAAATCCCATGGCGCGGCGGTTCGTATCCGCAAAATGAATGTGTCCCAGGTGCTTTGCGACCGCGCGTAATGTCTCGGGTATCGAAGCTTCCTCGATATTCATGTGAAACAGATCGCAGAGTAGTTTGACATGGCGGATTTTTCGGCGAGCAAGAAACGCCGCCGCGTCCTCGGCGCGATTGAATAAATTGGTTTCGTAACGATTCAGGGGTTCATACAAGAGGGACACCCCGCAACTACCCGCGCGCTTGCCAAGTTCAATCAATCCTTCGGCCAACCATGACTCCGCTTGCTTACGGCTGACATCAGCCTCCACCCTGCCCTGCATCGAGCCGACGATCGCAGGCGCACTGAATCCGGCAGCGAAGGCAATGATCTGAGCGATGAACTCGCGCGCTTGATTGCGGATCTCAATGTCAGGATTCGTAAGTGTCAGACGATGTCTAAGCCAGCCTGCGCCCGTACCGATTGCGGCGACTTTGAGGCGATGACGCTTGAGTAGAAGATGCAATTTTTTAGCATCCAAAGCGTCCGCTGACGGAGGGAAAATTTCTACCGCATCAAATCCAAACTTTGCCGCCTGAGCGCAACTGCGCTTGAGATTACCTTGGAAAACAAAAGGGCCGCTGCAAGCTTCTTTCACCAACGAAACGGTGATGGCGGATTTGAATTTCATCCGCGCCATGATGCCTCGTTTGATCCCGACGGCAAGCTCCCAGCAACCGATAGACGCAGTAGAACTACCACAACCTAGACCGAACTAACGCTTGTTGCGATTCTCTTGGTATTGCTTAATCGCCTGCTTCGCTGGAGCGTCACCGTTGGCGGCGCGGGTGTAGAGATCTGACATGACAGCAGCCATGGCATCCTGGATTGCAATCATTTGTTGCGGCGTCTTATTCGGATTGTAACGAGCCATCTCCATTTGGACGATTGTCTCTGTGTATTTTCCTTCCTTGAGCAAAGTCAGGGCCTGACTGACTTGTTGCGCAGGCAATGCTGTGGGAAAATTGGGGCTTTGTTGTGTTGAAGCTTGGGGTGCGGGAGCGGCTTGTTCGAGAACCTTAACGGTTTTTGCCAACTCTGTGCTGGCATCTGTTTTTTTGCTACAACCAACAACTAAGAGTGCTGAAAGTAAAAGTGAAACTGTGCCGCTGAATAGTTTTTGAAATCTCACAGGGGGATTCTTGTTTAAATCTTCTCAACGACCGTCCGCGCTCGTCGGGCGACAGTAGAGTCTGTTTTTTTGAGGTTTTGCCTCTTCTGCATAGAATGCCGCGGTCTTGAGATATTCGATATGTCCATCAACGACACCCACTGTCGTCCCTACCGAATGTGATTTGGTGATGCCTTCACCCGGCGAGCTCGATCCATCGTTAAAATCGCCAGGGTTTGTTTCCAAAGCTTGCCAGAATATAATCGCATCCTGTCGGAATTGGAATGTCTTAAACGGACTTCCACCATTGTTGCCAGCAACCCCGCTCATCAAATAACTACTCATTTTTTGGGCGCGGGAGATCCAATTGTTGAGATTTGTTTTATCATTCGGACACCGATAGACACCGATATTCTTTATGTAATCCCACAACAGTCCACCTTGATAAGCCAACTGTGGATTAGTCGAGTATGGGCGGGACTCGAGGGGCGGTGGTGAACCCGGGGTAGCATCATACAACCAACCTCTGGATATCCAAGGTGAATTCCAATTCGGGTCAGGCAAAAAATCCTTATTGTCTCCAGCATATAAATGCATCGCAAAGGTGATCTGCTTGACGTTGTTCTGGCATTGTGAACGAGTCGCCTTCTCCTTTGCTTTCGCTAGTGCTGGAAGAAGCATGGCCGCCAAGATGGCGATGATGGCAATGACAACCAATAATTCGATTAATGTGAAAGCACGTCTCTCTCGAATTGCTAAAGGCAATGTTTTCATCAGGGTCATAAAATTATACTGTTTTGGCGCTAGCAAGCAACACTTCCCTCGAGGTATGGAAGCGGACAAACGCTGGAATAATGCTCTGAACGAGGGATAACTTATCGCGACCGAATTTTGGAATTACTGGCGGATGGCTCGCTTCCAGCCGTTGTGCCGCCTTTATCTCCCATAAACTTCAACATCGCCTCGGCCCGCGAGCGAACATGGAGTTTGTCATAGACGTGTTTGAGATGGACTTTCACAGTGTGGTAGCTGATCGAAAGGCGGTCGGCAATTTCCTTGTTCAACAGCCCCTGAGAAAGCAGTTCCAAGATCTCCTGTTCTCGCGTGGAAAGGGTAACGGGCTCTTCCGGTCCGGCTATGGGCGACTGAAAGGTCTTGATCACTTTACGGGCAATTTCGCCAGTCATTGGAACTCCACCCTGTCGCGCCGACATAAGTGCATCCAGAATTTCCGTAGATGAAGAACGCTTCAACAAATATCCACACGCTCCGGCTTTGAGGGCGTTGAATATATTGTCCCCGTCTTCGTAAACAGTCAGCATGATAACCTGCAACGCGGGCATCTGCTGTTTCAATTTGGCGGTGCATCCGATGCCTGAGATTCCAGGCAGGTTCACATCCATCAGTACGACATCAGGCGCGGCGGCAGGGATTTTTCGAAATGCCTCTTCTGCACTGCCGCAATCACACACGCACTTGACGCCGAGGGCACGACCCAACATGTGTTTAAGCTGTCGCCGTAGCTGTTCACTGTCCTCCACCAAGGCGACCTTGATGTCCGGGGTGGCGGAGTTAGACCGTGCGACGTTGGATTTAGCTTGCACCAGCTTTGTATTATCGGAAATGTCACCAAGCGAAAACATAATTCCTTTCTCAACTTATGAATCATCAAGCATCGGATGGAATGCAGCAATACCTCGAAGGAGTTACAAACTGACTAGGTTCATTTTCTGCTTAGTGGAAATGTCAACGTCACCGTCGCGCCTTTTCCCTTCAGGCTTTCAGTAGAATAGCTGCCCCCAATACGCTCCATCCGCCGGCGCATGTTTCCCAGACCATCGGCTTCACTGATGACGATTTCAGGGTCAAATCCACGACCATTATCGACGATGATTATTTTGAGGACATTGCCAACCTCACCGATTGTCAGTTGAACATCTGTGGCCTTGGAGTGCTGCACGACATTGTTCAGGGCTTCCTTGAAAGCGAGGAATAGATTGTGGCGTTCATCAGCATTCAGTGGTAACGCCGGGAGATCACGCGCGACATTGAGACGCAGCCGCACGCGTGTCGGCTTAAGAAAGCGCTCGGCATATTGGGTTTGATAGCTGGCCAGAGACGCCACCGTGTCATTCTTCGGATTCAAAGCCCAGACGATTTCATCCAGTGAAGCCACCAATTCCCTCGCCCTATCGCCAATAGCTTGAGCATGTTGACGCATCTCCACGATGCCCAAACTAGTGTCCTGTGCGAACTCGCTTCCAAAACTGATTTCCGTAAGCCCAGATCCGAGATCATCATGCAGATCCTGGGCTATACGCGCACGTTCGCCATCCATAGTGCGCTGTTGTTCCAATTGTAAAATCCGACGGCGATGTCGCGCGCGAACCGCCAAGCCCACAATCCCGCACAGCAAAAGACTAGCAAACACACGGAATGTCCACGTCTGCCAGAAATGCGGTTTTATTTTTATGGACAATCTGATTTCGGGATTACTCCAAAGCCCCCAGTCATTAGAAGCTTTAAGGCGAAATGTATAATCTCCCGGAGCAACACGGGTGTAAGAAGCTTGCCGCTTTTGTCCCTCTTTTAGATCCACCCAAGCAGTTTCGAGTGGCTCTAGCTTATATTTGAAGGAGACATTTCTAGGCGCAGTGAAGCTGAGCGCCGTAAACTCTATCTCGATGCGCTGATGATCTGGCGGCAATTTTAACTCCGTCTTGGGCTGCGCGAGATCTTCAATCCTCTCTGCTGACTCACCATATTCGTAAGCAGCGATAACGCTATCATCCACAACCACACGCGTAATCACAACCGGTGATTGCTTCAAGTTTTGCTTGAGTTTCCCAATTTTCACACTCGCCAGACCATTCAACATCGGAATCATAAGGTCGCTGTTTTTCGCAAGGACCGCGCCGGGGTAAACCCCGTAGCTCGCTTGTAAGTTGGGGAGGCCTTCGTCAGATCCGTAAACAATTGACCTCACCCTTTCTTGCCGACTCGCCGCCAACGCATCGAACTCAGTTTGTTTTACATAGAAAATCCCACGGTTCCCCCCGAACCAAAGTCGGCCCTGATTATCCGCCACGATATGAGAGATATGGCTGTCGTGTAACCCTTGGTTGACGCCGAAATGAGAGAACCCGCCATCCTTTAGTCGACCCAATCCACCACCACCGCCATAGCCAATCCACACGCTGCCATCCGGCGTTGCAAATAAACTTCGGATGGGCTTAGGTGGCGAGAGAGCTTTCGGAGTCTCATTCACTAGAACATCTCCATCACAAGCGATCAATTGTCCATCAGCGGTACCTGCCCAGAACTTTCGCGACGCGTCAATCGCCATCGCGGAGATATAAGAGCTTCCCTCCGGCAATTCGTAATTCTGCAACTTGCCACCCCGCAACCGATGCAATGCGTTCGAGGATTCCGTTCCGATCCATAGATCCCCTGTCGAAGTTGCAAGCAATGAACGGACAGATATGGATGCGAGTCCATTGGCTTTCGCGAGGCTGTAGGTGAAACCGCTTCGGGATGAAAACAGTCCGAGGTACTGAGTGCCGACCCAGACGCCACCGAGTGGATCAGCACAAACACATTGGGCAAATGCGATGTGGACGCCGTTATTGGTTGCTGCATTCCTCCAGCCGTCGCCTGTATTACGAACCAAAACCCCGCTTTGCGTCACTGCCCAAAGGTCGCCATCTATATCCTGGCAAACCGAACGCACAGCTTCCTTGTCAATCCCCGAATTCACATCCACTAGTTCAAGCGAACGCGGTTGAATACGGTTCAATCCACCGCCTTCCGTTCCCACCCAGATATTTCCGTCGCGATCTTCGGAAATCGTTCGGATGTCATAATGCGCAGTTGTAATACGCTTGAACGCCGCTCCGTCATGGCGGAACAATCCGCTGTCTTGAGTTCCTATCCACAATGCCCCGGACCGATCTTCGTAAAGAACGGTCGCGTTGACATTGAACCGGTCCGTCGGCAATCGCCCATAAGCCCGACGGCTACCGCCCTCGACAAATTTATAGAGTTGCTTTGAATCACTGCCGTAAATCCATATTCCTCCCGAACGCGCCATCGCAATCCGCTGTGCCTGCATAGCCATGAGATTCGTGAACCCCCCACCCCGAAAAACCCCCACTCGATTTCCCTGAGCAAACCAAATCTGACCGTCCTTATCGCTAGCCAATTGACATGTGCTGAATCCGCCCGGAAGACCATCACTCGTTGTAAACCTTCTGATTTTTTGACCAGAGATACGGAGCACTTCGCCCCCGACACCACCAGCCCCGATGTAAGACACCCACAAATCACCCTCGCGATCGTGAACGATTGTCCTAACCTCGTGAATTGGCAACCCGTTCTCAGGGGTTAATGCAGTCGTACGGCCGCGATCGACACAAACAATCACACCGCGATCTTTCGCCACCCACAACCTATTGCTCCGGTCCAGATGAGATGCATACATCAAAGCCGTCTGGGCTCCTGCTGAATTTGCGGAATTGAATTCCCCGAATAGGACTCCATCAAACCGCGCCAAGCCGGATCGCGTGGTCACCCACAAAAATCCGTCATCCGATTGTTCGACCCCCACAACCGTGTTATCGGGCAATCCTTCATCCGATTGCCACGCACGATACGCCCACGTCGTATTGGTGGAAAGTCCGTGGGCTGGAACGGCGATCAAGAAAATAAAAAACGTTAGCCAGAAACAATATTTTAGAAAAAAGCTCCGACTGGTCACACACAAAGTTTAGCCTCAACCACCCTTGATGCAATTGCGAAAGATTGGGAAGACGAGGACATTGGAACAGACTTGGCTTGAGTCACTCCACCACGATGACATCGTGAATTTCTAAACCGGCCAACACGAATCGACATTCACCTTTCGCAAATTTCCATCTAATTTTTCGGTTGCCAGGCTCAACGTGAATGTCACGAGGCTTTGTCTGAACGCGCAAAATAATCTCTAGGTGTCCAAGCGGTGTGACTTCGTCCAGCGTCAGAACATTTTTGTCAGAGTGCGCGCCCGATGTATTGATGAGATTGATCAACAGCTTCCCGTGATTACGAGCCAGAGCTACTTCCACCCGATGTGAACCCGTCACCTCCACCATGGGGTACGGAATCAACTCATGGGTGAGCGCAGCAAGAAACTCGCGCGCGGTGGCTGTTTGTGCCTGCATGTATTCTGTTCCGAAATTAAACCACACCGCAGCAATCTTTCCCTTGCCGCAATCTGCGATGCTCGCAGCGGGAGTCCCGGAACTGGTTAGCTCGTCTTTTGCCCGCAACTGGCCAAAGGCCCGAGCCGATGCCCTGAGCGATACTTTTCGCACAAGGGCTTTTACGGGCGCAAACCAACCGGCATGCTCGAGCCAGACCATGGCTTCGGCCGCGCTGGAAATTGTTGAATCAATGCCGAGTTCAGGTTCAAACAACCCCCCAGCCTCGGGGCCGATGAGCATTAGTTTGCCACCATCCTTCACATAGTCGCGCAACTCATCCTTGAACGCAGCATCCAGATTGTGCCATTCGGGGACGACAATCATAGGGTAATCCTTCATCCGCCCACGCAAATGATGTTCGCTACGGATGTCCACCGAGTATTGGGAGTCGAGAAATGCGTGCATTACCCCTTTCAACGCCACAACGCCGGCGCCACTCGGCTGAAACAGTTCCTGACATTCGCGATAATGCGCTTCCGTTGAGTAAAGCAACGCCACTTGCGGCACACTCACCGCGTGATGACAAATCGCCTGACGCTCGCGGCAAAACCTCGCTGTCTCAGCCATCAGCTTCATCTGCCAGTCACGGATTGAGCCATCGCGCTTTTGAGTGAAGTATGCTTGAAACCCACCGCCTTGCGCCAATACCACGGCGGCCTCGCGCTGGAGTTGGGGCACGGTTTTTTGCGAATGCGCGTCACCACTCCTGCCAAACGACCACGCCATCAAATCCCACGGCCTGCCTTGGGACGCGAGGCAGCGCGCAGAGAAACGCGCAGAGTTCACGCTGTCCATAGGGGAGTAATCTCCCGAGAGATAATCTACATCGATTCCCACCGGCTCTGGCATGTGATCGCTGAACGCCCAATTGCTCGCGAGTTGGAAATCTGGATTGTGCCTGTGCATCTCATCGACGTAATGACGAACGTAACGCCGAAATGCTTCTCGTTGGAATTGATTCCATTCAAACCAATGGG
>WBXK01000003.1 GCA_008933055.1 Verrucomicrobiota bacterium | reverse complement strand
TCCAAGTGGCGCGATGTCGCCCGGCGTTATGGCTTTCGCGAATACGATGGCCCGCCGCTCGAATCCCTTGAGCTGTTCACCACCAAGAGCGGCGCGGAAATCGTCGGTCAACTCTACAACTTCAAGGACAAGGGCGACCGCGAGATCGCATTGCGCCCCGAGATGACGCCCACGCTCGCGCGCATGGTGGCGGCGCATGAGCGCAACTACAAGAAACCTATTAAGTGGTTCGCAATCCCACAACTTTTCCGCTACGAGCGCCAGCAGAAAGGCCGGTTGCGAGAACACTTCCAGTTCAACGCAGACGTCTTTGGAGAACAAGACCCCGCCGCCGATGCTGAACTGATCGCCCTCTTGATTGATACGTTGCGCTCGTTCGGCTTGACCGCTGAGGATTTCGTTATCCGATTGAGCAGCCGCAATGCGTGGAATGATTACTTTAGCCAACGCGGTGGCAAGACCGGGCATGAATACGACTTTTTCCAGATCATAGATAAATTGGAACGCGCCCCCGCCGAAGAATCACAGGCGAAATTAGCGGCGCTCGGTTTCTCTCTTGACGACGTGAACGCGTTCATCAAATCCGGCACGCCCACGACGGAACTCGCGTCAATAATTGCCAATCTCGCAGCCCGCGGCATGGGCGATTTTGTGAAGGTGGACTATCAGGTCATTCGCGGTCTAGCGTATTACACAGGGCCGGTGTTTGAGGCGTTTGATTGCAAGGGGGAATTCCGGGCCATCGCCGGTGGTGGGCGTTATGACAATCTCGTGAAGCTCATCAGCGGTGGTAAAGTAAATCTGCCGGCGCTCGGCTTCGGCATGGGCGACGTGGTGTTGTTTGAACTGCTCAAGGCGCGTGGACTGCTCCCGCAATTCAACGCTGGCGTGGATGTGTTTGTGATAGTCGAGGACGAAACCCTTCGCCCTCAATCGCTCAAGCTCGTCCAAGAGTTACGCGCTGCTGGCCACGTCGTGGAATACGCGCTCACGCCCACGAAACCAGAAAAACAATTTAAACGCGCGCAAGAGCTGAACGCGAAGCACACGATGAAAGTTGAGGCTGAAGCGGTGAGGGTTCGCAATCTGCTGACGCGGGAAGAGCAATCTGGTCCAGCAGATAAGATTATTCCGCTTTTGTCCATGTGAACAAGGTCCCTCAGATTTTTCTACACAGCGCTAGCCGCCTTGATTTTTATTTTTGGGCTGGTAAAGCTGCTGTTGTGGCGAATGTTTGACTCAGAGCTGGTTGAAAAACTTGGCGATGCCTCATGGGCGGTGCTGTTTTTCTTGATCTCGTGCGTCTGAAGCCCACAAGCGACCGTGGGCGTTGGGTTGGCAGTATCCATGGTTTCAGCAGCGGTAGAATGCAGTCAACTTTGTAAGC
Source organism: Verrucomicrobiota bacterium (assembly GCA_008933055.1). Lineage (GTDB taxonomy): Bacteria > Verrucomicrobiota > Verrucomicrobiia > Limisphaerales > JADLHS01 > JADLHS01. The sequence continues at coordinate 42,299 of WBXK01000003.1, read as the reverse complement.
CCCTTGGATAGAGCGGATTCTTAAGACGACTCTGGGTGGTTTGCTGATCGGCTGGGGGGGGGGCTTGCTTGGGGCGATCTCGTGGCCTATGCGTGCGCGTTATATCATGGGATGCCTCTTGTAGTAGCGTCATTTCGCAAGGATGCAAGCTGAGGGTGCTTCCCTTATGAGTGGTGCGAAGAGATTTTAATTGAAACGCGGCAGCGCTTGACTGAACAATTTAAATTATGCCGGGCGGAAAACTAGTTGTCATCACGGGTGCCACACGCGGACTGGGTCGCGCGATGGCGGAGGAATTCATCCGGCTCGGTCACACGGTTCTAGGCTGCGGACGATCAGGCAAAGAGATTGACCGATTGCGAAAGGCGCACGGTGCACCACATGATTTTTATCCGGTGGATGTGGCGTCCGACACGGCGGTGAAGTCCTGGGCGAGTCTCGTTCTGACATCGCATGGCGTGCCGGACTTGATCTTGAACAACGCCGGAGTCATCAATGCCAACGCTCGTCTGTGGGAGATCGAGGCGCGTGAGTTTGATGAGGTGATGAACACGAATCTGCGGGGCGTGGCGAATGTCGTCCGTCATTTCGCGCCTGCGATGGTTGAGCGCAAGAGCGGCGTCATCATCAACATGAGTTCCGGTTGGGGGCGTTCGGCGGATGCGGAAGTCGCGCCTTATTGTGCTACGAAGTGGGCTGTTGAAGGGCTGACACAATCTCTCTCGCAGGAATTGCCGTCGGGCATGGCTGCGGTAGCGTTGAATCCGGGCATGATTAACACCGACATGTTGCGCAGCTGCTTTGGTGGGGGCGCGTCAAGTTATCCGTCGCCGGAAGAGTGGGCGAGGGTTGCCGTGCCGTTCTTGTTGAAGATCGGGCCCGGAGATAATGGACGACCGCTCAACGTGCCTGGGCATAAGGCCTGATGAATACTGAAAATTTCAAAGATGCCACACTGGTCATCCTCGGCCATGGCACGACCCTCAATGACGGTTCGGCGCTGCCTGTGATGCAGCACGCTTCTGAGTTGCGCCGGCGCGGAATGTTCGCAGCGGTGTGCGAGGCGTTCTGGAAACAAGAGCCGCAGATCAAAGCCGTTCTCGCCGAGATCAAAACCCCGCGCGTTTACGTCGTCCCGTTGATGATCAGCGAAGGATATTTTGCTGGCGAAGTCATCCCTCGCGAACTGGGGCTGGACGCGAACTCCAGAGTCCAAACCCCAGAGTTCAGCCTGATCTACGCCAAGCCCGTCGGTACACACCCAAGCATGACCAATGTGTTACTTGCCCGCGCCCGGGGCGTGGTGGAACAATTTCCCTTTCCGCATGCGCCGAAGCCCAAGGACATCACACTCTTCATCGCCGGACACGGAACAGAACGCAGTGCGCAATCGCGCCTGGCTATCGAGCGACAGGTGGAATTGATCCGCACGCAAAATCTCTATGCGGATGTCCAGGCCATTTACATGGACGAAGACCCACGCATCAAAGGATGTCAGGCCACCGCCACGACCCGCAACGTCGTCGTTGTGCCATTCTTTATCAGCGATGGCTTGCATACAGCCGAGGATATTCCGGTGTTGCTGGGCGAACCCGAGCGACTGGTCAAAGAACGTCTCGCCGCCGGGCTGCCGACGTGGCGCAATCCCTCGGAGAAACTGGGCAAGCTTACGTGGTATTCGCAAGCCATCGGCAGCGAGCCGCTCATGGCGGAGGTGGTTTTGGAACGCGCGCGCGAGGCGGCAATCAATTCTAAAGACAAGGTGTGAAGGAGGAATTCAGGAACTCACGAATGCATGTTTTGGAGTTTCTGAGTTCCTCCTTTGTTGTTTTTGGTAACTTGAACCCATTACCAAACTCCGTTGGGGGATTCTCGGCGCGGCGAGCATCGCCCCCAAAAACTGGAAGGCGTTCTTCAATTCCGGAAATGGCGTCGCCGCCGCTCTCGCGGCCCGCGACGTGGCGCGTGGTCAACAATTCATCCGCGAATGTCAGGTGCAGGCGACTTTCGAGCCTGCGCCAAAAGTTCATGGTAGCTACGAAGCATCGCTCGCCACTCCCGAGATTGATGCAGTTTACATTCCGTTGCCGACGGTGGTGCGCAAGGAATGGGTCATCCGAGCAGTCCGAGCCGGCAAACATGTGTTCAGGGAAAAACCCTGCGCTGCGAACGCGGCAGACTTGCGCGAGATGCTCGCCGTCTGCCGGCAATATGGCGTGCAGTTCATGGACGGCGTCATGTTCATGCATCATCCGCGCCTCGCCTTGGTGCGGGCGGTGCTGGATGACGCAAATCGCATTGGGCCGCTGCGTCGCATCGCGTCGGAGTTCAGCTTCCTCGGCGACAATCCCAATTTCCCAGCGAACATCCGCGTGCAGAGTTCGCTCAAACCCTACGGCTGTCTCGGTGATCTCTGTTGTTATTGCCTCCGGATCTCATTGTTCGCGATGAATTGGGAGCTGCCGACCGCCGCCGGACGCATCTTAGCAGTCGCGGCTGACGGCGTGACGCCAACGCTGTTCTCCGGCGAACTGTTTTTCGCGAATGGCGTCTCTGCTGGCTTCCATTGTTCCTTTGCCATTGCGGCTCAGCAATGGGTCAGCTTTATGGGCACGCAGGGAACGCTGCGCACGGCCGACTATGTGCATCCACGCAACAGCTACGAGTCCGCGTATGACATCAACGCGACCGAGCATCGTATCCCTGCGGCGACGGGCACAGTTGTGCCGCTCGACGCCGGGGCATTGCCGCAACTCGGCCATCCCACCGCGCAAGACACTCTGATGATCCGCAATTTTGCCGCCTACGTTCAGTCCGGTAAGCTGAACGAATTCTGGCCGGAAGTAGCCCTGAAGACGCAACTCGTCCTAGACGCATGTCTCGCTTCGGCGCGCGATAGAGGCCGATTGGTTCCGGTTCAAAAGATTTAAACTCACGCCGGGCTACTTTCCATCTTCCATCTTCCATCCTCCATCCGCTATCCTTCCCGTGTGCGTTGGAATAAAATCACACTCGTAGGCGTGGGCTTGCTGGGCGGTTCGCTCGGCTTGGCGCTGCGCCGACGTAAACTTGCTAAAGAGATTGCGGGATACGTTCGGCGCGAGGTGAGCATCAAGGAATGTGAACGCGCGGGTGCGACAGATTACGCCACTACTGATCTGCTCGCGGCGGTTTCCGGCGCTGATTTAATCGTGCTGTGTACGCCGTTGTCGCAGATGAAGCCACTGATGCGCCAAATGCTCCCCGCAATCAAGCGCGGCGCAATCATCACCGACGTCGGCAGCGTGAAGGGCAGCGTGGTGCGCGAGTTGGAATCGCTTGTCGCGAAGGCTGGAGCGCACTTTATTGGCAGCCATCCGATGACGGGCGGTGAGAAACAGGGCGTGCTGGCGGCGCGTGCTGAATTGTTTGAATGCGCGGTTTGTGTGGTGACTCCGACGCAGAACACTAATCCAGCGGCGTGGCGCAAGGTGGAGACGCTTTGGAAAGATGTCGGCGCGCGGTTGCTGCGTGCTTCCCCCGATGAGCATGATGCGTTTGTCAGCCGTTCCAGTCATCTACCGCACTTGATGGCAGCCACGCTGGCGAATCTCGTGCTTGATCCCAAACTGCCGAAGGAGCAGGCGCTGCTTTGCGCCACCGGCTTTCGCGACACGACCCGGGTGGCATCAGGCTCACCGGAAATGTGGCGGGACATCGCGGTGACCAATCGTAAACAAATCGGGCGGGCGTTGAGTGGATTTATCGCCGAGTTGAACAAGTTTCAATCTGCCCTAAAACGTGGCGACGCGAAGGCCATCGCGAAGTTTTATGAAACCGCCAAGCAGCGTCGCGATAACTGGTGTGCCTGCTGCGCGTCGCCTTCCCTAGAATGAATTTCAGCCACAAATTCCTACAGATGCTGCTCAGGTGGCTTTCTCCGAGTCGGCATTCTTATTTGTGTTTCATCTGTGTTTCATCTGTGGCTTAACGAAGCATGGCTTTACCCGACCTCATCGAAATCGTCCCTCCCGACAAATCCGTGCGCGCGGAAATCACCGTGCCGGGTTCGAAGAGCATCACGAACCGCGCTCTCATACTCGCGGCGCTTGCAGAGGGTGAGGTGACTTTGACTGGCGCGCTCTGGAGCGAAGACACGCAGGTGATGACCGAGGCGTTGCGGACGATGGGCTTTGATGTGCGCGTGGAGAATGATCCGGCGGAGTTTTGTAATCGCACTATCACGGTCCAAGGGCAGGGCGGCAGAATTCCCAAGGCGGGTACGGCGGAGAAGCCGCTAGAATTGTTTGTTGGCAATGCGGGCACGGCGGCGCGATTTTTGGCGGCGATGGTCTGTCTCGGTGCTGGCGTGTATCGATTGAGCGGTGTGTCGCGAATGCACGAGCGTCCGCAGGCAGCGCTGTTCCAGGCGCTTCGCGAGCTTGGCTATCGCGTGGACGCAACGAATGAAAAGTTGCCCGCGGTAATTCAAGGGCAGGTGCGAGGAGAGAAAGCGGAGGTAAGAAGCTGCACAGTGAGCATCGACGAAAGTTCTCAATTCGCTTCGGCGTTGAAGCTTTCTGCCAAACACGGCTGTTGGCATGTCGATTTGGCTGGCGATGATGACGAGGAAGCACCATACGTGACCATGACCGAGCGATTGGTAGAAGCATTTCCTTGGGGTGGCGGTAAATTCCAGATTGAGCCGGACGCTTCGGGCGGGAGCTATTTTTTAGCGGCGGATTGGGTGGCGTGGATTGCTCGAAAGAACCCAGAGATGGGTTGGATTACCGTTGCGCATTGGCCTAAGACAACCTGGCAGATCGACTCTGACTATCCCAAGTATTGTAATCTGGTTGAGCTGAGCGGTTTTCTATCGCGAAAGGTTCATCTCGGCGACAGTATCATGACTGCGATCGCCAAAGCGCCTCTCAATCAAGCGCTCGGGACAACCGGGATGGCTGAACCGATTCGGTTTACTGATCTTGGTCGATTGCGAGTTCAGGAGTGTGAGCGCGTTGTGGCTTTGCGCGAGCAGCTAACAAGAATTGGCGCTCATGTTGTCGAGAATGGCGATGCTTTGACGGTATATTCTGACCAAACGCTCCACGGCGCAGAGATCGAGACCTACAACGACCATCGTATGGCGATGTGTTTCGCAATTCTGGGATTGAAAGTGCCGGGCATTCGCCTCAAGAATCCTTCCTGTGTAAAGAAGACGTTCCCCAATTTTTTCCAGAAGTTGGCTGCCGCGCCGCCGAACGGCTTAGGTGTAGAGATTTGGGAAGTCAAAGACGGTCAACGCACCCGGAAGTTGGCCGGGGAAGATTTGTTTGCGGATTAAATCAGGCAGAATTAACCGAATTCACAAAATTCAATTCTGAAAATGATGTGAATTCTTTCTAAGCTCAGTTTTTTGATTGTGAAGAAACATCCTAATGTCATCGCCATTGATGGCACGAGCGCCAGCGGCAAGAGCACCAACGCCAAGTTGGTCGCGAAGGCGCTCGGCTACGTCTATGTGGACACCGGCGCGATGTATCGCACGCTTGCGTGGTATTGCCTGTCCAAGCGCATTGATTTCCATGACGCCAAAGCCGTGGCTGTGGCGTGTCGCAAGTGGAATACTAAGTTGGAATGCGTGGAGGCCAAGGTGCGCCTCACGGTGGATGGTTATTTTCCCGAGAAAGAAATCCGTCTCGTGGAGGTCAGTGTGGCCGTTTCGATGATTGCCGCTGTGCCGAGGGTGCGCGAGTGGATGAAGAAGGCGCAGCGTGATTGCATCCAGTTCGGCAATATGGTGATGGAAGGTCGCGACATCGGCACGAATGTTTTCCCCGAGACAGACTACAAATACTACCTCGACGCGCATCTTGAAGAGCGCACGAAGCGTCGCGTGGCAGAGGGCGTGAATGAAAATCTCGCCGATCGAGATCAACGTGACAGCCAGCGCGCCGCCGCACCGTTGATGATTGCGCTGGGTGCGAAGGTCATCAACAACTCGAACATGACGAGCGAGCAGACGAGCTGCTTGTTGATCGAAGACATACAGGCACGGCTCAAGGCAGACGGACGATGAACCCTGTCTATTACTGCGGCTGGCGGTTTTTCCGCACGGCTTACAAACTTTATTGCCGCGCAGAGTGGTTCAACGCGGAGCGCGTCCCTAAATCTGGCCCGGTCATCCTTGCCTGCAATCACGCCAGCATCATGGACCCGCCGCTGGTGGGAACGGGGTTGCATCGCGGTATCAGTTATCTTGCGCGGGAGTCGCTGTTTCGTTTCTGGGGCGTCGGTTGGGTCTTGCGCAATTGGGACGCTGTTCCAGTCGATCGCGATGGCGGCGGCGCGCGTGGACTCAAGGCCATCATGGATCGTTTGCTGGCGGGCGGTGGAATCATTCTATTTCCCGAAGGCACTCGGACGACGGATGGGAAACTTCAGCACGCGCGATCAGGCATCGGATTGACCGTGATCAAGTCAGACGCACCAGTCGTGCCGGTGCGCGTGTTTGGGACTTTCGAGGCCTACGGCAAGGACGCAACGATTCCCAAGCCCCGCAAGATCGCAGCCAAGTACGGCAAACCGATGGATTTCGCAGCTTTGCGTGCAGAGGCGAAGACCTGTTCCAAGGCACGGCTGAAGGAGATCTATCAGCAAGTCGCAGACGAGATCATGGCTACGATAGCTAAATTAGAGCCGTGTGAGGAGAAGGAAAGCTTCGGGTGAGCGCCAGCGCGTGAAGCTTGTTCACGTGTGATTCGAAGCAAATAAATCCGCAATCGCCAACTGAAACTTCGGCAGTAGTTTCTCCGTGAGCACGTCGGAACCAGCGAGGATGTGTTCTAGTCGCATCCCATATTCTGTGGCGTGATACACCTCCACATTGTTGTAGCGTGGGTCAATCATCCAGAGACGCGGAAGTTTCATCGTTTCGTAGATCTGTTTCTTTTCCACGGTGTCAGCGTGATGGTCTTCCGAACTGACGACTTCTGCGACGAGCCAGATTTTGCCCGTGGCGGCGGTCGCGATAGCGATGTCTGGACGCAGAAGATTGTTAGCGTCCACGCGCATCGCGCTGCGAAGTTCGTGTAACTTTGTGCCCGGAAAATCAGTAACGCTCGCAGTCAACGCTGTTTGAAGTCGCGTGCAGATCAATTCATGTCGCCCGCCTAGCGGCATTCGTAACGTGGTCTCGCCTTGAATCGTTTCTTCGTAGGGATCGATCATGTTGTTACGATTAACTTACGTAAGAACCGCCCGGTGTGCGAGTGCTTGTTCTTGGCGATGTCTTCGGGGGTTCCTTCGGCAATAATCTGCCCACCACCCGCCCCACCTTCCGGGCCGAGATCAATCACCCAATCCGCCTCTGCAATCAAATCCAGATTATGTTCGATGACGATAACGGAGTGTCCCGCATCCACGAGTCGTTGCAAAACCCCGACCAACCGCCGCACGTCCGCCATGTGCAGACCAATAGTCGGTTCTTCGAGGATGAATAGATTTTTTTTTGCGATGTTGGTTCGGCGATTCGCCATTTGTGCCAGATCCAGTCCGGGCTTCAAGCCGGTGAGGAGGTGGGTCACCAGTTTCACGCGCTGCGCCTCGCCGCCGCTCAGCGTCGGGCTTTGCTGGCCGAGTTTGAGATAATCCAGTCCGGTATCGTGCAAGGCTTCGAGCGCGCGCTTGATTTTCTGGACGCTAGCGAAAAACTGAATGCCCTCCTCCACGGACAAGTCGAGCACTTGCGCGATGTTTTTCCCGGAGTATTCGATGTCGAGCGTTTCGCGATTGAATCGCGTGCCGTTGCAGGTTTCGCAACGTACAAACGCAGGCGGTAGAAAGTTCATCTCCAGCTTGATCTGGCCTGCCCCTTCACACTCGGGGCAACGCCCTTGCGAGCTATTGAAGGAGAAGCGGCTGGCCGAGTAACCGCGCATCCGCGCCTCGGGGACTTGTGAGAACAACGCACGGATGTCATCGAAGAAGCCCACATAGGTCGCGGGAATCGAGCGCGGAGTGCGGCCGATAGGGGCTTGATCCACTTCGTAAACGGACTTGAGCGATTCAAAGCCAGACAGGTTTTTGCTTTTCCCCGATGACTTCTGTGCCACGACTGCCTGCAACTCCGGCAGCAAGCATTCGCGGATCAAGGTGCTTTTGCCTGAGCCGCTCACACCGGTCACGACAACAAACCTTCCGAGCGGAATGTTCGCCGTAAGCTTTTTGAGATTGTTCAATGCCGCATTGCGGAGGGTAAGCATTGCCCCCTCTCCCTTTCTCCCTTTACCGTTTTCAATGCTTCTCCGTTCACCCCGCGCAGGAAATTTCTTTTCTGCCCGCAGGCATTGGCCGGTGACGGATTCAGGGTGTTTTGCCAACTCGGCAAGTGTCCCGCTCGCCACGACACGCCCGCCATGCACGCCTGCGCCCGGCCCAAGATCAATGACGTGATCAGCGCGGCGCATCGTGTCTTCATCGTGCTCGACGACTACTACGGAGTTGCCGCGCCCGCGCAGTTTCTGGAGCACGTCGAGCAGTTGCTCGTTGTCGCGGGCATGGAGGCCGATGGTCGGTTCGTCCAGCACGTATAGCACGCCACTGAGATTTGAACCGAGTTGTGCGGCGAGGCGGATGCGTTGCGATTCACCGCCGGAAAGAGTGGGCACGGCGCGGCCGAGCTGCATGTAACCTAGGCCGACTTCCTTAAGAAACCTTAAACGTTCACGGATTTCAGGAATGATGTCGCGGGCAATCTCGGCGGAGCGATCCGTAAACTTCAGCTTGCGAACAAAATCGAAAGCCGCTTCCACATCGAGCCCGGAGAAGGCATCAATCGTCGGCGACTCAGTTTTGCCGCTTCCGAATCGTAAACGAACAGCGCGCGCCACTGGATTCAAGCGTGCCCCATGGCACTCGGGACATACTTCCCGCTCCGTGGCCCAGCTCCACCAGCTCTCTTCAATAGAATCGGCGTCCGCGCCGCGTTCCACATCGGGCAGATAAAACAACTCGCCGAAGCCACGACATTTAGTGCACCAACCTTGCGCGGAGTTATAGGAAAAGTTTTTTGGGTCCAATAGAGCGAAAGACTTATTGCAACCTAGACAGGCGCGTTCGGTCGAATGAATAGTGAGCTGCTTCTGATTATCCAGCGCGTAGAGCGTGCCGTGACCCAGCTTGAGCGCCTCGTCTACCAATTCCTGTCCCACGCTACCTTTGCCTTTCTCCACAACGCCGAGAATGATCTCTACATCGTGTTCCTTGAATCGATCCATTCGAAAGGCTTTGCTTGAGTCGTGAATTTTTCCATCTGCGCGGATTTGTTTGTAGCCACGTTTCGCAGCCCACTCGGCGACATCGGTGTGAAAACCTTTCCGGTTCTTCACGATCGGCGCGAGCAGCAAGAGGTCGCCACGTCGCTTAAGTTCCGATTGTAGATGGTTCGCAAGCTCGTCGCGGCTCTGGGCCTCGACCGGTAACTGGCAGTCGGGACAATACTGCGTGCCGAGTCGCGCAAAGAGCAGGCGGATGAAATGATAAATCTCGGTTACGGTTGCCACGGTGCTCTTGCCTCCGCCGCGCGTGGTACGTTGCTCAATGCTGACCGTGGGCGGAATTCCAGTGATCAAGTCGACGTCGGGCCGCGCCATCTGCTCGACGAATTGTCGCGCATAGACGTTCATCGAATCGAGAAAGCGCCGCTGGCCCTCATTGAAAAGGAGATCAAACGCCAGTGTGCTCTTGCCCGAACCGCTCACGCCGGTGATGACGACGAATTGATCCCGCGGGATCGTCAGTGAGATGTTTTTGAGGTTGTGCTCTCTCGCGCCGCTGATCGAAATAGGAGATGGCACATAGGAGATGGGAAATAGGGCGGGGTTGCGCCGCTTCGGTGCTTTTCCATTTCCGCTTTGTTCAGTCAGGACGTTTCGCAGAAAAATGCCCGTGTGACTTGACTCGCAGTCCGCCACTTCTTCGGGTGTTCCTGTAGCGACAATATGTCCGCCGCGATCTCCAGCTTCCGGGCCAAGGTCAATCACCCAATCGGCGCATTTGATGACGTCGAGGTTGTGTTCAATGACGAGAACGGAATGTCCCGCGTCCACCAAGCGTTGGAACGCTTGGAGCAACACCCGGACGTCGTCGAAGTGCAGGCCTGTGGTGGGTTCGTCGAAGAGGAAGAGCGTGGGTTTCTGTTGTGGTTGCGGTCTGTGACCGTGGTTACCTGTTGCTTCTTTGTTTCTGCGGTCATAGGCCGCCGCTACAGCCTCCGCGAGATGGCGCACGAGTTTCAGGCGCTGGCTTTCGCCGCCGGAAAGCGTGTTGATGGGTTGGCCCAAACGCAGATAGCCGAGGCCGACTTCTTGCAGAAACTTCAAGCTTGTTGCGGCACGCTCAGCGGGTTTGGAATCGGGTAAGCCCGAGAGAAACTCAATGGCTTCATCCACTGTCGCCTCGAGCATGTCGCCGATGGAAAAATCCTGCTTTGCTTTCGCAGCGGAAATCTTGACATCCAAGATGTGTTGCCTATAACGGCGGCCATTGCAGTCCGGGCAGCGAATGAAAATGTCGCTGAGGAATTGCATCTCGATCTTCTCGAAGCCAGCGCCGCGACATTTTTCGCACTGGCCGACGCCAGAGTTGAAACTGAAGGCATTTGCGTTGAGGCCGCGTTGCTTCGCGACTTCAGATTGTGCGAAGACTTCACGGATGTCGTCGAACGCGCCGATGTAAACGGCCGGATTAGAACGCGGGGTTTTACCCAGCGCGGATTGATCTACAAGTACGACCTGGCTGAGGCTTTCGAAACCGCTGAGGATTGAGGGTGGAGAATGGATACTGGACGTTTCGTCCTCGTTAGTCTTGCTGTCTTCGTCTGAATCCATCCGGTCGGACGCTTTTGCAACAGCCGCATCCAGATTCTGCAGCTTAGCCTGAAGTGCGGGGAGCAGGATGTCGCGGATCAACGTAGATTTGCCTGAGCCACTGACGCCGGTGATAGCGACGAATCGGCCCAGCGGAATCTCGACGGAAACGTTGTTGAAATTGTGGCGGGTGGCATTGGTGATCTTGACCCGACTCGTGTCGCTAGTTAAGGGGCGACGTTTTGGAATCTCGATCTGCTTTCGCCCGCTCAGGTATTGGCCGGTGAGCGAGCGATTGGATTTTAATAACTCTGGCAGAGTTCCTTGGAAGACAACTTCTCCGCCGGTTGCGCCGTGGCCCGGGCCGATGTCCACAATCTGATCGGCAGCGCGCATGACGCTGGCTTCATGTTCGACGACAACGACGGTGTTCCCGGTGTCGCGAAGCTTTTCAAGAATGCGAACGAGCCGGTCGGTGTCGCGCGGGTGCAAGCCAACACTGGGTTCGTCGAGTACAAACAGCGTGTTCACCAAGCGTGTGCCGAGGCAGGTCGTGAGATTGACGCGTTCGGTCTCCCCGCCGCTGAGTGTGCGAGTGGGGCGATCTAATGTTAGATAGCCTAGGCCGACTTCATTGAGATAGGCGAGCCGAGCGCGGACTTCGCCTAGGGCGTGGGTTATGGGGTCTTGAGTCTGGAGTCGCGCGTCTGGGGTTCGCGTGTTTGCGAGTGATTCGATCAGATCCAGCGCATCGCGGACAGGCAGGGCGTAGAAGTTGGGGAGCGTCAGCTTTTTTTTCTCGGTCGCGAGAAGATAGAGGAGCGCCCCCGGCTTCAGCCGCGCACCGTCACACGTTGGGCATTTGGTGTAAGCGCGGTAACGCGAAAGCAGCACGCGGACGTGCATCTTGTAAGACTTGGATTCTAACCAGCGGAAATAGCCTTTCACGCCGTACCAGGCGCGCGGCCATTGGTGGTCTTCGTCGATGCCGTAATCCTTGTCGCCTTCGATGATCCACCGTTGGTGTTCGGCGGAAAGCTGGTTGAACGGCACGTCCATAGGGACGCGGCTGGACTTGCAGAATTTTTTTAGGTCCGTCTGACATTCGGCGCTCATGCCTGTGCGCCAGGGTTTGACCGCGCCCTGGGCCAGGGTCAGCGACCGGTCGGGAATGGCTAGTTCGTAATCTATCGTGATGGTGCGACCGAAGCCTTTGCAGGTCGGACACGCGCCGAGCGGGTGATTGAAGCTGAACAGCGCGGGCGAAGTCTCGGGGTATTCTATATCGCAGGTGGCGCAGTGAAGGCGGTTAGAAAATTGGCGAGGATTGAGGTTGGGAGATGTAGGGTTGATTTCCGAGATGGACAGTTTGCCTTTGCCAAAATGGTAGGCTTGCTCGCAGGCCTCGATGAAACGGGAACGGGAGGTGGGCGCGAGTTTGATGCGGTCCTGAACGACCGTTAGTGCTGAGTGCGGAGGGCAAAGTGCGGAATGGGTTGGCGCATCGTCTAATCGTATGACTTCGCCATCCAGCAACAGCCGCTGGTAACCTTGTTTGGAAATCAACGCGAGGGACTCCTCTAGTGACAATTTCTGTGAGATTGGTAAATCGAATGCGATCAGCAATTCCGCACTCTGGATTCCGTGTTCCGCACTCAATTGTTCCCACACACTCTGCGGTGAATCCTTACGCACCGGCTGGCCGCAGCTACGACATTGCAATTGCGCGAGATGTGGCCACAACACTTTCATGTGGTCACAGATCTCGGTCATCGTGCCGACGGTGCTACGCGTGGAGCGAACGGCGTTGCGCTGCTCAATGGCGATGGCGGGCGGGATGCCTTCGATGCTGTCCACTTGCGGCTTGTCCATGCGGTCGAAGAACTGCCGTGCATAAGGCGAGAAGGTTTCTAGGTAACGACGCTGGCCTTCGGCGTAAAGTGTGTCGAAGGCGAGCGAGCTTTTACCCGAACCGCTCAAGCCTGTGATGACGATGAGCCGGTGCAGTGGCAGATCGAGATCAAAGTTCTTTAGATTATTATGCCGCACCCCGCGCAGGCGGATGACGGCGGATGATTTCGGTTCAGACACGCGCCGAAAGTAGAGCAGTGGACGTTTATGTCAAATGTCCGCGATCCGTGACATAAACTTTCGGTTGACCGGGTTAGACAATGAGCAATAATCAATCTCAAGTATCCCATGAAACTGGATTTTGAATTCTTAGGCCGATTGTTTTATAGGACATTCGTATTGCCTTTTGGAAAACTTGCGGTGCCGGCGCTTTCAATCCTTTTCGCGACATCTTCAGTCTCCGGCCAGACGCTGGGCCAAGCGCTTAATGCTACAAATCTGACTTGGACGACGCCTTTTCCAAACCAGTGGGGATTCACGACCATACCAAGCCAAACACACGATGGAGGGAGTGCCGCAAGAAGTGGTAATCCGCCACCTTCTCAATCCTCAATCTTGCAAACAACTGTTACCGGTCCAGGTAAAATTACTTTTTGGTGGAATGTTAGCGACTTCGCGTCGGGGAATCTTTCGTTCACGGTAAATGGATTGGAGCAAACCAATTTTTTCCAATGGGGAACATGGCGGCAAGAAACAATCTTTTTTTCGTCTGGATCGCAAACACTCAGGTGGATATTCACTGGCAGTGGCGTTGGGTATGTTGACGAAGTCAATTACTCAGCGGGTTCGTTTTCTCCAGAGATGACATACCAACCTTTGAGCCAGTCTCAAGTGCCGGGACTGGATACTATGATTGTTACCGTTGCTCAAGGAACGCCGCCGCTGAGTTATCAATGGCAATTCAATGGGACGACCATCGCCGGCGCTACCAATAGTTTTGTCGTGATCACGAACACGCAACAAACCAACCTTGGAAACTATCAAGTCGTCGTCACGAACTCAGCTGGATCAATCGCGAGTTCAATCTCTTCTTTGGAATTCGGCCAAGTGGCAGCGTGGGGACAATTAGATCTGGTTGGACGAGCTACCGCGACAAAAGGGATGACGAACATCATCGGTATTGCCGCCGGTGCTACTCACAACTTGGTGGTAAATTCATCCGGCATCGTAGTCGGATGGGGAATGAATAATGACGGCGAGTTAACATTGCCCATTTCGCTTACGAACGCGGTCAGTGTCGCAGCCGATTTTCGTGGAAGTTTGGCATTGTTTTCCGATGAGCAAACGTTCGCTTGGGGTATCAATAGTGCTGGATTGAACAGTATTTCCAACACCCCTAGTGGATTGTCTAATCTAGTGTCTATTGCGGTTGGGGGATTTCACGCGCTGGCACTCAGAAGCGACGGAAAAGTGTTCGCTTGGGGTGGGAATAATTTGGGGCAAACAAATGTACCTGCCAATCTTTCCAACGTGGTTGCAATCGCTGCAGGATTTCAACACAGCCTCGCTGTAAAGTCAGATGGAACTGTTGTGGCGTGGGGAGACGGCGGTTACGGGCAAACTAATGTGCCAGTGAGTTTGACAAATGTTGTGGGTGTAGCTGGCGGCCTGCTTCATAGTGTAGCGATATTGGGTGACGGATCTGTTCGCGCGTGGGGCTACAACGCATACGGACAAACGAATGTTCCGACAACCTTGACCAACGCCGTAGCGATTGATGCAGGCTGGCATTTCAACGTCGGTCTCAAAGCAGACGGAACCGTTGTGGCTTGGGGACTCAATTATGTCGGACAGACCAACGTGCCGACGAAACTCACCAACGTTGTAGCTGTGTCTGCCGCGTTCAACCACAGTCTTGCTTTGGTAGGAAGTGGGCCTCCTGTCACAGCTTCATTGATGAGTGAACCAACTTTTTTCTCGAACACGTTTAGGGTCAAAGTGCCCAGTCAGAGTGGGCGAGTTTATCGTTTGGAATACAAGAGTTCTTTGGCCGATACAAATTGGACGGCATTGCCATTGGTCGCGGGTAACGGGGCAAATCTTGTTCTCACTGATGCGACGGCTTTTGGTTCTCAGCGGTTCTATCGCGTACGGCGTTGGTAACCCTCCTTCTTACTCAAAACTCTGGGGTTAGGAATCCAGTTTCTGTTTTGAAAGCAAACGACTATTGCCGCAGTTGCTGGAGCAATGCCGCAGCCTCGGTGAATTGCGGGCTCAGCTCCAGCGCGCGGCTTGCGGCTTGGCGGGCGGCGTCCATCTGGCCAAGTTGTGCGTGGATGGTGGCCCGGGCGTAAGGGATTTGTGCGTCGCGAGGTTCGGCGGTTTCGGCGGCGAGCAGGGCTTGGATGGCTCCGGTCGGATTTCTTGCGGCGCTGCGGGCGAGGCCGAGATTGTATTGAGCGCGGGCGTGACGCGGGTCGAGTTTCACGGCTTCTTCCAGTTCGGCGAGAACTTTCGCGGATTCACCGAGCTCGTTCCATGCGAGGGCGAGTTTAAAGCGGAACTCTGCATCCCGCGGGGCGAGTCGCACGGCTTCTTGTAATTCCACCAATGCCTCGCGGGTTCGTCCCAATTGGCTGAACAGAATTGCCGTTTCGTGGCGGATGCCTGGCGAGAACAAATCCCATCTGGCGGCAGTCTGCAAATGGCGGAGGGCATTCGTGGCGTTGCCGCGCGTGAACTCAAACATGCCAAGCTGCAACTGGCCGAGGGGTTGGTCGGTGTTGTGATCGAGCATGTGCTTCAACTCACTGCCAGCAAGCGAATCAAGATCAATTGTAGCCGCGAGGCTTTGCGCCGTAACGACACGAACGTTGCGCGAGGAGTCATTCAGGCGATTCGTCAACGCGGCGAGAATGTCGGGAGGTGTGTTTTCACCAAGTGTGGCGAGTGTCTGGATTATGTTCTGTCGGACGAGTGCGTTGGTGTCAGAAAGTTTAGCGGCGAGCGCGTTGGCGACGGACGATTCGTTGACCCAGCGTTCAAGAAGGTTTGCCGCGACTGCGCGCCAGTAATCTTGTTCGTCAGTTTGCAACATTTTCAACAACGCATCCCGTGCGGAGGCCTCGCCGTTGCGGGCGCGGGCAACGGTTTGAGCGTGTGTGCGATATGGGCGATTCATCTTATCGCCATACCATTGTTCGACGTGAGTGAGCGACCAGTCAGTGGACTTGTCTGTGTGGCAACGATTGCACGCGTTCGGGATTCCGAATTGTTTCGTGAGCAATGGATCGGGAATCGTGAATCCGTGATCGTGTCGCGAGTGGCGTTGCATATACATCGTCTGTGGCATGTGACAATTCACACATTCGCCACCTGTTTCCTTGATGGCTTCTGGCTTGTAAGTCGTGAGGTCTATATTTGGCATCATGCCGCTCGCGTCAAACCCGAAAACTTTGTGATGACTGTGTGTAACGGGATTGATGAGGGGTGCGTTCGTCGCGCCCGGGCCGTGACAGCTCAGGCACATCATATTTCCCGGCAAACGGACTTTAGCGCTGTGGAAATCATGGCAATCGGTGCAACGCACGCCTTTGTGAAACATGCGACTGCCGAGAAACGCGCTAACCTCGTAATCCTCATCACGCACTTGGCCGTCTGCATAAAACAGATCCGACTCATCTGTGATAGAGAGCAAATGATGATCGAAGAAACTGTCACCCGGTTTGGGGTCGCCTGTGATCTCGCCGCGTCGAGAGTGGCACGCGGCGCACGTGTCGAACATCTGATCGCGGGAAATTTTCTTGATCGTCGGGTCTTGCGCGTGGCTGTTTTTGTTGGCGGTTTGCCATGCGTTGTGTGCCTTCATCGGGCCGTGGCAGGATTCACAACCCACGCCGCGCTCCGCCATGGTGGTGCGGAAGATGTCGTTGGTGGCGTCGTAATTTTTCCGAAGGCGGGTGTTGTGGCAGGTGGCGCACATGGTGTTCCAATTCATGCCTCGCCCCGTCCAGTGGCCCCACTCGCCCGCCTTACGATCTTCGTTGCCATAGACATTGAACCATTCGTTTGAGCGAGGATCAAAGGCGGCTTCTGTCGCCTGCCAGCGTCCACCAGGAAATTCCACGAGCATCTGACGCAACGGCGAGTGGGCGATGACGCGATCGACGCGAAAAACTTCCTGTGTGTTGTCCAATCCAGCGGCAACGACTTCGCAGCGACCGTTGGCTTCGCGTGTTGAAGTTTTTTGCGTGCCGTGAGTGAAGCTGCGGCTAGGCGAGAACGCCGGTTTATCTAGTGACGCGTCTGGCAATCGTTCTGCCAAACCGTGGTGGGATTTCGCCCACAAATTGTAGGCATCTTCATGACATTGCTTGCAACTTTCCGAGCCAGCGTAGTCTGCGTGAATCTTCACCTCGTCTTCTAACCGGAACTTGGTCGTATGGCGGATTGTATCAATGCTCGATCCGGTGCGCGCAGGGTTGAACACGAACCAACCGACGCACGTCACAACCGCTAATGCGATCAGGATTATCAATGGCGTCGAGCGGCGGTGCGAATCCACGTTCTGTTTTCTGCGGTGCGACATTTTGGTAATTCTGGCAAAGATTTTTTCTGAAGCCTATGAGGAAGTTTGTGTATTAACCTCGAAATTGACACCCGCCAGCGGCCTTCCTATCCTCTGTCCGCAAAGAAAGAAACGCTTTGCCCCGAATTCACGTTCGGGGATTTTTATTGTCGGAAACCGATCATTTATGGCGAATACAATTCTCGTCGGCGCCCAGTGGGGCGACGAAGGCAAAGGCAAAATCATTGACGTGCTCACCGAGAGCGCCGACATCGTCGTCCGTTACGCAGGCGGCAACAACGCTGGCCACACCGTCTGGGTTGGCAAAAAGAAGTACGTTCTGCACCTCATTCCGTCAGGCATTTTGCGTAAGACGAAGCTCTGCGTCATCGGCAATGGCGTGGTGATTGATCCGATCGGTCTCGTCAATGAGATTACCGGGTTGCAAAAAATCGGCATCAAGGTCGGCAAGAATTTTGTCGTCAGCGAGACAGCTCACGTCGTGTTTCCTTATCATCGCGAACTCGACGCGCAGCGCGAAGTGCTGAAAGGCAAGAACAAAATCGGCACAACCAAGCGCGGCATTGGCCCGGCTTACGGTGACAAAGTTGCGCGCGTCGGTCTGCGCATGGCGGATCTGGTCGATCCAGTGCGCCTTGAAGCAAAACTTTCCGTCCGTATCAAGGAGAGCAACAGCATGCTCAAGGCACTAGGTGCAAAACCGGTTTCGTTCACGCAAGTCTTCGCGGAATACAAGAAGGCAGGCGAATTTCTCAAGCCTTTCGTCACGAACACTGTCGTACTGCTGCACGACGCCATCAATCAAGGCGCAGATATGTTGTTCGAAGGCGCGCAAGGCACGTTCCTCGATATTGATCACGGTACATATCCGTTCGTGACCTCGTCCAACACCACCGCGGGTGGCGCTTGCACTGGCTCAGGCGTGCCGCCGCATCGCATGGATAGCGTTGTCGGCGTGATGAAGGCTTACACCACGCGCGTCGGAGAAGGGCCGTTGCCCACGGAAAATCAGGTCATCTCGGATTTGCTGCATGGCATGGGACGCGAGTTTGGTTCGACGACGGGTCGCGCACGCCGCTGCGGTTGGTTTGACTCCGTCGCCACGCGCCACGCCACAATGGTCAACGGCATTGACGATCTCGCCATTACGAATCTCGACGGACTCGACACCGTGGAGAACATCAAGGTCTGTATCGCTTATCGCCACGGCAAAAAGCGTTACGATTACATGCCCAACGACGTGCAAGTGCTGTCCGAGTGCGAGCCCATCTATGCGGAGTTCGAGGGATGGAATACGCCAACGGACAAATGCAAAACGTGGAAGCAACTTCCGCCTAAAGCTCGCACGTATCTGAACGCCATCGCGGAACTCACTGGTGCGAAGCTCTACATCGCCTCCGTCGGCCCAGGGAGAGATCAGACGATTTTTGTTTGAACGAAAGTCGTCCGCAGATTTCATAGGTTGGAGTAGATTTGTTTTTGAATCTGCGTCCATCCGCGTAATCTGCGGAAAAACGGATGAGTGCGACATCACAACTTTCCCACGAAGCCAAAGCCAGCTTGCCCCAGCACATCGCCATAATCATGGATGGCAATGGACGGTGGGCGAAGCAACGTCATCTACCGCGCGTCGAAGGACATCGCCAAGGCGCGGAGTCAGCGCGCACGATCATCAAGGCAGCTGGCGAACTAGGCATCAAGTATCTTACGCTCTATGCGTTCTCGGTCGAGAACTGGAATCGCCCTAAGGACGAAGTGGATGCACTGATGAAATATCTCATCCACTATCTCAAGAACGAGACGCCGGAGTTGAACAAGAGCAACGTTCGCCTCGAAGCCATAGGCCAGATATGGCGTTTGCCGGAAAATGTTCAGGAGCAACTCAAGAAAGCCAAAGCCACACTCGACAAGAACAACGGTCTCACCCTCGTGCTGGCCTTGAGTTATGGCGGACGCACCGAGATCGTTGACGCTGTCCGCAACATCGCCGCAGACGTGAAGGCTGGAAAGCTCGAACCCGCCGACATCAACGAGCAGGTTGTTTCACAGAATCTTTACACTCGCAGCTATCCCGATCCTGACCTGCTCATCCGCACGAGTGGTGAGATGCGCGTGAGTAATTTTCTTCTCTGGCAGATTTCTTACGCTGAGTTTGTCATCACGCCCACACTCTGGCCAGATTTCCGGAAGCCGCAATTCCACGCCGCGCTTGAGGAGTATTCAAAACGTCATAGACGCTTTGGCGGAATTTGATTTACGGCTTGCAGGTTAGGAATTACGAATGGCCTAGGACAAACGGTGGTTCGTAAGTAAAACCTTAATAATCCCATGCCCAAACGAATCGGAATCCTCACCGCAGGCGGTACGTTGCTCGGCACGGGGCGCGATAAGCCGCATCGGATGGAAGTCAATGGACGGATATGTGATATGCGGGATATGATCGCGCGCACTTACGAGAGCAACAAGCTCGACGCGTTGGTTTGTCTGGGCGGCGGCGGTACGCACAAGAACGCGCTGCGGGCTAATGGAAAAGGGGCTGAATGTCGTCACATTGCCCAAGACGATTGATAACGACATCGCCTTGACGGATACGACTATTGGTTTTGATACGGCCATGGGAATCGTCACAAGGTAAAGACTTAAACCGCGCCAGAATCGATTGCCTCCGAGTCATCCAAGTATGTATGCCTGAAGCTAGCCGGTTGCCGACCTTCAACAAGTGATCCAAAACTCTCTTCTTTGTGGCGAACGCTGTCCCGTGTTTCAAATCTTATGAAAAGGTAGTTTCGCCAGTCACATGGTAAACGTCTTAAATTCGTGTGTCTTCTTGGCGCCATAGTAATTGGCCTGATAGGACTCCTAGTAGATTAGGCAATCGTCACAGATCTTCAACGCGCTCCGCCCTTCGGTGAACTTATCCGTCAGATTGGTTGGGATATCGCGCCATGGGGGCAGTGGTTTATAGCCGAGCGCGCTCATTGCGCCGGGGACGATTGTTGTTTTTGAGCACCAGAACTTAAGAAGTGCGCCCGTCCCCGGGCCAACTCCACCTGTTTTCAAAATATGACGATTAATCACGTATAAGTCGGGATCAAGGAACAGCTTCGTAGGCGTCAAAGTGTTGAAGTTGAGCGTCATTATGAAATACATACGAAGATTGTTCGTGATCGGTTCGAGATGATCGTGGAAGCGGCTGGGAATCGTTGAAGCCCAGCAGATGAGGAATTGATTTTCCTTCGCGTCGTGGAAGATGTCCGGTGACCAGACACTGCAGGCGGTCTGGTCATGCTCCATAATAGGGGTGAATTTCTGCTCGCACCAGTGAACCAAGTTTTTGCTATATGCGTAGCCACAGCCTTTGTTGCTTTTCCACGCCGCAGTCCAAACGAGATGCCACGTCCCATCCGTCCTGCGAGAGATGCTGGGGTCGCGCATTATTTTGCCATCTACATGAGCCTTCAGGAAAAGTATTGGCGCAGCACTCCAATGATATCCCTCGAAGTTGTAAGCGAAGTTCAAACCGCTTTGCTCGCCTTCCTTGAATGTGCTCAAAAGATAAACGTGCGGATCTGCATTCGTCGCTTGCGCATGGGCGGAGAAAGATTGCGTCATGAAAGCGATCAGAACCGCGATAGTAATTCTCTTCTTCAAAATCATGCGGCTAGTTTGAGGGAACTCCCTGTCAGAATTACGCATGGAATTGTTCCGATACATCGCTGTTGCCCTCATCTTTGCTTTGCGTTGAATCGGAAAATCCCCCACAGTCCACTCCGCTTGATTGTAACCATCATCATCGCCGCTTTCACGGGACTTGTCGCCGGGGCGGTGCACGTCTGGACGGGGCCGGATCATCTGGCGGCAGTCGCGCCGCTGGCGATGCGGCGTCCGCGTGCTGCGTGGTTGCCTGGCGCACGCTGGGGCTTGGGTCATTCGGCGGGCGTTGCGCTCGTAGGATTGCTGTTGCTTGCGTTGAAGGACATACTTCCTGTTGATTGGGTTTCCACTTGGGGCGAACGGCTCGTGGGCGTGATGTTGTTCGGTATCGGTTTGTGGGCATTGAAACTTGCCTTGAAAGAAAATGTTCATGCACATGAACATGAACACGATGGAGATCGCCATGTTCACATCCACACTCACAATCACGGGCATGCTCAGGAGCAGCCTGATGCTCATCGGCACACGCATGCGGCTTTCGGCATCGGCGCGTTGCATGGACTGGCTGGTAGCTCACATTTTCTCGGCGTGCTTCCAGCGTTGGCGTTGCCCACGAAGATTCATTCGGTCGCCTTCCTGATTTCATTTGGGGTGGGAACAGTCGCGGCGATGGCGACATTCTCGTGGGGCTTGGGCTGGATCGCAAATCGCATGGGCAGTCGCGGGGCAGGGGCGTATCGTGGTCTGATGGGTGTGTCTGCTGCGGTTGCGATAGGTGTGGGCTGTTTCTGGATCGCGACGAGTTGGAAGTGAACTTCTTGAATCATGTCCCCGGTCGTCCATCTTATGGGAAGCTGGCTGATCGGCTCGGTCGCCACAAAAAATCCGCGTGACCGACAACTTATTGCATTGGCTGGAGTAATTCCTGACTTGGACGGTTTCGGAATGATTCCGGACGTGGTTCGTGCCGTGGTGACCGATCAGCCGAACACGTTTCAATTCTACCATCGCTACCACCACGTTCTCTGCCACGGCTGTCCGGGGGCGATTTTGCTTTGTGGGCTGCTGGTATTCTTTGCGCGAGAACGATGGCGCACATTTGGTTTCTGCCTACTGACATTTCATTTGCACTTGTTGTGCGATCTTCTCGGCTCGCGTGGGCCTTCACCGTCCGATCTGTGGCCCATCTGTTACAGTGAGCCGATATTGCGTCGCCCGATATGGTTTTGGAAAAGCCAATGGAAGCTGGACGGCTGGCAGAACCAGATTGTTTTTCTCGTCGTGTTTATCATCTCGATCAAACGGGCAATCTCATCCGGTAGCTCAGTGGTCGAAATTTTCAGCAATCGTGGTGACTCGGTGTTCGTGAAAGTCCTCTGCAAATGGAGATCAACACTCTTCAAACCGCGATGACTCACGCCAGCAGTTCCTGGATTTCGTCCCAGCTCAACGAGGCGGCAAACTCCTCCTCGCCTCCGATCGTCGCCTGGATGATCTCGCGCTTGCGGTTCTGGAGGCTCAAGATTTTCTCCTCCACCGTATCACGGGTAATCAGCTTGTAGCTGGTCACCACCTTCGTCTGACCGATGCGGTGCGCGCGATCCGTGGCTTGATCTTCCACCGCCGGATTCCACCACGGATCGAAATGAACCACCGTGTCCGCGCCCGTGAGGTTTAGGCCGACGCCGCCCGCTTTGAGGCTGATGAGGAACAATGGGATTGTTGTCGTGGACTGGAATTTCTCCACGACTGCGGCACGGTCGGTGGTTGAGCCGTCGAGGTAACAATACTCAACGCCTTCCTGCTCGAGTCGCTCTTTCAACAAAGACAGCATCCCAACGAACTGGCTGAACACGAGCACGCGATGGCCGCCATCAATTGCTTCTTCTAGCAGTTCACCGAACATCTCGAGTTTGCCGGAGGCATTGGCGGGATTCACGTTCTCCAACTTCAGCAGGCGCAGATCGCAGCACACTTGCCGCAACCGCAACAACGCCGTTAGAGCTACCATGCGACTTTTGGCGATGCCTTGCGCGCCGACGGCCTCCAACACTTCCTTGCGGCTCGCTTGGATGACTTGTTGATAAACGCTGCGCTGATCGGGCGTCAGTTCACAGAACGAAATCTGTTCCAGTTTCGCCGGCAAATCTGCCGCCACGTCCTTCTTCAGACGCCGCAACATGAACGGGCGCAGCCGCCGCGCGAGCCGCTTCTGCGTTTCGAGATTCTTCTCTTTCGCGATGGGCAACTCGTAGCGTTCGCGGAAATCCTGAGCCGTGCCGAGATACCCGGGCATTAGGAAGTCGAAGATGGACCAGAGATCGAGCACGGAGTTTTCCAGCGGCGTGCCCGTGAGCACGAGCCGATGTTGCGCTCGCACCAATTTCACGGCTTGTGCGTTCTGTGTCTGACGATTTTTGATGTGCTGCGCTTCGTCGAGCACCACGGTATCGAACTCCAGTTCGCGATACTTTTCGGCATCGCGTCGGATCAACGCATAACTCGTCACTACGATGTCGCTCGTGGCGATTTGGTCAAACAACGCATGACGATCCGGCCCTTGCAACGCCAAAGCCTTCAGTCCGGGCGTGAACTTCTTCGCCTCCGCTACCCAGTTGAACACGAGGCTCGTCGGGCAAACGATGAGATGCGGTTGTGATTTGGTTTCGCCCAGGGAGTTGAAGAACGCCAATGCTTGTAGCGTTTTGCCCAAGCCCATTTCGTCGGCGAGAATCCCACCGAAGCGGTTCTCGCGCAGAAAACCCAGCCACGCCACGCCTTGCTTTTGATAAGGACGCAGCACGCCTTCCAGATCGCCGAGCGGGGGGCATTCTAGTTTTGCCTCGCCGCTTTGCTTGGCCGCGCGATCGCGCCAAGCGGCGGGCGCTTGCATCTTCCAATCGCCGTGCTGCCGCAACGTTGCTTCCAGAAAGCCTGCCTGCTTGCTGTTGATACGATAGCCCTGCGCGTTCTGTTGCGGTGCGCAATCGAGCAGCACTTCCTGTAATTCTTCAACCGCACTAGTATCAATCACCGCCATCTTGCCGTTCTTCAAGCGCGTGTGCCTTTGGCCGGACAGCACCAGTCGCTGGATGTCCGCCGCCGAAAAAGTTTCGCCGCCGCTTGATGCGAACACCACGCCAAGATCAAACCATTGCACACCGGATGACGTGATCTGAAACTGTGGCTCGACGCGCTCGATGTTCTTCAGCGTGCGATTCTCCAACTGTTCGTCGAGCGTCACGCTCCACTCGCGTCGTAACTTTGGGAATTCGCGGGCAAAGAAATTCAACACGCCACTCTGGCCGGTGAGTTGCAACTTGCCCTGACCGTCCGGACCGATGAAGCCGCTGCGTTGCAAGCGCGCCAGCGCCGCACGCTCGGCGTTAAAGTCGCGCGTGGAGTAGCGCGTCGGCACATCGGGGTCGGGCAGCCAGACGCCTTCGTCGGATGCGGTCACTCCCACGGTCATGGTGCGCGAGCCGTAGGCGCACTGGAGCAATGCGCCGAGTTGCGCCAGCCCGCCGCGCAGCGACAACACAAAGCGCGGCGCTTGCGGTTCAAGGGTGAAATCTTCCAGCTTGAAATTCGTATCCACGCCACCAGCAGCCTGGAGTTGCGGCCAATGCTGGCTCAGGAACATCGGCACTTGCGAGCGCGGTATCCGCACTGGCGCTAGCAGAACGCTCTGGGCGACGGCAGGCAAACCGAGCGGTTGCAAGGTCTGTTTGTGCCAAACCCAATCGCCAACAAATGAGAACGTTCCGACTTTCTCTTTTAGCGCAAAAACAATTTCGCCATTCCCCTCCAGCGTCACTCTTAGAGGCAGTTTGAACGTCGAGCGTGACACTGTGACTTTGCTGTCTTTGCCAATCGTTATGTTTTCGTGTTCGGCCAGCAGCGGCAACAACACGGCGAAGTCTTTAGCGTCCAATTGTAGCAGAGCCGGAGTTTCGCCCTCGGCAAAACTTTCAATGCATTCAATTATTGCATTGTCCTGCGCGGAGAAGGCGAATGCCCGGTTTTTTGGCAATGCGTTCAGCGGACAACGGCCGCCGCCCCATTTTGCTTCAAACACCACCATGACTTTCCCACGAAAGACGGCTTGCTCAAAGTTCGGGGGGAGGATGAAGAACAATTCGGCTGATTCGCCGGTCGCACTGCGTTGGAGGGATAAGGCTCGATTCTTCGGCGGCTTGGCTTTCGGAACGCTGCTGGTCGTGTGACCTAAAGCGGGGGCGATTGCTGCATTCGGCTTTTGTGCCTCGATCCAATGCAACGCCACCGCCACGCCGTGCGCGCAAATCTTTCCCCACTCGCGCGCGTCGCGACAATTGCACAGGTTTTCTATGTCTATCTCGTTCTTGATGACCATCGATGCGCGGAACGAGACGGCGTCGTTCTGCACTACGCCGCGTAGAAGGGGCGGTTGCCAGTAGGAACTCAGCACCTGCCCGAGCTGGAGATAGGCGCGGGCGCGTTTCACTACATCCCAACCGGCAGCTTTCTGCAATAGTGCTTCAGTGAGTTCAAGCGACATTGCTATAAATATGATATTGGCGAGGCCGTTGGCTCAATGTTTCTCGCCGCGGTCATTCGAGTCTTTATTAATCAGCGGCATCGGCGTAAGCGTGTTAATTTTTTTGCGCATGACTATGGCGTCAGTGTAATCAGGATTTTCTTCGAGTAGCTTCTCGTAACTCTTGCGCGCTAGCTCGTCGTTCTTTGCGGTAACGTATTTCTCTCCAAGAGTCAGGCGGAGTCGGATGCGTTGTTGCGGCGTGGGATCAAGCGTGAGTGTGCGTTCGTACGCCGCAATGGCCGAAGCGGGCTTGCCTTGGGCGACGTAAAGATCGGCGAGTTTTTCCGTCAAGACCGCACTTTCCTTCGTCAGTGGCATGTCTTCAATGATAGCGGCAAGTTCCGCCGCGCTCATGCCTTGGTTGCGACTGAGATTGCCGAGGCGAATTGTGGACCATTCCAGCAACCTGCTTTTACTCGCGATGAGTGATTGGTGAACTTCTTGTGCGTTTTTTCCGAATGGACGATAGAGCGGATCCCCAACGACGGTCGTTTGCCAGGAAAGCATTGCCTGAGACGCGCACGCTGCCTCGCCGAACGTAAATCCAAAATACATCCAGCGTCCGGCGAACGCACCGACATCCGGCGTGCCGGTGAGATAGGGTTCGTCCACTGTGCCCATGGTGCAAGTGACGCCTTTGGCGAGAAGCGGACCGGCCCAGTTGTGATTCGTGACACGAAGCGACGATGCACTGAACGAGTGCAGGTGATACGCGAATGAGCCAGGCATAAACTCGACCTTCGGCAGCAGGAACGGTCCGCTCACATTTTCGCGATACCATCCCATGTAGATCGCCACTTGGCTCAGCGGAAAACTTGCAGGAAAAGTATCGGCATTTTCATCCACGACCGTATCGAATCCGACGAGTTGGGCGACTTGCGATGCGTTGCGGATCCATTCGTCACCGACCTTGTAGTTTGGATCAGCGATGTTGCGGAGATCAAAGTAGGCGCGTCCCCAAAAACCTTCGGCCTCGGCTTGCAACGCTTTCTCAACGAGTCCGCGAGCGATTGCAGGCGTCGGCCCGTCGAGCCGTGCGATGATCAATATGCCATTCGTCGGATGCAACAAACTCGCATTCGTCGTGCTGTAAAGATTGTTCAGAAGTGGCCCAGCAAGCCTGTAGCCCGAATAAGTCAAGGGCAGGCACGCGAGCTCGCTGTCCACGGCGGCCTCGTTGCGACGTAGCTCCGGCCGCATCGTGGCTTCATCAACTTCAGTAATTGTGGTGTCTTTCCGGATTTTAAGTGGCACGCCATAACAGAGAACAGCGTAACGGATCTTGGACTCAATGACCTTGCGTATGACGCTTAAGCGCGTGCCGTTCGTTCCGGGGAGTTCGCCGCGTCCTGTGCGCCAGAGGTTGAGTTCTTCGAGCTTTTTCGCGAGCGGACGTTGCAATTCATTGCGAAATTCTTCCCGCGACATCTCCTCGCCGTTAGTGATGTTGAGGCCGAAGACTTGTTGCAGGGGCACTTTGCGTTTGCGCGCATAAAACTCTGCCAGCGCTTTGGACTCAGCTAGGCGCGAATTATAGATGACCACGACCTCATCTCCGGGATTTACCGCGAAGGAGTTGCAGATGCTGATCAGCACTGCAACCAAGGACAAAAATATCTTCATGCTGTGATAACCTCCGTAAGCGTGTTGCTGGCTTTGTGCGCCGTCAAGAATTCACTGCGTTTCGGAAGCAGGTGTGGGCGTTTAAACTTGGTTGCCCACATCCAAAGGTGGTTGAATCATATCTGCAATCTGTTGAGCCACGGCGCGGATGGTTTTGTCGTCGGGATAATCCGCATCAGCAATGAGCGTCTTGGCGCGGACAACTTCATCAGCGCGAACGTCGAGTGTAGACGCGAGTTGTTGAGCGAGATTGTTCTTCGCGACGAAGTTTGGCGTGCCGTTGTCGCTTGAGCGCTCGGGCGGTGTCGCTTTGCTCGGTCGCGGTACTGTGAACGGCACTTCGTTGTTTGGATTTACTTTCATGTGAGTCGGTTCAGCGCGTCTGTGGCCTCAAGATAACAGCATCCGCAGAACTAGTTGAGGATTTTTCAACAAAACTATTGCGGGATCCGACGCACAGGCGTAAAACGGTTTTCGTCGGCAAAGTTGTGGGAAAAGTAGGGAAGTAATAGCCCAATCGCACGACGCCCAATCTCGGCTCCTCACCAATTAGTTGTGCAGTCGGTGGGCGTGGCCACAATAGCGTGTGGTTTTCGCTTTACAGGGCACAACCAGTTTGGTTTCGTTAAAACCTCATACAATATGTATCTCAAGAATTTAACAATTCTGGGTTTCAAGTCCTTCGCGGACAAGACCTCCTTGAATTTTCAGCCCGGTGTCACGGCGATTGTTGGGCCGAACGGTTGCGGTAAATCGAATGTCTCCGATGCAATCCGGTGGGTGCTCGGCGAGCAATCGGCCAAGGCTCTGCGCGGTGGCGAAATGGCCGACGTGATCTTCAACGGCACGGACGGACGCAAGCCTGTCGGCATGGCGGAAGTTTCGCTCACTATCGGCGAAGTGGATCAGGAACAATTACGTGCGGCGGGCATTGAGCTTTCCTACAACGAAGTCACGCTCACGCGTCGTGTCTTCCGCGACGGCGGTAGTGAATACTTCATCAACCGTACGCCGTGCCGGTTAAAAGACGTGCAGCAACTTTTCATGGGCACGGGCATGGGTAAGACGAGTTATTCGATCATGGCCCAAGGCAATATCACGGCGATCCTTTCCACCAAGCCGGAAGATCGCCGTACGATTTTTGAAGAAGCCGCTGGGATCACGAAGTTCAAATCGCAAAAGCGCGAGTCACTTCGCAAGCTCGAAGCCACGGAGCAAAATTTATTGCGCGTTCAGGATTTGATCAAGGAAGTGAAACGTCAGATCGGTTCGCTGCAACGGCAGGCCGGCAAGGCGCGGCGCTTCAAACAAATCCAGATCGAACTGCAACATCTCGATACGCAACTCGCACGGCATCAACTCGACGTATTGCTCGGTGAGATTCGAGATCGTCAAGCCACGGTGGAAAATCTTCGTAGCGAGATTGAAACTGGTTCGGCGGATGTGCTGCGCTTTGAAGACGAGATAGGTCAATTGCGCGAACGTCTGTCCGAGCTCGAGCATGAGATCGGCGTTGCCCAGCAGCGCGGTCAGGAACTCAAGAGCGAGATCGATCGCCACGAGAGCCGCGTGCAGTTCAATGAAGAGCGCCTCGCGGAATTCGCCTCGCAAAACACGAAGGCGATGTTGGATATCT
Organism: Verrucomicrobiota bacterium; assembly: GCA_008933055.1. Classification (GTDB taxonomy): domain Bacteria; phylum Verrucomicrobiota; class Verrucomicrobiia; order Limisphaerales; family JADLHS01; genus JADLHS01. The sequence continues at coordinate 13,518 of WBXK01000003.1, read as the reverse complement.
CTGAGGCGGAGAATCGTCGCGGTTTTGCCGAGAACGAACTCGCCTCTGTGAAAGAGCGCATGGCGGTTTCTGAAGCAACACTCGCCACGCATCGCGAGGAATTGAAGGTTCGTCAGGCCGCGTTGCAGCAGGTGGAGCAGGAGATTCGCGAAGGGCAGGAACAATTGCGCCAAGCGCAGTCCGAGGCGTTTGCTGCGGCACAGGATTTGACTCGCGTCCGCAACCAAATCAACGCTCTCGATCTGCAGAAACAGGGCAATGTGGTTCGGCTTGAAAAACTTTCTACCGAGAAGATTCAGCTCGAAGAGGAGCGCGTCAGTCTTGAAGCGAGGTTGGAGATGTTCGCGGCCAATGTTGAGACGGACAAGCTCAGCGTGGCCAGCACGCGCGGCTCGGTCGAGCAACGTCAAGCGCGTTTAAAGGAATTGCAGGTGGAGATGCAACAATCCAGCGCGGAGCAGGATAAGCTTTTGCAGCAACAGGCGGAAAAGCGTTCCCGGCTCAACGTTCTAGAACAACTTCAAGGTTCGCATGAAGGTTTCAGCGCGGGAGCGGTGGCGGCGTTGCGCAAGTCGCAGTCAGTCATTGGTTCGCTAGCAGATCGAATCCGCGTGCCGGATCAATACGTCATCGCGATCGAGAACGCGCTCGGTCATAACCTCCAGCTCGTGCTCACCGAGCAACCTGAGGCGGCGCAGCAGATTCTTTCCGATCTCGCGAACACCAAGGCGGGCCGCGCTAGTGTTGCGGCTTTGTCCATCAAACATACCGATGAGAGCCAGCTCTCCTTCACTGGCGAAATGTCGCCGGCTGCCGGGGCGTTGTCGGAGGAGACTCTGGGCGAAGGCGAGATTGTTCATGCGTTGAGCGTCGTGCGGACTGATCCCTCGGTGGAAAATCTATTGAAGTCATTGCTCGGTCGCACGTTCATCGCGGGGAATCTTTCCACGGCGACGGCGCAGATCCAGAACGGTCACGCGGGCTGCGACTTCGTGACGATTGGTGGGGATTTGCTGAATCGTCACGGCATTTACACTGGCGGTTATCTCAACGGAAACGGCAACAGCAAAGCGCCGTCTTCGATTCTCGGTCGTAAGAATCAGATTGCCGAACTGGAGACAAGTGTTGCTGAATTGCAGGAGAAAGTTGCTGAAGCGAGCCGCAAGCGGGGTGCGCTTTTGAGCGAACAGACCGAATTGCAGGCGAGTTTACAGGAAGCGCAGACCGAATTGCGCCAGCAAGAGGTCGCCATCGCGACGCGCGAAGGAGAGTTCAATGCGCTGCAAAACTCCAATCGTTTGCTGCGTCAAAAGATTGAGACGGTCGTTTACGAAGTCACGAGTTTGGCGGAGCAGGAAAAGGAAGGAAACGACAAACGCTCGCAACTCATCGAGCGCGCCACAATCCTCGCCACCAAGGAGCATGCGACGCAGGAAACGCTCGCCACACTCACAGGTGGACTTGAGGCCGCGCGCCACCATCGAGACACCGCGACGGCGACGTTGACCGAAAGCAAGGTTTCGCTGGCGACCGAGGAGCAGATGTCGGCCTCCTTCCGGCAACAGGTGCAATCGCTTGAACAACGCGTGCGCGAACTTGGGCAAGTCATTGAGCAGCGTAAGGGCGAGATTGCTTCATTCATCGCGCGCAAGGCGCAGGCGGAATCGGAGATTGCGGAATCGCAGGCCAAGATCTCCCACCTCGCCCACGACCGCGAACAAGTAAATGCCCAGGCGTCGGAGTTGTATGAGCAGAAGCGGACGCAGGAGGCAGAGGTGCATACGCGCGACGAAACGCTGCGCGAGCAACGGCGGCGGTTGACGCAGCTGCAGGAATCACGCGGCACGATTGAGATCGAATTGGCGCAGAAAAACATGACCGCTCAGAATCTCCGTGAGCGCACCCAGCAGAAGTATCATCTCAATCTCGACGACATCCGCAGCGAGTGCATCACCATTACCTACGCGGACGAAGGACCCGCTATGGTGGAAACGCTCACGCCCGAGCAGATGGCGCATAGCGGCGCGGGCACGGATTGGGACGCTGTGGCAAAACAGGTAGAAGAGTTGCAGCGAAAGCTGGATGATCTCGGACCGGTGAATCTTGTGGCCATCGAGGAATACGAAGAGACCGAGCAACGTCATCAATTTCTCACCACGCAGCACGACGACCTGGTTTCGGCCAAGGCGCAGTTGCTCGAAGTCATCAATCGCATCAACACGCAGACAAAGGAGATGTTCCTGGCGACGTTTACGCAGATTCGCGACAACTTCCGGCTGATGTTCACCGAAGTCTTCGGCGGCGGCAAAGCGGATTTGATTTTGACGGATGAAAACGACGTGCTCGAATCCGGCATTGAGATTGTGGCGAAGCCTCCGGGCAAGCAGCTGCAGACTATCACGCTGTTGTCCGGCGGTGAACAGACGATGACGGCGGTTTCGCTGCTGTTTTCGATCTACCAGGTGAAGCCGAGTCCGTTTTGCGTTCTGGACGAATTGGACGCGCCTCTGGACGAATCGAACATCAACCGTTTCATCCGCGTGTTGCAACGGTTCATCAATCACTCGCAGTTCATCATTATTACCCACAACAAGCGCACCATCGGCATGGCCGACGTGCTTTATGGCGTGACGATGGAAGAACACGGCGTAAGCAAGATTGTGAGCGTGAAGTTCCACAAGGTTGCCGATCAGCCGGTGACGGAAACGGGAACGACGCCGATGCGCAGCCTCGAAACACCAATGCCCAATCCGGTGGACAAGGAGGAAGACGCTCCGCATCGGCGGGAGGAAACGATGGACATTGCTATCTTGGCTCAGGTTGCCACTGCTAATGTGACTGGGACACAGCCGTCAGTATAGGTTTGATTGCAGCGAATCATTACAAACGAAAGAGCGGGCTTAATAGCCCGCCCTTTTTCATTGTCAGGTCGAGCAATGCTCGATGCTCCTGTCACCAAGAATAATGCACGGTGTAGGTGATCGTCTTTTCTTTATCGGGCTTCACCGGTACGCGGAACTCGATTGTTTGGCCGTCGGTCTTTTTGAATTCATCAGACTTCGCGGTGATGTTCCAGTTTTTCCAGCGATAGAGGTGTTCGGCCACGCGGATCTCCACGGCTTCTTTCTTATAGTTGCGTAGTTTGATCTCAAAAGTTTCGGTCATCCATTTGTCAGATTGGTCGGTCTTGAAGTCGGTGGGTTTTCGTTCGCCGACAAGGTCGAAGGAGTTGCCGGTCTTGACCCGGATGGTTTCGTTGCGCGGGGTGTGATCAATCTCGTTCTCGCCGGTGAACTCCAACTGTCCGTCGTCGCCGCGCCTATAGAAGCGCAGTTTGCCTTTGGGTAAGGCGATGCCAAGTTTGTTCGTGTCCGAGTTCACAAATTCGCGATAGACCCAGACTTTCTTGTTGGATTGTGTGCCGTAGCCGGGGTCGTTGTTGCGTCCGCCGTAGAAGCCGGAACCTTCCGCGCCGTCGTAGATGTAAACGGCGGGAGCTTTCACAGACTCTGCTCGGGCGAACTCGACTTGTTTCGTTTCGCGGTCGCGCAGTGTAGTGGCTCGCGCCAAGGTGTAGAGATGGAATTCATCGAAGGATTTTTCTGAGACGGTCGATTGTATCTCGTCGGCAACCATCGCTTTGGCGGCGTACATTCTCATTTCATTACGGTTTCGTTGAGGTTGAATCTTACTCACATCACCCGCCATCAATTTGATCTTGGCGTTCTCAAAGGTTTTACCGCTCTGATTATCCATCGTAATCCAACCTATGAGATCAACGGTGTCGCCTTTTGCCGGCGCGACGAGGTTGTAGTCCGATTTCCACGTGAACCCTTCAGTGACGTAGCTGACTTCGGCTTTGAGTTTACCGGGTTTGTCGGCGCGCAAGATCCAGTTCAATGTGGGTTGAAGAATGGTGTTATCGCCGAGGCTAGGAAATAGTGGTTCGCCGGGCAGGGTGAATTGCAACTTACCGTTAACTTCAATGATCGGTTGTGTTTCGCTGCCGCGGGTCACGTAACCGCTACGTATGATTTTGCCTGGGATGATTTCACGTGCGATGGTGTTGTCCTTCATGCGTTCGTTCTGAAAATCAATAGTTTTACCTTCGTTGAGCGAGAGCAGCAACGCCTGTGACACCTGATCATTGCGGTAATTCTGTTCGAGGATTTGCAAGGTGCGCGTGCCCGACGGGTCGCGAAGGATGACTGAGTCCGGTTCCAGATGCGCAGTGGCGTTGGCAAATCTGACTTCGTTGACACCGGATTTAAGATCGAGCGGCACGGCGTCGCGCACGACGGCGAAGCCCTGGTTGTAAATAGTAAGCGCGGGTTCGGCGGTGGCATCGAGACTGGCGAGTGAAGTCAGTGCGATCAGGACAGGGGCGATTGTTTTCAAATGTGATGTTTGCATAAAGTTTTTGCGGTGAACTTTCTTTACCATGAATTAGACGGCAATGACGGGAGAATGCTCCGCAAGTATTTTTGAGGCGAGAGTATTTTGAGCTGGTTCTGGTGCAAAAAGCAGCGAGGCGGTCGGATGCGACTGCTTGTCCGAGTTTTTCTCAAAAAATCTTGTTGCGGGTGAACTAGCCTTTGTTACTCTCTGCGTCCGTTTCAGTGGCGATTATTGACCCAGTAGAGCGGGAAAAACTTTTAGCAAATGCCGACAATCAATCAATTGGTCCGTAAGGGCCGTAATAAGATCAAGTATAAGTCCAAGTCTCCGGCTCTGGATAACTCGCCCTTCCGTCGTGGCGTGTGCATCCAAGTCATGACTCGCACACCTAAGAAGCCGAACTCAGCGATGCGTAAAGTTGCGAAGGTTCGTTTGACGAATGGTTTCGAAATCATCGCTTACATCCCGGACGAAGGTCACAATCTTCAAGAACACAGCATCGTGCTCGTGCGCGGTGGTCGTGTGAAAGATTTGCCCGGTGTGCGCTATCACATTGTGCGTGGAACGCTCGACGCCGCTGGCGTTGAGAAGCGCCGCGTCAGCCGTTCCAAGTATGGCGTGAAGCGTCCAAAAGCCGCAAAAGCCGCCCCTGCCAAGTAATCATTCACCCCAAAAGAATTTAACGAACACATGTCACGTCGTCGTCAAGCCTCAAGGCGTCCAGCACAAAAGGACGGAAAATACCAGAGCGTTCTCGTAGCGCGATTGGTCAACACCGTCATGTTCTCCGGCAAGAAGAGCACTGCACAACGCATCGTTTATGGTGCGTTTGAAACTCTCTCGGAGAAAAATCCGGCAAGCAATCCCGTTGAAATCCTTCAGCGCGCTGTGGATAACGCTAAGCCCCGCATTGAAACCAAGCCTCGCCGCGTCGGTGGTGCTACGTATCAAGTTCCGCTCGAAGTTCCTTCTGACCGTCAGGCTGCGCTCGCATTGCGTTGGATCGTGGATTTCGCGGACGCCCGCAAAGGCACTCCAATGGCAGCAGCTTTGGCTGCCGAGATAATGGAAGCGTTCCAAGGTCAGGGCGGAGCAATTCGAAAACGTGACGACGTTCACAAAATGGCGCAGGCCAACAAAGCCTTCGCACACTTCCGCTGGTAGTCCGAAAAGTTTTATACGCCCCGGAAGCAAATACTGCTCGGGGCGTTTTTTTTATCACTCAAACAATTTATGACAGCTCCTGCAACATCACCTAATTCGCCCAATCGCGAATACACTCTCGAACGCACACGAAACATCGGTATCGCCGCGCACATCGACGCCGGTAAGACGACGACCACCGAGCGGATTTTGTTTTACACCGGACTCATCCACAAAATCGGTGACGTGGATGATGGCAATACGGTGACCGACTGGATGGAGCAGGAAAAGGAACGCGGGATCACGATCACATCCGCTGCTGTCACTTGCTTCTGGACTCAGAAATGTGCGAAGGCTGGGGAAGATAAAGTATTTAAGGCGTTTAACAATGTCCCGCATCGCATCAACATCATTGATACGCCCGGACACGTGGACTTCACTGCTGAAGTCGAACGCTCCATGCGTGTTCTCGACGGAGCTGTCGCTGTGTTCTGCGGCGTGGCAGGCGTGCAGCCGCAATCTGAAACCGTGTGGCGTCAGGCCACGAAGTACAACGTGCCGCGCATCGCATTCGTCAATAAGATGGATCGTATCGGCGCGAACTTTGAAAACGCCCTCAACGACATGCGTACGAAACTTAAGGCGTATGCGTTCCCGATCTTCTTACCATTGGGGCAAGGACCGACTGAAGCCGAAGGGAAACCTGTCACAGGTGGCTTTGAAGGAGTGATTGACCTCGTCAATCAGAAGACGATTTACTGGGGGCCCACCGAAGCGAATGAAGGTCTCAACTATGAGATCCGGGAAATCGCACCAGAAGATCAAGATCGCGCCAATGCCGCGCTTGCGGAATTAATTGATGCCGTCTCCAACAAAGATGACGAAATCGCCAATTTGGTTCTCGAAGACAAGCCGATCACAGCCCCTGTTCTGAAGGCCGCCATCCGCCGTCTCACTTGCAAGATTGAGATCATTCCGGTGTTGTGCGGTTCCGCCTTCAAGAAAAAGGGCGTTCAGGTACTCGTGGACGCTGTCATTGATTATCTGCCCAGTCCGCTGGACATTCCTGGTGCTACAGGTCATGAACTTGGCACGGACGTTGTGGTCAATGTTCCTACGACCGACAATGAAAAGCTTTGCTCTCTCGCGTTCAAGCTCTGGACAGATCCGTACGCTGGCAAACTAGTGTTCTTCCGTGTTTATTCCGGTCAGCTCAAGAAGGGCGACACGATCTACAATCCGCGCACGCGCAAACGTGAACGTGTCAGTCGTCTCATGGTCATTCAAGGAAGCGAGCGGAAAGACATTGATGCTGTGTATGCGGGCGACATCGCCGCACTCGTCGGTCTGCGCAACATCACCACGGGTGACACGCTGTGCAATGAAGACTTTGACGTGACTCTTGAACCACCAACATTCCCTGAACCTGTTATCTCGATGGCAGTCGAACCCAAGACCAAGCAAGATCGCGACAAGTTGTCCGAAGGTTTGCAGCGTCTCGCGGAAGAAGATCCGACGTTCCGCTGTTTCACCAATGAAGAAACCGCCCAGCTCATCATCGCAGGCATGGGCGAGTTGCATCTGGAAATCATAATCGACCGCTTGAAACGCGAATTCAAAGTTGAGGCCAACACTGGGGCTCCGCAGATCGCTTATCGCGAAACGATTACGAAAGAAGCGGAAGGCGAAGGTAAGTTCATTCGTCAATCCGGCGGCAAAGGACAATACGGTCACGCGTGCATCAAAGTTTATCCGAACGAGAAGGGTAAGGGTGTTGAAGTCGTTGACGAAATCGTCGGTGGCTCGATTCCTAAGGAATTTATTCCCAAAGTCATTGACGGCATCAATGAGGCCATCAAAGGAGGCGTGTATGCGGGCTATCAGGTCATCGATATCAAAGTTGAAGTCGTCGACGGATCGTTCCATGAAGTTGACTCGAACGAGCTGGCATTCCGCATGGCGGGTATCTTCGCCTTGAAAGACGCGTTCAAAAAAGCCGCGCCGATCTTGCTCGAACCGCTGATGAAAGTGGAATGTACCACTCCCGACGAATACCAAGGCGATCTGCTCGGCGACATCAACCGTCGTCGTGGCACGATTGTCAGCATTGAAGCGAAGAATGGTCAGACTGTTCTCAACGCCCACGTGCCGCTGGCTGAAATGTTTGGCTATGCCACCGCTATCCGTTCCCTCTCGAAAGGTCGTGCGTCTTACTCGATGGAACCGTTCACCTTCGCGCAAGTGCCCAACAGCGTCGCGGAAAAACTCCTCGATACGGCTAAGAACAAACCTGCTGCTCGTACCTAGTCGAGCCGAGGTTCAGTTGAATTCAAGCAGGCCGCGTCTCACGACGCGGCCTTTTTTTGTTTGTGCTAAGAATCGAAAGCCGTCATTGCTCGCCACGGTTTCGCCGATATACTCATCTCGCCCTTTGGGTGAAACGTTTATCGCATGTCTATATTGAAAATCATCATCGTCGTTTTGGAAGCGTTGTTCGCGCTGAACCTTCTCATCTTCGTCCACGAACTTGGTCACTTCCTCGCCGCCCGCTGGCGTGGTCTCAAGGTTGAACGTTTCGCCATCTGGTTTGGCAAACCGATCTGGAGTAAAACCTTCAACGGTGTCGAATACGCGCTCGGTTGGATTCCCGCTGGGGGTTATGTCTCCCTTCCACAGATGGCGACGATGGAAGCCATCGAAGGAAAGACCGACGAGAAGGCTGAGCAACTTCCGAATGTTTCGCCGTTGGACAAAATCATCGTGGCCTTCGCGGGGCCGCTGTTTAGCTTTTTGCTCGCGATACTTTTCGCTGTCATCGTTTGGCAAGTCGGAAAGCCCGAAGGCGCTGCTGATGTAGAACCTGTTCTTGGATGGGTGACGCCGGAGGGGCCAGCTTGGAAGTCCGGCTTGCGCGCGGGCGATAAAATTCTAGAGGTGGATGGTCACCCGATCAAAACTTTTGGCCCACCGTCGCAGGACAGTATCAAGTGGCGCATCATCACGAGCGAGGGCACGAATATTGCCGTCAAATATCTGCGTGATGGCAAGGAGGCGATGGCTTATCCAACCTACATCAAACAAAAGACCTCATGGTATGAGCGCCGCGCGTTGCGGCAGGTTTATCTTGGGCCAATCGCAAAACCTGTCGTCGGCGACGTGTTGACGAACAGTCCGGCACATTTGGCGGGATTGAAACGCGGAGATGAAATTGTCGCTATCAATGGTGACAAGATTCTGAGCTTGCTCGCTGTGGAATACGCACAGGAGCTGATGACAAACAAAAGCATTCCGCCGATCAACCTCACCGTTCGTCGCGGAACTGAGGAGTTCAACAAGGAGATTCTTGCCGCAGCTCCCACGACACCTACGAACTTTCCCCCGATCTTCGGTATCGTTTGGCTCGACAAAACGAATCACACGCTGACGTATCCTGGTCCTTGGGAACAGATCGAGGCGAGCGCGAAACAAATCTTTGCGACGGTCGGTGCGGTCATCAACAAGAAGAACGACATCGGCGTGCAGCAACTTGGCGGCGCCGTGATGATCATCCGTGTCTATACGAACTTCTTTCAGAGCGAAGACGGTTGGCGTTGGGTGCTGTGGTTCAGCGTTGTGTTGAACGTCAATCTCGCCATGCTCAACATGCTGCCACTGCCCGTTCTAGATGGTGGTCACATTCTACTCTCGTTCATCGAGGTCGTGCGGCGGCGTGCCGTCAATCCGAAGATTCTGAATTATATTCAGAGTGGGTTTGCGATTCTGTTGATCGGTTTCATGGCCTGGATCGCGTTCTACGATGTGGGCGATTGGATTCGGAACTCTCGCAGTGAGCGTCGCGCCAACGAGCCGATTATGTTCGCGCCCAAGAAATAGTTTTCCCATGCGCTACTGCGAGTCTCCCTACGTTTGCAAGCGTCGTCAGACGCGCGAAGTCGTGATCGGCGATCCTAAGAATGGAGGCGTGGTCATCGGCGGAAATCATCCGGCCGTGGCGCAGTCCATGATCACCTGCGACACGATGGATACTACGGCCAGCGTGCAGCAGACGCTTGATCTCGTTGCCGTCGGTTGCCAGCTGGTCCGCATTACAGCGCCTACGGTGAAGGATGCGGCGAACCTGCAGAACATTGTCACTGAACTTCGCAAGCGCGACTGCAATGTTCCCATCGTCGCGGACATCCACTTTAAGCCCGAGGCCGCGATGGAAGCTGTAAAGTGGGTGGAAGTCGTGCGCGTGAATCCAGGCAATTACGCTGACTCAAAAAAATTTGCTATCAAGGAATACACCGACGCGCAATATGCTGAGGAGTTGAGGCGCATCGAGGAAAAGTTCACGCCGCTCGTGCTGGAGTGCATCAGGCTCAAGCGCGCCATGCGTATCGGCACCAATCACGGTTCGCTCAGTGATCGCATCATGAACCGTTACGGCGACACCCCGCTTGGCATGGTGGAAAGCGCGCTGGAGTTCGCACGCATCTGTCGCAAGCATGACTTCCAGAATTTCAAGTTCTCGATGAAGTCGAGTAACCCGAAGGTGATGATCGAGTGCTATCGACTGCTCGTGGCGCGACTCGAACAGGAGGGGGTCGACTGGAATTACCCGATTCACCTTGGTGTCACAGAAGCAGGCGAAGGTGAAGATGGCCGGATCAAATCCGCCATCGGAATCGGTTCGCTTTTGTGCGACGGCTTGGGCGATACCATTCGTGTTTCGTTGACTGAAGATTCTCCTCGCGAGATTGAAGTCTGCGGCGATTTGTTGGCACAGATTCCGAAGCTGGCGAATCTTCATCATTCTACGTTCAATCTTCAACCTTCGTTTGACCCCTTCCACTTTGAGCGCCGCGAAACGCCGGAGATTGAGTTGAACGAACAGGTCAAATGCGGCGGCGAACAACTCATCCGCGTGGTTGTCACTCGTGGGACGTGGGACAAGGTTGCACCGAAGATTCGACCCAAGGACGACGTGAAGCCGGAGGCGGTTTATGAAGACCTGAACGTCGCTGAGGTTGATCCGACGCAGGACTTTGGGATCAATTGCGACACGCAACTACTTACAGTGAAGGATGGCTTGAATCTGCCAGCTATCACTGCATTCCGTTTGTTGGCGGCGAAATTGAAGCGGCTCGGTCGCAACAATCCGATCTTGCTGAAGGATTGTCTGGCGTTTGAATCCAGCGCGCTTGAACCCAAGATCGCTTTGCTTCGTGCTTCAGTTGTCATCGGCTCATTGCTGGCGGATGGAATCGGCGATGCGATCCTTGTTCGCAACGAATCTGGCGCGGGGCAATCGCTGCGGTTGGCTTATAATATTTTGCAGGCGGCGGGATGCCGCAGCTTCAAGACGGATTACGTCGCGTGCCCAAGCTGTGGGCGCACGTTGTTCAATCTTCAGACCGTGACCGCGCGCATCAAGACGCGTACGGAACATCTCAAAGGTGTAAAAATCGCCATCATGGGCTGCATCGTGAACGGACCTGGCGAGATGGCTGATGCGGACTTTGGATACGTGGGCGGCGCGCCCGGGAAGATCAATCTCTACGTCGGCAAAACGCCGATCAAATTCAATATCCCCGAAGCCGACGCGGTGGAACGCCTCGTTGACCTCATCAAAGAACATAACAAGTGGGTCGAACCAGAAGTGGTGCCCACAAATGCCACTGTTTAGCGGACGCACGCAGCGTTAAGTATTCCTTTGCCGTTGCGGCTCAAACGTCCCCTGATAACGTCCGATACAGGATTGTATGAGCCATCCATTGCTTTATCAAATCAACACGCGTTGTTGGTTGCGGGAATTGTCAACGCTCCATAAACGCGATATCACACTTGCCACCGTGCCGGAGCAGGAGTTCGCGTTCTGGCAGAAATCCGGCTTCACTCACGTTTGGCTCATGGGCGTGTGGACAACCGGTGCGCGTTCTCGCGAAATCGCGCTGAATCTTCCTGATTTGCGGCGGGAGTATGACGCCGTGCTGCCGGGGTGGGAGGATGCTGACGTGGCAGGCTCGCCCTATTCCATCGCAGATTATTCCGTGCCGAAAACTTTGGGCGGCGATGATGGCTTGAAAACTTTCCGCACCAAGCTGAATGCACTCGGGATCAAGCTCATTCTCGATTTCGTTCCAAACCATATGGGGTTGGATCATCCGTGGGTGATCTTGCAACCAGAGTTATTCGTCCAAAGTCCTAGGAAGGTGGACGGAACATTCGAGGTGAAGACCCCAGCGGGCTCACGTTGGGTTGCCAATGGCAAAGACCCTTACTTCGCGCCGTGGACGGATGTGGCTCAACTGGATTATCGCCGCAGCGAAACGCGCAGCGCGATGCGGACGCTGTTGCTCTCCATCGCTTCGAAGTGCGATGGTGTGCGTTGTGACATGGCGATGCTGTTGCTTAATGAAGTGTTCGCCAAGACTTGGGCACACTTGCCGACAACCGAGCCGAATCTCGCACAAGAGTTCTGGCCGGATGCGATCAAAGAGGTGAAGCGCACGCAGCCAGAATTCATTTTCATAGCGGAAGTTTACTGGGGGCTCGAAGGTCTTTTGCAATCGCTCGGCTTCAACTTCACCTACGATAAGGCGCTTTACGACGATCTGATCGAGCGGCATCACGCAGAGGCGCAATGGAAACTTTTGTCTGCGCCGGAGGATTACGTGACACGCAGCATTCACTTTCTTGAGAACCACGACGAGCTGCGCGTTGCCACAAAACTTTCACCCGCGGAAAATCGTGGAGCTGCGTTGGCGATCCTTGGGCTGCCGGGAATGAGGTTTTTGCACGAAGGTCAACTGACTGGCTCGCGGATCAAAATGCCAGTGCAGCTAGGCCGGCGAGCCGTCGAAGCGGAGCAGGAGGAGGTAAAGATTGCGTACGAATCGTTGCTCGCAGTTCTAAAAAAATCCGAAGTGGGTGTTGGGCGCGGGCAGATCCTCGCACCGCGTGCGGCGTGGGATGGAAACCCGACGGCGCAGAACTTCATCGTCGTGTTGTGGCAAGGGAAAGGCACTGGCTTTGATCTCGTGGTGGTGAATCTGGCATGGCACCCGAGCCAGTGCTACGTATCTCTGTATTTCGCGGGACTAGCCGAGCGTGATTGGGTTATGAGTGATCTCCTGAGCAAGGAGAGTTACGAACGCGCCGGAAACGATCTGGCGCAACAAGGACTTTACCTTGATGTCGTCGCGCACGGAGCGCAGGTTTTCCGCTTCGAGCCGAAGGACTGATGGAAATCATGCCCATCAACCTACAGGCGGCGGGCATGGCACATTATTGGGTTTAGATTTACCGATTGGCCATTGGTTCGTCGTTGTTCCACTCACACAACTAGGGGGCGTTTCTATTGAATAAGTCATTTCTATAGTTTCAGTGCATTGGTTAGTGCCGTTTTGCTCGCATCCCATTGCTCCGGTTGCGTACTCAATCGTGCATGTCTCGTACGTGGTATATGTTTTTGTCCATACCCAGTCGGATTGACAACCATGATCGAACCCCCCGTCCGTCCGGTTTTGCCCGCAAGACTTAGTCGTTGTACCCGCGCATGCCGCCAGTAATGCGGTCGTAGCACACGCAATTATTATGATGCCGACAACCAAGAGCTTCGCAGACTGTTTTGCATTCTCGTTATTTTTCATTTTGTGCCTTTCTTATTTGTTTTCATGTTTTGTGAACTTACAGCTACCAAAGTAAAAAATTGCGGGCAATCCTAGTCCAACGGCGGCAAAGACAATTAAGACGGGGACTCTTGATCGGGAGGTTGATTGGGAAGTTTCGTTTTGTGGTCGAACTTGCACAGGACTGAGGCCGTTTGTCTGTTCCTTGAAAAGAATCTTATTTGTGTATACAAGAGCGGCGCGAATATTTTGAGTGGAATTCATGATCCTGTCGGGGGAAAATACCAACCGCTCCCCGGAAACTACGAGTTCCAGTATTCGTTGTTCAATCAAACCATTAACCGCCCCCGCTGAATCATAAAAC
>WBXK01000002.1 GCA_008933055.1 Verrucomicrobiota bacterium | reverse complement strand
CTATTACTCAAATTACTTGCGAGCGTTGCGATTATTTCGGCTCAGGCTCAAAACACCAACTCGTCACCCTCTAAGGGCATAAGGCTACAGCGGATAATTAAAATTGGATCTATCGGGGACAAACACTGCCAGCCAAAACCGAACAAACGTCGCCAAGTCTTTCACAAACCGCCTCGTCAAAGAATTCATCGGCACTCTGGTAGCAGTGGACAAAGACAAACAAACAGTTTCGATCGCTACTGGCCGCCCCAGCTAAAGCGAGTCGAGACAATGCAACCGTGATTGCCGTCAAGCAAGAGACGAAGATATTCAAGGATCAAACGCCATCCACTTGGGCGCATGGCATCATTGGACAAGAGGTCCGTTATAGGTATCGCATCAATCGTGAAAACAATATGCGTTTGCTGACTCTTCTTCGATTCACTACCAAAGCCCAGATGACATCGAGTAAGTAATTTTTTTCGCTTGAAATTGGCAATAGTGGCAATAGTCGCCTCTGCCACTTGAATCCGTCAGCTTACCCCAGCGCCCGCCAGTCCAGGACCTTGAGTTGCACGGTGCGTCGGCCGTTGTAGTCGTTGACCTGCGGCGCGAATGCCAGATCAAATCTCCCCACGGGCAGGCTTTCTTTTCCCGCGTTCCACCACACGGCTTCGTGGCTGGCCTTGCCGTCCGTCAACCAGAATTTCACATGCTGCTTGTCTGCGCCCATGCGCTGGAGCGGACGTTGATGCGTGATGTTCCGGACGTAGAATTGCACCGCAGGATTCCCCTGCCCCATCGGCCTGAGTTGATCCAGCTCAGCAAGCGTGTCCAGCGTGATGTCGCCAAGATTCACTTCAGCATCGAGTCGGAGCGGCGGTTGTAGATCTTCGCGCTTGAGCTTGCGCTTGGCGATGCCGTTCAACCGCGTGCGGAACGCGTCGAGATTATCGGGGTGGATGGTGACTCCGGCGGCCATGGCGTGTCCGCCGTGGCGCACGAGTAGGTCGTCGCACTCGCGCAACGCCGCCGCGAGATCGAACCCAACGATGCTGCGGCCTGACCCACGCCAGTTCCCGCCCTCGCCACCGATGATGAATGTAGGCCGGTAAAATTCGTTCAAAACGCGCGACGAGACTATTCCCACCACGCCGATGTGCCAGTGAAGTTGTCCCTCGACGATGACGTAATCCGTCTCCGGGTTGAATCGCGCGCGTATCGCGCCGCCGACTTCCTCGGCGATGGTGCGCTCTATCTTCTGTCGCTCACGATTCTGGGAATCGAGTCGTTGCGCGAGCGGCATAGCGTCCTCCATGTCCTCAGCAAGCAACAGGTGCAACGATTCCTCGGCGGTCTCTAATCGCCCGGAGGCATTGAGGCGTGGCGCGAGTTGGAAGCCAACGTCGAAGGTGGTGAGCGCTGCCGGAGATTGAGCGACTTGTTTCAACGCTACAAGGCCAGGTCGCTCGGTTGCGTTCAACCTTTCCAGCCCAGAGGAGACGAGGATTCGGTTTTCGCCAGTGAGCGGGACGAGATCGGCAATCGTCCCCAGCGCGACGAGATCGAGCAGCGGTCGCAAATCGTAATCCGCAGCGCAGGAAAGGTTCATCTCGCGGCCGCGTTTGACGAGGGCGTGAGCGAGTTTGAACGCGAGGCCAACCGAGCAAAGATCGGTAAAAGAGGAGAGAGGCGAGAGGCTATGGGGGACAGATGGGGCGGCGGCTATCGCCTCTTGCCCATCGCCTCTTGCCTTCCTCTGTGGATTTACCAATGCAACAGCAGCGGGCGGCGGCGATGAGATTTGATGATGGTCAAGAACAATGACATCCACTCCGCGTTCGCGAAGCCAAGCGATAGTTTCAAAGGCAGTTGAACCACAGTCCACGGCGAGCAGGAGGTTCGTCGGATATTTTTTGAGACAATTCTCCACGCCATCGCGACTGAGACCATAGCCTTCATCCATGCGATGCGGCAGATAGGCGTTGGCTTGCAGACCGAACGCGCGGAGAACCTGCCGAAGCAACGTGGTAGAGGTGACGCCGTCCACGTCGTAGTCACCAAAGATGACAAGCGATTCGCCAAGCTCACGCGCGCGGAGCAAGCGCGCTACTGCCTTGTCCATGTCCGGCAACAGAAACGGATCAGCAAGTTGCTTGAGGCGCGGGCGAAGAAAAGTTTCGATGGCGCTCGGCTCACTGAAGCCGCGATTGACAAGGCATTGCGCGAGCAACGGAGAAATGTTGAGACGATTCGCGAGCGACCCGGTGAGGAGAGGTTGTGGCGTAGCGGGCGTCCAGCGGCATTTCATGTCACCGCAGTATCAGGAATTTTTCGAGTCGTTGCGAGATTGTTTCTCGCGTCGTCCGGCCGTGACGGACATAGCCATGGACGTGGCGATTATGGCGCCTACGATAATGAGTGACATGGTGCTTTCGATCTTCACCTGAAACCACTTTGGATCATGGCCATGGGGATCGATGAGCATCTTCACGCCGATGAACACGAGCACCAGCGAAAGCCCGACCTTGAGATAACGGAAATAATCAATCGCGCCTGCTAGGACGAAATAGAGCGAGCGCAGGCCAAGGATGGCGAAAACATTCGAAGTGAAAACGATGAACGGCTTGGTGGTGATGGCAAAGATTGCCGGGATGGAATCGAGCGCGAAGATCAGGTCGGTGGTTTCCACCATCAACAACACCAGAGACAGCGGCGTCAGCAGGAGTTTTCCGTGTTCGCGAAGGCTGAATTTTTGCCCATGAAACTCCGGGGTGACCGGGAAAAATTTTTTGGTGAGGCGTAGCACGGGATTTTTTTCAGGATGCACGCCCTCGTCACTGACGAACATCATCTTGATGCCGGTGAACAAGAGGAACGCGCCGAACAAGTAAAGCGTCCAAGCGAATTGCTGGATGATGGCCGCGCCCGCCGCGATTAATGCCCCGCGCATCACGAGAGCACCAAGGATGCCCCAGAACAAGACGCGATGCTGAAACTGCAACGGCACGCGAAAATAGGTGAAGATAAGCGCGATAACGAAGACGTTGTCCATCGAGAGCGACAACTCGATGATGTAGCCGGTGATGAACTCGACGGTGTCCTGCTTCTCCCAACCATTGATGAGCGCGGGAGCGATGAACAATCCGAACACGAAGGACAGGGTGACCCAGAGCGTCGTCCAACCGATGGCTTCCCTAAATTTGACGACATGCGCGCTTTTGTGGAAAACGCCAAGGTCAAGTGCAAGAAAGATTAGAACGCAAGCTAGGAACCCAGCGTAATGCCAAGATGTGATTTCAATAATGCCAAGCATTGTTCAATAATTACTCTATTTTCCGAAAAACAAAACTCCTGACTTCGAAAGAAATCAGGAGTTTCATAGAACCAACTACGGCTTAATCAGGTTTTTTTTAAGGGCACAACGGTTGCACCTTCCACTGCCACAACGCCAGAACCGATGTTAGGGCGTTGGCCTTTGTGCCACCAGAGAACCAGAGCGCTCGCGATATAAATGGAGGAATAGGTGCCGGTGATGATACCGATGAGGAAAGTGAACGCGAAGTCGTTCACAGGACCGCCACCGAAGATATAGAGTGATCCGGTAGCAAGAAACACCGTGCCAGAGGTAATAATCGTGCGGCTCAAAGTTTGATTGAGTGCTTGGTTCACCAACTCGCGGAACGTGCCGCGCACGCCTAGCTTCAAGTCTTCACGGATACGATCAAAGATCACGATGGTGTCATTGATTGAGAAACCGATGATAGTCAGCAGGGCTGCGACAGTGGTGCTGTTCATTTCACGGCCAGCAAGGAAATAAATCCCCATCGTCATAAGTAGATCGTGCAAAATAGCGATGACTGCGGCGATGGCGAACGAGAATTCATAGCGGAACGCCACATAAATCATGATGCCCAGCATCGCGTAGAGCGCTGCAGCGACTGCAGTGGTGCGGATTTCGGCACCGATTACGGGGCCAACCTTGTTGACGTTCAGAACCTCGAACTTGGATTCTGGGAAACTGCCGCGGAGTTTTTCTACAACGCGCTTGTCAGCGTTGTCGCCGGCTTCTTTGCTGGAGCGAACGGTCACAGTCAACGTGCGCACGCCAGTATCTAATGCCTTTTGATATGTGTGTAAAATCTCACCAATACCGATTTCCTTAAATGCACTGGTGAGTTTACCTTCGTCCACGATTTTGGCTTGCTCGAAGCCGAGGGTGATCTCGTCACCACTGGTGAATTCAACGCCGAATACATCACCCCCGCGTTTGAAGCCCCAGCCGAGGCCGATGAGGATGATCAACCAGCTCGTGATGAACGCAGGCTTCGCGAACTTCATGAAATCGATGTTCGGACTGCGGATGATGTGCAGCATGTTCAAACTCTTGATCATGTCCTTGGCGAGCAATGCGTCGAAGATTAATCGGGTGACCACGAGTGCGGTGAATAAGCTGGCCGCCACACCGATAGTCAGCGCCACGCCGAATCCTTTGACAGAAGCCGTACCCATAACAATCAGAATAATAGACGAGATCAACGTAGTGACGTGCGAGTCGAAGATCGTACCAAACGCACGGTCATAGCCAGCGGCGATGGCACCCTTGAGCGATTTGCCCTTGGCGAGCTCCTCCCGGATGCGCTCGTAGATAAGGACATTTGCGTCCACTGCCATACCGACAGTCAACACAATGCCAGCGATGCCAGGCAGCGTGAATGTAGTCTCGAAGGAACACATGACACCAAGGAGAATGATGATGTTGGCCAGGAGCGCGACATTGGCGACCAATCCCGCGAGCATGTAATACACGATCATGAAGATCGCGACTGCCAGAACGCCGTAGATGGAGGCCTTAATGCCACTGGCGATGGAAGATTTGCCGAGCTTGGGATCGATATCGTTCTGGCTGATAATTTTCAACGGAGCTTTGAGGGGGTTTTCCAACACGCCTGCCAGTTCGCGCGCGCTAGCTTGATCGAAGTTGCCGCTGATGCGACCACTGCCGGTTAAAATCGGCTCGTTGATGTTGGGCGCTGAATAGAGCTCACCGTCCAAAACGATGGCGAGACGACGACCTTTGTTTTCAGTGGTAACTTTGGCGAAACTTTCTGCGCCTTCAGCGTTGAGCAAGAAATCAATCTCGATTTGGCCCATGTTATAGCTGGCTGCGGCGCTCTTGATGATGCTGCCAGTCAAACCGGGCTCGCCCTTCTTCTTCACGACAACTTGTTCGATGTTTTTCGTGCCGTTGGGATTGCGTTGTTCGCGTTTCAATAATTCATAACCGAAAGGAATCGGCGCACCAGACTTGACGATGTCATCGGTATTCTCATGGGCGATACGGAATTCAAGGAACGCAGTCTTTTGAATGTTGACGACGGCCCGAGCGCGGTCATCTTCGGAAAGTCCGGGAAGTTGGATGAGAATACGGTTTTCCCCCTGAGGCTGGATGACGGGTTCAGCCACGCCGAAACGATCCACTCGTTTGCGGATGACTTCGACGGCCTGATCCAGTGCGCCGGTGATCTCGTTCGTATTGGAGAGTTTGCTAAAATCCAGCTCCACTAGGAATGACGTTCCACCTTGGAGATCGAGGCCGAGCTTGATTTTGCCCGCAGTCTCACGCTGAAGCTGATTTAGGATGTAGGTCGTGGGATTGGCTTGGCTTTTGGTATCGTAGGCGAAGTAAAGCGAGATGTTGTTCGTACCGACCGCATCCATCAAGTTTGCGAATTGCTTCTCAGGTTTCGCCTGGTCCAGTGAGCGAGCGGCGGAAACGATGTTTGAAATCGTGGTGTCGCCGGTCGTGGCAACGCGCGCTGTCTGTTCGAAGTGTGTTATGAGATCACCCGAAGTCGGCGGATAGGTTTGTAACAGAGACCAGAGAACGACGAGGACGACGATGGTCAGACGCCAGAAGTTATTTCGGATCATGGGAGTAGTTTAGGAATCGCTTTTCTGAGTGCCGCGCTCGGTGATATCGGCGACCGATGAGAGTGTGAATTCAAGTTTGGCGTCGGCGCTACGGATGGTGACGATTTTTTCCTTCTCCTTGACGGAGACAACAGTGCCAATGATGCCGCTGGTGGTCAGAATTTTATCGCCGGACTTGATCGTTGCTAGCAACGCCGCATGTTGCTTGGCCTTTTTTTTCTGCGAAAACATCATAAAAACGACCATGGCAATGATCGGTATAAACATCACCATGGAGGTCCAACCCTGGGGTTGTTGTCCCTGCGCCAGTATTAAATGCCAAGTATTTAAGTCCATATTTTATTAAACGAAGGCACACTCTAAGAAAATCGAAGCCATTGGCAAGCTGTTTGAGGGGTGGATTTAGATCAGCTTGTTTAGGGAACTGATTTTAAGGCATGGTCCAATGACATTCAGCAGCAGCCTAGCTACCCTTCTCCGCTGGCAAAGAAAGCCTGACTGTTCCCGCCTTACCTTCGGACGGATTCACAATCTCCAGCTTACCATGATGCGTCTCAATGATCTTGCGAGTCACCGTAAGTCCGAGCCCAAGACCGATATTGCGCTGTGTGTAAAACGGCTCGAACGCCCGCTGCGTTGATTCCGGAGTGAAGCCAACGCCGTTGTCCTGAACTTCAATCTGCAACACCTTCGCGCCGCTACCGTTAATTCCCACTTCCGCGTGCACGATGATCTTAGAATCGTTGGCGTTCGCCTGGAGCGCGTTGATGAACACTTCCATGAGCGCGTGCTTAAACGAGGATTTGTCTACGTTGACGAGAATCGGCTTTCCCGCGTGCTCGTATTTGATCGTCGCCGTCTTGTTAGGATGATACTTGCGCGCTTCCTGATAAGACTCCTCCACGAGTGCAGCGAGCGGCGCAGGTTCGGTGTAAGCCACGGAATCGCGCGCCAGAAATCGCATCTGATTGATAAGCCGGTTGACGCGCTTAACCCCCTCGGACAAAGCCGTGTCGAGTGACGCGCGGAACTCTGCATCGCGATATTTCTCGGAGAGCAACTGCTGATGCGTCGAGATTGGCACCATCGTGTTGCCCACTTCGTGAGCGAGACGATCCGCCATGACCTTGATCATCCTCAGATTTGAAGCTTCGATCTCCAACCGCCGCAACTGCTCGCTTTGCGTCTGGTCATCCACCACGAGCAACGCCGAAGCAGGCGACGCAGCATCCCCCTGATGGAACGGGACGATGGTGATGCTGTAAAGCGTGCTAGGTGAATCTTCCGGCTCGAACTTGAATGGTGCGATAGCTGCACCAGTCCGCAAGACTTGATGCACCTTTGCACCTAAAGATTGCGGCAGATCGGCGAAATTCAAATTCTCCTTCGATCGCGAGGTCTGGCCAAAATATTTCAGAGCCATCTTGTTCGCGTGGAGAATCTTGAGATCGCGATCAACGACAACACACGCGCTATTCAACTCGCGCAACACTCCGTTCATCATGTTGCTGTTGGCGGCAAACTGATCGTGCAAGCGGATGTTACGAACAGCCATACCGACTTGTTCGAGCAGATGGAAAATGAGTTCGAGTTCAGCGTTGGTGAGTGACTCGCCCGTGATACGCCCGTCAAATATCGCTATGCCGAGCAACGCGTCGCGATCATAGAACGGCACGGCCACCTGTGAGCCAAGCAATTCAAACTCTCGCTGAGTCTCGCTATCTGCCCTAGCTTCAATGCTGTCGCTCCGAACGATTCGACCAAGGCGGAGCAGCTGTTGACCGATGCCGCTATCGAGCGAGAGACGAAAGTGTTCAAGCAACGAGCCTGAAATTCCGATGGCCGAGGCTGAACACAACTGCCGCGCAGCATCTTCACACCCGAACCCGGCAGCGACATCAGGACGCAGAAAGACGGCTGCGCGATTGATGCTCACGATCTCGCGCAGTTGGATCAGGAACTGGCGGATTAGGGCCTCGGCATCCAGTGAATGCGTGAGGATGGACGAAAAATTCCGCAGCACGGAGTGTGGCTGGGCAACAGATACGGTTGCGACAGACGGAGCTTGAGTGATGAATTGCGTTTGGATGCGGGCTGGAGTTTGCGGCGCAGGCGCAGCCAGCAACCGTTCTAACAAAGCATTCAGCGCACGCGGACGGATGGGTTTAGACAGCACATGCGACACGCCGCGAGCATACGCTTCCTCCTCCCAGTCAGATTGTTTATTAGCCGCGTAAACGATCAGAGGCACGCGCGGCAGCCTGAGGTGAAGGCGATCCACAGCCCACATTCCTTGAATAACATCCGTGTCCAAATCAAGAATCACAGCTTGCACGAGCAGTTGTGTGAGGATCGGACCGGCTTCCTCCTGATTTGCACGATGGATGACGCGATGCAGTTCGGGATCGAGTCCCGCGCGGATGGTTTCAGCGGATTCGGGGTAAGGCGAGATGACGAGGGTCGTTTTCATCACGCTCTAAGCCACAGACGGCAACAGATTTTTAGGGAAATAGAACCCGAGCTAAACATTAGGCAGCGATCGAAACAAGCAGCAGCCCGGCACACAGCAGCCGCTTGACTTGTGCCCGGCAATTTAAAACCTGCTCCTGAAAATATCACCGTGCCTAGATAAGCCATAGCGTCCCTTGCCGGTCAATGAATAGTTGTTCGCGCATCCTTTTGCGGTGAAATCAATGCCTCCGATGGACGCGCGACTCAAGTGGGCGATACCCGCGAGATCACACCGGGGAGAATACGGGATGTTTGGACTGAACCTAAAAACCGGAGTAATAAGCCCGGATTACGCGGATAACACAGATGAAAGGGGGTTTCCAATCCTGCGGCTGCAACAATCCCCCCGCACTACTATCTATCCAAGTAGCCACTCATCCCAGCCATCAGCGGTTTCAACTTTGTAAATGAAGTCAAACCACTGGCTTCGCTCCGCCCCAAACCTGCTCCGCCAAGCGTGTTTTTTGAAGAATGCCCCGGTTGAGCTCAGCAATTGAACTCGCAGGCTTCAGGGGTAGGTGCAGCGTGAAAGTCGTCCCCTTGCCCTGTTCGCTCGACGCCTCGATACGTCCTCCGTGATGATGCACGATGAAGAAACACGCCATGAGGTGAATTCCAAACTCGCTCGGCGTATCAGCACGAACCATAAACGGATCAAACAGACAACGCAACGTCTCTGGGTCAAGCCCCGGCCCGTTGTCTGAAATCGTCACGCGATACTCCGGCTTATCAGCTCCCCCGACCTGTTCGGCGGTCACCACCACTTTGCTTCCCTTCGGCAGACTGCTAATCTCTTCGCGCAACAACAACTCGAACAACCTGTCGAACTTCGGCTTCTCCGACGTGATCGCCGGGAGCGACGCATCAATATTGTTCTCCACGCTTATATTCTTTGCGGTAAGACCCGCTTTCAACGACTCCGCAGTTTGAGCCACGAGCGAATGCAGGTTGAACTGAAGCGTGTCGCACGCGGCGGGTTTCTCCGACGCAGACCAAAGGTCTTTGAGCAGGTTGTTGATCTTGTCCACCTGGCCGAGAACGCTCTTGTGATAGTCAGTCCAGAATTCGGTGTTGCTCACCCTGCCTGCGTGGGCTTTCTCTTCCTGCATCATCGCGGGCGAGAGATCGAGGAAGGTCTTCACCGTGACGAGCGAATTGCGGATGTGATGACTCAGGCCAGCGGTCAACATGCCGAGGCTGACAAGACGGTCTGCCACCATGAGATTGCGAAGCGCTTCCAGCTTTTCCTTCGCAAGTTGCTGGTTTTCCCGCTGGATGAGGAAAAACTCCATCGCGCGCTTGAGTTGCGTTTCGAGATGTTGTGGATCCCATGGCTTGTTGACGTAATGGAAAATCCCACCCGTGTTCACAGCCGTGACCGCGTCCTGAAACTCCGCATATGCAGTGACCAGAAACCGCAACGTACTGGGTGTGATCGCGCGCGCGCGTTCGAGCAACCATGTCCCCTTTTCGCCCGGCATCCGCTGATCAGTCATCAGGATGGCGATCTCGCCGTTCTTTTCCTCGAGCAACTTCACACCATCCGCCGCGTTGATGGCAGTGAAGATGCGAAAGTCATCACCGAACGCGCGGGAGAATGCCTTCAGCGACTGCGCCTCGTCGTCCACGTAAAGGATGGCGAACTTGCGGTAATCATATTGCGCTTCCTGCATGCTCATGGATTTGCCTTTGGTTCTTTGGGGAACTCCAGTTTGAACTCACAAAATTTTCCCAATTCAGTGCGGACGGTGATACGGCCCTTCGCCTCATACATGATGCGGTAACAGATGCTCAATCCCAGCCCCATTCCCTCGCCCACATCCTTGGTTGTGTAGAAAGGATCGAAAATCTTGCCCATGTGTTCGCTCGCGATGCCAGGGCCATTGTCGCGTACAAGCAACGCAACCTTATCATTCGCATCTACGCTCTCAATCCAGATGGTCGGGTGCTCGCCATTGGTGAACGGCTTGGACTTGAGCGCGTCTAGCGAGTTCTGGAACAGATTCACGAAGACATGGATCAACTTGTTCCTGTTCGCGTGAACGACCTGAGCTTCCGCCAGATTCTGTTTGATGTCGACCTTGTCTTTCATCTCGTTGCTGAGGAAACGCAACGCGGACGTCACGACTTCGTTCACGTCCACCTGATCGAGATTGTCCGTGTTCGGGTGCGTGAACATGCGGAGATCAGATACAATGTTCTTCACGCGCGACACACCCTCCTCCACGTCCGTGAGGATATCGTTGTATTCTTCCTGCTGCTCCGGCGCGACGTGTTTTGCCTTCTTCCGCAAAGTGAACAATCCCGTGGTGGCGAAGTTCAGCGGATTGTTGATCTCATGGATGATGCCCGCGCTCATGCGACCGAGCGACGCCATCTTCTCGGATTGGACCAATTGCGATTCCGCTTCGGTCAGCCGCTGGATCGTGTCCGCGAGCTCCTTGTTTTGGGAGTCGAGCTTCACGTTGTTTTGCTCAACCTTTGTGCGGCTCTCCGCCAAATCATGTCGCAGCGTAAACTCCCGGAAGCGCAGGCGGTTGTAGAAAACGTTGCCCGACATCACGATGATTGTGGTCAGCGTGATGAAATAGAGATTATTCAGGAACATCCGCCATTCGATGGGATTCTTGTTCAACAAACACGCGCCCACGTAGAGCGATAAGATGAACAGCACGGCGCGTAAGCTTTGCTTCATCGTCGCCTGGATCACCGTGCTGACGGCAAGGATCACCAGACAAAGCCCCGCGTAGTAAGGCGACACTGCGCCCTCCGTCGCACCAATCATCCAAGAGATCGCCACTGACGGAATCACCCACCACCCCGCACAGAGCAGGTTTGTTTCGGTTTGGGAAAGTTTCTTTGAGAACAATCGCCACAGCACGAGTCCGGCGAGTAGCGATGAGATCAAACGAACAACAAGGAATTGCGGCACGGATTCTGGATAGACTCTCCAGTCCAAAGCAATTCCCGCAGGCATCAACGCGATCACCAATGCGCAGGCCACCTTCGAGTTGCGAACGCGCACGGAGTCAGTGTAATGGTCGTACTCCTTTTGGATGGATTGTCTCGCGTCGTCACTCATGCCAAGGGTTTTCGGACTTCTAGAAAAAGATTCACGCCGGTGAAATCCGCGCAGACACTCGCTTCGTCCACTTCCGCGCGCTCAGGCTTCAACGACTTCATGTCCGCCGCATCACGATAAATCAGATGCCAGTCCAGAACATCGCCAAGCCAATGCCGGATCGGATTCGCGCGATCCACATTCGTAACCACCAACAAACCTCCCGGCGCAAGCATGTCGTAAAACACATTCATCAAACGAAGGCAAACCGAGTCCGTGAGATAGTCAAACAGCCCAGCGCAATACACCATGTCGTGCGAACCACTCGTCGCGCCACCGTCTCTAGTCTTCAAAACCTGCGCCACCGACTTCTTCTGAAAATTTAATGCCGTATTGCGATTGTGACGGGCACGAACACTTTCCAGAACGGAACGCCCATGCGTCACTGTTTCTTCGTTGAAATCCAACAATGTGAACTCCGCGTGATCGCTCACAGCATAATCAGTCATGAAATCCTGAATCTCCTTCGCCGGACCGCAACCAAGATTGAAGAATCGAGCCACCCTGCCCGCCGCCTGGCACCGCGCTGTTTCCTCCAGTAACCGCTGCGTGAGTTGTTTGACCCTGTTCCGATGCGCTTCGGCGGGCGGCTGCTTGATGAACCAACGATTCAACAGCCGCGCGTAGAGCGAGGCGCCCTCGTGCGGATCACGTAAGATCATGTTCACCACTTCGTAATCGCCCGCATAACCGAGCGGCTTGTGGACCGTTCGATCTGCGAACGGCGAACACAAGATCAGCGGATGGATTTGACGCCGCACGTATGCCGCGTGCATCGGCTCAAGCTCCTCGCCGCAGCGACTAGCCGTGCGTTCGAGTTGATCGAATAACTCGTCGAGGAACGGGAACACCGACTTGCCGAGCTGCTCGGCGATCTTTTTCTCCGCGCCGAGTTTGTCCGCAGGATTCAACCGGCGTAAATCCAGTTCTATCTGCTCGCTCCAGACGCGAAGTTGCGTCAGGAAAGATTGAAGATCGGCTGTCACTAGTTTCATCTCCGGACGCACCTGATAAAACTTCCGCCAACTCTCGACGAACCCTGCAAACCGCACGCTGAGATTATTTTCGAGCGACGCATCTGCGCCAGCACCTGGAGATTGCCAACCGCTATCGTCTAGTATGAGTTCGCAAAGGACAGCCGTCCCCGTGTTGACCTGACTACGGACGATGGCTTTGCCCGCGTAGATCAATTCATCACGTAGCTTGATCTGAAACGGGGACAACACCTCCGACGCGCGCAACACCACGGAAAGATCATAACTCTCGAACACCGCGAGTTGCCGCGTAAGGCGCAAGAGCGGCAGAAGGAACTCCACGCCGAGACTGTTGCTAGCGGTGGCGATCATCTGCTGCACCTCGCCACCCGCCAGACCGGTCATCGTCTTGGAATAGTTGCTCATCGTTTCTCAAAAGCGGATTCCGACGGTCATCAATATGGCGTGGCTGACAAAGTCGTAAGTGCCATCCGCAGTTTGTGGAATAAAGAAGCCTGTCGATGATGATGGACTACTGCCAATCACATTATGGTCCGGCCCGTACCCAAATTGATACGCCACATCAAAATCATATTTTCGC
This sequence comes from Verrucomicrobiota bacterium, assembly GCA_008933055.1. GTDB lineage: Bacteria > Verrucomicrobiota > Verrucomicrobiia > Limisphaerales > JADLHS01 > JADLHS01. Next base: position 43,269 of record WBXK01000002.1, on the reverse strand, counting down.
CCCTTGTTTCCCACGCCAACACTCAAAAAATGACGATCCACATCGGCAATGAGCGGGCTGTAATAAGTATCCGGAACTGAACTCTGGTTGAACACGTATCCAGCACTGACATGCCAGCCGTTCTCAAAGTAGCGCGTCAAGCCAGCGGAGAAAACCCAGCTTGGTCTCCAATACAGATTGAATGGATAATCCTGTTGCAATGGAGGGTTCGGCGGGGTGAAGTGATGGATGGTCACCCTATCAAGACTGCTCCAGTCAGTATAGTCGGCATCAATCTCAAGATTCCATTGCGGCGTCGGCTTCCAAGCGATGCCACCTGCCACAGTCATGGGGAAGACAAAGCCGGCCTCAGCATCCCTCTCGGCCAATGGAATGACCGGCGCTCTCTGAATATCTGTGTTCCCTGACAAATTAAAATACGTGGCACTTCGATATGTGACACCGATTGAAACCTTCGAGTGCGCCTGCCAAAGCAGCCCAAAGTTGTAGCCCACGTTCCATCCGGCACCGGAAAACTGGAAGGTGTTTGGCAAGGGCTGCGCTGTTGCCCGCAGTCCCTGCCTGAGTTCTAACTTCGCATAATCCACCATCGCACCGCCTGCAATAGACAATCCCGGAAGAATCTTGATGGAGAGGACTGGGTTGAAACGGAGGTAGGTCACCTGACTTTTCGTACCTACGGCATAGAAACCGGTGTCGTTCGGCCATTCCAAGCCAAGCCCATATGGCGAGTAGGAACCAAAGCCGAACGTGAAAGGCGTATCGGCGAATTCATGCGTGACGAATAGCTGCGGCGCTGCAGCAGTGTTTTGCTTCACATGGTAGGTGTTGCCGCCGTTAGCTGCAGCAGCGGGTGGTCGAAATGTGGAATCAAAATAGATGCCGTAAACTCCAGAACGTGCTTGGTCGCCAGCAATCTGACTGATTCCTGCCGGGTTGTAATACACCGCCGAAGCATTATCCGCAGTGGCAACAAAAGCTTCACCCCGAGCCGTGGCAAAACCGTCCTGACTGACTAGGCGCATGCCGTTGGTAAACGCTGACCTGTTCGCAAAGGCAAACATAAGCCCAAGCAAAAAAGCAAAATTCCCTTTTTGGTTTTTGAACATAACGTGATAACGCACAAATCGGCCTGCGAACTCAATTCCAAACGGGAAAATCGAGCAAATGCTCCTCAAAGTCAGCAAGTTCCTCACCGCATGGCTCTCGTTTCGGAAAATCTGATGCGCAATTCGAAATTTCGCCGGGAATCCCGCGCAGGCTGTCCCGATTCATGCCACATCTGCCCAAAACAAAGATGTGTTTTCTTTACTTTGAACGAACGGGAGGCAAACTCGCAATGTGAAAAGTTTGCACCGCTTCACGATTTGTTTGGGGTTGCTTGTTGTTCTGGGTATCCACCAATCGCAAGCGTCCTTCACATCTTTCTTTGTTTTTGGCGACGGCGCTTGCACCACGACCAATAATGACTTTGGCGGAACTAGCTATTTTGAAAAGAGATTCTGTAATGGTCGTGTCTGGGTCGAAGTCCTTGCTCAATGGCAGAACCTTCCCTTCCCAACGAACCATAACTGGTCGTACTTCGGACACTCCAGTCAGGATTTGACGAACAACGTGAATTCATTCACGGCGCCAGCCGAGGCAAGTAACGCGCTCGTCGCTATCTGGGTCGCTGATGCCGACATCGTCAATAACCTGAACAGTTTGTTGTTTGGGCCACCTTACGATAACAGCAAGATCGCCATCTGGACCAACGCGCTCAACCAAACTGCCAGCAACCACGCCATCGCCATCCAGACACTTTATAACAAAGGAATTCGGACTCTCGTGATCCCCAATGCCGTTGATCTCACAAAAGTCCCCGTTTACACAGACCTTAGCGGGCCGAATAAAACATTCGTCCGCCAGCGCACCCTCGAGTTCAACACCCGCCTCACTAAAGCCCTCAGCAACGCCGCCGCAACTCACGCCGGATTGAAAATTATTCAGCCCGATATTTTCACACTGTTGAACAGCATCTTTTCCAACCCAACAAACTTTGGCTTGATTGTCCCACCATTGGTCGCTGCTGATAACGCGATTGATCAAGGCCTTGCGACACTGAACGGCTCTGGCGCGAATTTCATGTTTTGGGATGATCTTCACCCAACTGCCAAGTTCCAAATGTACATAGCGGAACAGGCGCAGCAGTTGCTCTCTCCAGCCAGAATCAGTGAAATCGTTTCCGTGAACACGAGCAATCAATTAAGCATGGCGCAACTCCCCGTTGGCAGAAACGGCGTCGTTGAAGTCAGCACCAACTTCATCAACTGGCCCACCGCCGCCAACGTCACCACCACCAACTCGAGCCAATCCATCCTAGTCAAGTCTCCCGGCGACCACGGATTCTATCGTCTGCGATTCCCCTTCCTCTGGACGTGGCCGTGAACTCAGATACGATCCGTTTAACAACAAATGGCGCATCGCGATTCAACCCACAACGAGCAGGCATTCAATCTCCTGCCTGCTCTCGACGATGTCCGGCAACCGGAAACCATCGCAGTGGATTCACTTGGGAAAATCCTCTCGGCCTCGGCCGAGGCAGAGATACTACTGGGTCTCGGCACTTCAAAAGATTTGCCCACCCCGCTCCAGCAGCTCTTTCAGAAAACCATAGCTACGAAACAACGCGTCGTCGTTCCAGAACTCCAGATCCAAACCGGCATCGGTCCTGCCAGCAAATTTCACGTCAGCATTCTGCCTCTCTCCATTCCCAATAAAGACTTGTTCATCATTACGCTCACCAACGTCACCGGCCTTGAGCGAATCCGCCAAAGTGTCGAGCAGCTCGATCGCCTCGCCACCATTGGCACGCTCTCTGCAAACATGGCTCACGAGATCAAGAACGCGCTCGTGGCCGTGAAGACGTTTATTGATCTGCTGTTGGAAAAAAACAAGGATGCAGAACTCGCCGAGATCGTCGGACGCGAAATGAGCCGAGTGAACAACATTGTGCGGCAACTCTTGAAGTTCGGCAGCACTACGCCACCCACGCGGTCGCGTGTACAACTTCACGACGTTCTAGAACACTCACTCCGCATGGTCCAGCATCAGCTCGACGGCAAACGCATCGCGCTAACTCGCTCATTCAACGCCACGCACGACGCCGTTCACGGAGACAATCACCAGCTTGAACAAGTCTTCGTGAACCTGTTTCTGAACGCAGTGGACGCCACGGGGGTGAACGGCTCGCTGACGGTTCATACGGAATTCTTGCCTGCGACCCCGCACGACATCGCTCCGCCTCAACGCGCAGGCCAACCGCACGTCCGCATTACCGTGTCCGACAGCGGTGCAGGCATCGCCCCAGAAAATCTAGATCGCATGTTTGAACCGTTCTACACAACCAAGAGCAACGGTACTGGCCTCGGCTTGCCCATCACGCGCAAAATCATCCACGAACACGACGGCCTCATTACCGTCGAGAGTCAACCCAATCGAGGCACCACGTTCAGCATCGTTTTACCCGCTGGCACTAACCCCGCCTGACCGGCCATGAGCCGACGATTTCGCATTGCCATCCTCAGCGATGTCCACTACGCAGGTCCGACTGAAAAAGCCGAGGGCGACGACTACGAGCATCGCGTCATCGAGAATTCCCTCCTACGCTTTGCTCTTCGCCAATATCGCAGCAACATCTGGCTGCGTTATCCGCTTCAACAAAATGGTCAGCTGCATCGCTTCATCGCCGATGTCCCCGAAGTAGATTACGCCATCGCCAACGGAGATTATTCCTGCAACACAGCCGCCGTGGGATTGAGCGCAGACGGCGCAATGGAAAGCGCGTCCGAGTGTATTAGAAAGCTGCGAGAGAAATTCGGCGCACGAATCCGCCTCAGCTTCGGCGATCACGAACTCGGCAAACTCCGCCTCATGGGAACGCGCGGCGGATTGAGATTGGAAAGCTGGCGCCGCGGCATTCAAACCCTCGGCATCCAACCCTTCTGGAAGATTGAACTCGGCAACTACGTCCTCTTCAACTGCACCTCCACGATTATCGCCCTCCCCCTCTTCGCTAGCGATATGCTTCCAGCCGAACGTAGCGCATGGGAAAATTTACGCGAAGAACATTTCACAGAAGTGCGTGCGGCATTCGCAGGACTTCACCCCGATCAACGCGTCCTTTTTTTCTGCCATGACCCAACGGCCCTTCCGTTTCTATGGCGCGACGAAATCATCAGGCCAAAAATTTCCCAGATCGAACAAACCATCATTGGCCACCTCCACTCCAACCTTTACCTCCGAGCGAGCCAGACACTTTCCGGCCTGCCAGTGATGGGTTTCTTCGGACACTCGATCCGCCGGATGAGTGTAGCTGTTAATGAAGCACGCCACTGGAAACCGTTTCGGGTGCGACTCTGCCCCTCGCTCGCTGGCATTGAGCTGCTGAACGATGGCGGTTATTACACCGTAGAACTGGACGACGAGCCAAATTCTGGGGCGCGGTTTGTATTTCACCCACTGAAGCGGTGAAGCGCACTACTCAAAGACCTAAGGACCGACGCTTCGAACGGCTTTAGATGGTGATTTGCATCTAGTGACACCGCAGAACCATCTTTTATGGAGCTTTACTGACGTATCGGATGCGCCAGAATGTATCCACAAAATCATGAAAATAAAGCCTTTTGCCACATCTTCAGTCATCCCACTCGCCTTGCTCTGCCTACTTTTTGCGACCGGTTGCACCACCATTTACAACTCTACGATGGAGGGCGTGTTCGGTTACGAGAAACGCAAGCTATTTAAAAAATCTGTCACCTCGCTCCAAAGCGAACAGAAAGATGCGCAAAAAGAATTTGCAGATGCACTCACGCGGCTCAAGCAGCTTTACGACTTCACCGGCGGCGAACTGGAATCCGTTTATGAAAAGGTTAAAACCTCCTACGAGCGTTGCGATAGCGAAGCGAAGGCTGTCCACAAGCGCATCGGCAAAATGGAAGACCTCGCCAATTCCATGTTCGGCGAATGGGAAAAGGAGATCCAGCAATACACCAACCCGAATCTTGCGACCACGAGTCGCGAGCAATTGCGCCTCACGAAGGATCGTTATGCGCAACTTTCAAGAACTGTCCGCCAAGCCGAAGCGGCGATGCAACCCGTGCTTGCCCAACTCAAGGACAACGTGCTGTTTCTGAAACACAACTTGAACGCCTCAGCTGTCGGGTCGTTGCAAGTAGAAGCATCTGGAATCCAGCAGCAGATTGAACAACTGCTCACTCAGATCTACACCGCTATCGCCGCCTCAGACAGCTTCATCAAGACGTTGCCGAAGTGAGTTTTATGCCAAGGCCACGGCCGACTCCGGTAGATTTTTCTGGATGATTTCGATCACGCCTTTTACGTTCAGCGGCTTAGCGATGTAGGGAAATCCCCCGATGACTCCGTCCCGAGCGTCCACTTCCTCTTGTTTCACCGCGGCGGTGAGAAAAACAATAGGCAGCGCTTTGAAAGCACGCGTGTTTCTCAATTTGCCTGCAAGTTCGCCGCCGCTCATGCCAGGCATCATCACGTCTAACATCAACAGGTCGGGTCTGAATTCAATGGCCGCGCTCAACACTTTGTCCGCTTCATTCTCGGTGCGCACGGTGTAGTTGCCATTCTTTTCCAGATTCAAGCGCAGCAGCTGTGTGATGCCGGGCTCGTCATCCACGATGAGTATGCGTTTCTTGTTCATAGTTATCTCGATTGGTTCATGTGCAGAATGACACCGTCAACTTGTTGCCATCGTGCCGCTGTTGTCTCTCCAGTCTCCCGCCGTAAAGCTCAATGATCTTCCGCGACACGAGCAACCCAAACTCGTCACCCGCGCGCGCAAGCGTTTTCCCATCCGGCGCTGGAGTGCAGCGTGACTCGACTTGAGCCACGATTATCCTCTTCGATTCCGAATCCGCCTCGCCGGGTGCAAAACGCGCACGCTCCTTCTCGGTCGGATCACGCGAAAATGTTTTCACAACCATCTGAGAACCGTAACTTGACGCGCGGATTTCCATCGCCAGAAGATTGATGAAGACATGTTTGATCGAACGCTTATCGAGCCGAAGTGTGGGTAAATTCTCCGCCAAATCTGCGCTGAATTGAATGGATTGCACCAATAACTCGGCCTCGATGGCGTTTAGCGATTGCTGGAGAATGTCCGTCAGGCTCTGCTCCGCGACCGCGCCTTTGCGATGCGACGAAAACTCTACCAACCCACGCACGATGGCGTCGGCTCGCCCCACAGCATCAACCATTTGATCGAGGAGTTCAGCGGTGTTCTGATCATTCGTCACCACGTAGTCGCGCAAGTAATCAATACCTAACACCACCGTCTGCAATGGATTCTTGACCTCATGCGCCACGCCAGCCGCGAAGGTGCTGATGGCTTCCATCTTCTCCGATTGAACCAACTTCTTCTGCGTGGTCTTGAGTTGATCATGTGACTGGCGCAACTCAGAAAGTGCGCGGCGCAACTCCGACTCGGAATGGATTCGTTCAGTGACATCGCGAGAAACAACGACCACTTTCTCTGCAGCACCGGACTCGTTGCGGATGACGTTGCTTTGGGATTCGACGTGTCGAACCGAGCCGTCCTTACGGATGAAACGATAACCTGCGCGCCTTCCCTGCCCGGACGCGATCACTTCATTGAACACGCTCTTGACCGAGTCGAGATCCTCCGGATGGATGTCCTCAAAGGCATTTGTGCCTGCGAGTTTTTCATCGCGCCCCAACACTGTGCTGTAAGAAGGACTGTTGTAGATTCGCTTCCCATCTAAATCTACCACGGCGATGAGATCCGTGACGTTCTCGGAGATGAGTCTGAAGAACTCCTCTCGCTCGCGCAGTTTGAGTTCAATGGATTTACGTTCGCCCGCGTAACGGATCGCGCGGCAAAGCAATCGTCCATCGAACTCATGCTTCATCAAGTAATCCTGAGCTCCGGCACGCATCGTCTCCAACGCCACATTCTCATCGGTCGAGCCGGACAACACGATCACCGCCAAATCCGGCGCGACGCGTTGCACGGCGCGATACGTCTCCACGCCCTGCGCGTCTGGCAAAGTAAGGTCCAGTAACATCACATCGAAAAACTCACTGCTCAGCTTCGCCTGGGCTTCGGCAAACGTTCCCGAGACGGACACAGTAAATTTACCACCACCCTCCTGCTCCACGATCTCACGCAACACCTCCGCAAAAATGCCTTCATCTTCAACGATCAGGATTTTTGCGGGTCGTTCGTTCATGCAATACGAGCAGGTTCGGGTGTGGTTCGCGTAGATGAAGGGGTCATCGTTTCATGGATGACTTCGAGAAGTTTTCGTAGGTCGTACGGTTTGTGGAGGAACCGAATTGCGCCTTTACACGTGTCCTCCAGCGACTGCTCATCAAGCTCGTAGCCGCTTGTATAAATCACGTTTAATGATGGCTTGGATGTTTTTAGCCGTTTTGCGAGATCGCGCCCGGTGATGCCGTCGGGCATCACCATATCCGTGAGCAAGAGCTTCACCTGCAGTTTGTTTTTCTCCCAAAGGGCGAGTGCCTGTACACCTGTATCTGCCTCGATGACGTTGTAGCATGCGCGTTCCAAAACATTTTTCACCATGCGCCGGATCGCGGCTTCGTCTTCCACGAGCAAAATTATTTCACTCGCCCAGGCCACTTCCGCCATTTGGGCATTGATGGTGGAGGCGACAGGCAGATAGATACGGATCGTCGTGCCTGAACCGTGCTGGCTCGTGGCTTCGATCCAACCGAGTCGCCGCTTGATCATACCACTGATCAATGCTAGCCCCAGGGCCGAACCCGACTGGGCGTCGGAAGAAACAGTCATTTGCTGAAACATTTGCTTCAAACCTGCGGCACTTGCACCGAGGCCGTCGTCAGTCACAGTGAGGCGTACAAATTCTCCGCGCCGCGCGCCGAGTTGCACACGGGCGTGGATATCGTCCACTTCCACGACCTCAGTCTGTAACGTCACAGTGCCCCCTCTGGGCATCATCTTGCGCGCGTTCTCAGCTAGACCGTTCAATACCTGACCCACCATACTTTCATCCAGATGTGCCTTTACAGGCTTGGGGTGAAAGATCGTCCTTAGCTCAATGGTGTCTCCCAAAGTCCTTCGGATCATCTTCTCCTGAAAGGAGATGACGTTATTCAGATCAATTTCTTTGCAATTCATTGTCTCTGTGTGGAGTTCCGGCGGACCTCTTGCCGAGCGACAACGGTTAACACTCCGCAAGTCGCTGCTTCTCCGTATCTGAATCGGCAGAGTGATGCGAAGGCTTTAGAAAATGCACTGAATGTGGCCAACACCCAGGATTGGATAGATACAAATAAAAAAGCCCAGCATGACACTGGGCGGTGGTGTTCGTCCTAGCTAAACGTCGATCAGGTCTGAAATGATTTGCCGCAACCGCAACTTTGTTTTGCGTTTGGATTGCTGATCTTGAAGCCGCCCCCCGTCATAGCTTCGCTGAAATCCACCAATGTCCCGCGCAGATACGTGGCACTGAACGCATCCACTAATACGCGCACGCCACCTTGCTCCCCAATGATGTCGCCGTCGCGCTGCTCGTCAAAGATCATACCATATTGCATTCCGGAGCAACCGCCCTGCTCCACATAGACGCGGAAAGATTTGCCCGCGTTTTCGGCCAACGCGAGAAGATTTTTTACTTCCAGCACCGCGTCCGATGTGAGACCGACGAGGTTTTCGATTGTTGATGTGTTGCTCATTTGCACCTGATTTAAACTAACAGCCGTGAAAGGCCTGTCAAACGACTGCTCATTTTTTTTTGCCGCTGCCGTTCAACTTTTGTTTCTCAGCCGTGGCGATCCTCTTCTCCAGCTGGTCAGCGGATAACAACCCTTCCTTCTGCATGTCGCGATAGAACCGGATGGCCTGATCCCATTCGCCCAGCAACTCAGACAAGCGGGCAGCTTCAACGCCCGCCTTCTTACGCCAGAACGCATCGGGCATTTCGCCTGCATTCAAATGTTCACCGAGTTTACCGAAATAAACATCCGCATCCAGTTCGCGAGCTTCACGCAGCATCGCCATACGCTCTCCGTTGCTGACCGACGCCGACTGCTTCTCCAGCACGACCGCCAAGCCAACCTTCGACTGGCTGCGCGCCAACACGCTCGCCCGCGGCATGGAAAACGAGAGATGATACGCATTTGACGCGTCAGAGAAATAACTCACTTCTGAAGCCTCAGCCGCGAGTTGTAGGTAACAATTCCCGATCTCGCCTTGCGCCAAGGCTGCCAGATCATTCGTCAGGTTTTTCTGCACGATGACGCTGAACACTTGCCGGGCATCTTTCAATTTCTCCGCCTTGTTCGTCGCAGTCCGCACTGAACTCATCAGCGCGCCGCCGTAGGCGAAATACGCCTGCGTCTTCAGTTCGGCCGGGCAATTCGTATCGCCCGTCAAACTTGAGAAATGATCCACGGCGGCGTCGTACGCATATTTCCCCACTGCCGCGCGACCTGCCATCATGCGCGCCTCGTAAGCCAGCTCGGACGCCGGCCAGTTCTGGAAAACTTGTTTGTAGTTCAACTCCGCCTCGGCATAGCTCTCGCGTTGATAATGATAATCCGCCACCCACCATTGGGCCCGCGCCGCGAGCGCGCTGGATGGAAATTGCGCCGCAAAGTTCGTGAACAACTTTAATGCGTTCGTCTCGTCGCCCGCTCGCGCAGCGGACAAGGCGCCTTGAAATTCCACCTGCGGCCGCAACGCGTTCGTCGGAAAACGCGTGATCCACAACTCGTATGCCGTCGCCGCATTCGTCCAATCACCCTGCTCTTCCCGCATCCGCGCCACGAGAAGTTCCGCTTCCGGGCGCAGAGGTGACTGCGGAAACCGCGTCACGAAACTGGCGAACAGTCGTTGCGCCGCAGCGGGTTGGTTCGCGTCCATGTAAGCCTGCGCCACCAACAACACCGCGCTATCTGCCGCCCCTGCTGCTGCGTCAGCTGCGAGTATTCCCTGCATTGCTACTTCAGCACCCGTTGCGTTGGTGAGTTCCAGACTCGCGCGCAACGCTTGATAGCTCGCAGGCGCACTCAACGCGGCGCTGACCGACGGCCAGTTCGTCGCGAGTTGGAGTGCCTCCCGATAGTTCGATAACGCGCCGGAATAATTCGTCATCTCGAATAGCGTGTCGGCTAGTTTGAACTTCGCCACGGCCAAATCTTCGGATATCGGCAATTGCTTAACCGCTGCCTCGAATGCCATCGCACTCGCACTGAACCGCTTCTCCAACCAGTAGCACCAGCCCAGATTCAGCTGCGCTTTGCCCGCAAAGCCGCTACTCCCATACGACGCGATCACTTGCTGAAAACAATTCGTGGCGAGCGAGAAATAATTTGTCGCGACACTATTTGTTGAGGGCAAATTCAAATGCGCGACGTGACGCTTGAGATTCACCTCGCCCAACGTCAGCCATGCTAAATCCAATGCTGGAGCGTTGGTTTCAACGAGATACTGTTCGAGCGATTGCGCTGCCAACTCAAGCCGATTGTTCGCCACTGCGATTGCTATGATGCGAGTCAACGCCTCGCGCTGTCGGGCGGCTGGCGCATTTGTGAGATTTCGCCGGAGCGTGACAATGGCTTCATCGCTTTGACCAGCTTTCGCCAAAAGATTGGCTCGAAACATAACGCTCTCGCTGACCAATTCCGCGTTGCTCACGCTTTCGGCTGCTGCAATCAATCCGACACTCTCGCGTGAGGCATCTTGATTGCGTCCACTCTCAGCAAAAGTCCGGCACAACAAAAATCGTCGCTGCCACTCCAGCTCCTCGCTCGCACCCGCAGCGGCTTGGTTCAAGGAATACAAGGCATCATAATAATTCTTTAACTCAAGTTGTGCCTCCCCGAGCAAAATGAAGCCGTGCGCCAACGTATCCGTAACTTTGCTCGCAGATTCCATTTTTTCCATGCGAAATGCCCCATCCGCTTTACGCAGGATATTCGTCACCTGAGCCCACTCACCCAGCTTCATGAGCGATGCTGCCTCTCCAACCGCTGCTTCAAGTCGCCGAGTGAACAACGGGAACTCGCGCGCCAGCTTTCCAAACGACCTCGCCGAGGCCTGATACTTCCCACCGTGGAACTGCGCCTCCGCAACCCAATAGAGGAATTGATCTGCAGACTTGCCCGCATCGCCTTCCCGTAAAGCTAACAGCGAGACCACTGCCTCGTGCTTATCCTGCCAGAACAGCGACTCCGCCTGCCGCAACAAAGCTTCCGTGACTTTCTCTGACTTGGGATAATCCTTGATGAAGGAAGCAAACTCTTTTTCCGCTCGCGACCACAGGCGCATGTCGAAAGATCGCGTAGCGAGGTCAAAATCTTTTTTCTCGCTGCCGAACAACGCCGCGTCCACCCGCACGTCGTTCAAGGCCATCAGCAGGACAAAGAGAATGGTTCGCGGCAGATTCGTCATCAAGCAGATGTTAGCGGGCAACGAGGCGGGCGGAAAAGAATGAAATCTCAGTCATCCAGAATCCGCGACAAGGAAAACCCCGCAATTAAATCATTTCAACAGATACTTCGCGACGGCTTCGCCACGCGAATGGACGTGGAGCTTGGAATAGATGCCCTTGATGTGCATCCGCACGGTGTCAATACTCAGGGAAAGATTGTCAGCGATCTCTTTGTAGGGAACGCCCTCAGCCAGACGGTCCAGCACTTCCCGCTCACGATTAGAAAGTTTCTCGATCTCGTTTTCTTTAACGCCACGTTGGTGAAAATATTGAACCACCTTGCGAGCGATGTGTCCCGACATTGGCGAGGTGCCGCCATGCACGTCGGCGATGGCTTGGAGAATCTCATTCTGTGGTGTGCGCTTGAGCAGATAGCCACTGGCACCGGCGAGCAGGGATTTGAAAATCTTGTCGCTGTCCTCGTACGCCGTGAGCATAAGAATCAATGAGTCCGGAATGAGCGACTTGAGTTTCCGCACGCACTCGATGCCGTTCATCTTCGGAAGATTGATGTCCACAAGTATCACGTCGGGAATGTCCTTCTGGATTTCGGCCAACGCCTGTTCTCCGCTATTGAAACATCTCGCACAGGCGAACCCGTCGCGCTTGGCGATCTGCGCAGCGAGGTTATTGCGTATCCAGTCGTCGTCTTCGATGAGGCAAACTTTGATCGGCTTAATCACGGTTTTAGTCTTAGAGTCTTTCTGGTCTGCGCTCATAATCCAAGGTCACGAACATGTGTATCTTTTGTAGCGAGATTTGGGAAGAGATGATTTCGCCCACCTCGCCAATGCTTGACGGCCCACGGTGTGGCTGAGATTGTCCAGACGCTTGTCACAAAACATGGCAGTATCAGCACGGAACGATCTGTTCGCTGACATCGCTACAACTCCCGTTGTGCAGGATCTCCTGCGGCGCGCGGAGAGGGGCGGCATTTTGTCTCTTGACGGAATTTGCGCTCCCGCACAACCCTTTCTCGCAGCACTGATCCACCGAAACTGTCTTGCGCAGCCCATAGTCATCATCACGGACAATCTCAAGACGCAGGAAAGCGCTCAGCAGGATTTAGAAACTTGGCTTTCCCAACTTCCAGCCTCCAACTCTAAACCCCTCTTTTACCCCTCTTGGGAAATCCTTCCTCACGAAGGCAAACTTCCTCCAACGGATGTCATCAGTGACCGGCTTGAAACGCTGCTCGCGTTGTCTGCTAAATCGGCAATCGGCAATCGGCAATTCTCAATTATCGTCACAAGCGTCACCGCGTTATTGCAAAAAACTTTCACGCCGACCGATCTTGCTGCTCGCACGCGAACGCTGGCCCGAAGCGATCTTGTGAATCCACTCGATCTAGTCGAGTGGTTGGAAGAACAAGGGTACGAGGCCGAGGCGCAGGTGACTCAAAAGGGAGAGATCGCGATGCGCGGGGGCATCGCGGACATTTTTCCGCCGACAAGTCCGTGGCCCGTGCGATTGGAGTTTTTCGGTAACGAACTGGAATCGTTGCGTTACTTCGATCCACTCACGCAGGTTTCGCGTGAAGAGATCACGAGTGTGACGATCCCGCCCGCGGGGGAGCTTGGTATTCTTAAGTCTCAAGCCTCAATTCTCAGGTTTAAAGAAGGTGGGTTGGCGACGCTATTGGAACATTTGCCAACCAAAGCTATTTTCCTCTTCTGTGAGCCGGAACAACTCTCGGTAGTCGCGGATGAATACCAGAAACAAATCCCGGCAGGCGATCCGTTCTTCATCGCGTGGGAAAAGTTTATTGAGAAACTCGATGCGCGGGGTTCGACTCGAGTGGAAGTGAGTGCAACAGAAAAGCCCCTCACTCCGCCCATCTCCTCATCTGATGGGGAGAGAGTGGGCCATAGGCCAGGCGAGGGGGTTGCTCTGTTCTCATCGCTCGACGCCTTTCGTCCCTTAGGTGAGCGAGCGCCGGAAATCCAGATCGCTGAAGCGCAGCGGCGGGAGTTCTTTAACCAACTGCACCGTTGGTTGCGAAAAGGTTACGCAGTTCAAGTGTTCTGCAACAACGATGGTGAGCGTCAGCGGTTTGAGGAAGTCTGGAAGGACTTCGGCTTTGGGATTGAACTCACCCCGCAAATAGGTTCTCTCGCTCGTGGGTTTATTTGCGATGAGGCAAAACTCGTTGTGGTCACCGACGCGGAGATTTTTGGACGTTACAAAGTGCAGCGACCGCGTCGGCAAAAATCGGCGCACGCGCACGCCACACGCTCGGCCTTGGATATAGATTTCACGGACTTGGAGGAAGGTGATCTCGTCGTGCATCTGCAAAATGGCATCGGGCGTTATCTCGGACTGAAGATGCTTCCATCTGGCGCGGCAAATCGGAAGTCAGAGGTTGGAAGTCAGAAATCTGCAACTGAGTGTCTCGTCATCGAATACGCGCCGAGCGACAATGATCTTGAGCCGCCGAAACTTTACGTTCCGGTCAGCGAGTCGCATCTCGTCAGCAAATACGTCGGCGCCGGCAAAGCAAATCCGCCGTTGAACCAACTTGGTGGCACACGTTGGGCGAAAGCGAAGGAACATGCAGAACATGCGGTGCGTGATGTCGCGGCGGAGATGTTGCGTATCCAAGCTGTGCGAGAATCGCAAGAGGGTCACGCGTTTCCGACCGACGTGGTTTGGCAGCGCGAGTTCGAGGGCGCGTTTGTCTATCAGGAAACGCCGGATCAACTACGCGCCATCAGTGAGACGAAGGCTGACATGGAACGCGCCAAACCGATGGATCGTTTGATCTGCGGCGATGTGGGATTTGGCAAGACGGAGGTGGCGATTCGCGCTGCGTTCAAGTCCGTGATGGGCGGAAAACAAGTTGCCATCCTCGTGCCAACGACTGTTCTAGCGCAGCAGCACTATAATAATTTTCGCGAGCGCATGGCGGATTATCCTATCCGCGTCGAATTGATGTCGCGCTATCGCACGCGCGGCGAACAGGATCGAGTCGTGAAAGCACTCGCGGAAGGCACGGTCGACATAGTCATCGGCACACACCGGATCGTGCAGGAAGATATTGCGTTCAAAGATTTGGGCTTGGTCGTGATTGATGAGGAGCAACGCTTCGGCGTGTTGCACAAGGAGAAGTTCAAGCGATTGCGCACACTCGTGGATGTATTGACGCTCAGCGCCACGCCGATTCCGCGCACGTTGTATCTCGCCCTGACTGGGGCGCGAGACATGAGCACGATCCAGACGCCGCCGAACGACCGGTTGCCCGTCGAGACTATCGTGATCGAATACGACGAGCGCACCATCCGCGACGCCATTAAGCGTGAGATGGCGCGGGGCGGTCAGGTTTTCTTCCTGCACAACCGCGTGACGACAATCTACACGATGCAACAGAAGTTGCAGATGCTCGTGCCGAACGCGCGCATCGTGGTCGGGCACGGCCAGATGAACGCGGACGATCTGGAGGAAGTGATGACCACGTTCATCAACGGAGATGCGGACGTGCTTCTCTCCACGACGATTATCGAGAGTGGGCTAGATATTCCGAATGCGAACACGATCATCATTGATCGCGCGGATCGCTTTGGCTTGAGCGATCTCTATCAGTTGCGCGGGCGCGTGGGGCGATACAAGCATCAGGCTTATGCGTATCTTATGTTGCCGCGTAGCGCGGGGATGCTGAGCGACGTGCGGAAGCGCATCAGTGCGATGAAGCAATACGCGTCGCTCGGCAGCGGTTTCAAGATCGCCATGCGCGACTTGGAGATTCGCGGCGCGGGAAATCTTTTAGGCTCTGAACAGAGCGGCCACATCACGGCGGTGGGCTTCGAGCTTTATTGCCAGTTGCTTAAGCAAAGCGTCGGCTCGATGAAGGGCGAGAAAGTGAAGCCGCGCGTGGAAGTGCGCGTAGCATTGGATTTTCTCGGTGAGTCTTCCGGTTTGCCGGAAAATTACGCCACGGAATCGCAGCATCGCATTGAGCTTTACCGTAAGCTCGCGCAAGCCACAGATAAGGTAGCACTGGAATCTTTGCGAAAAGAGATGCGTGATCGTTTCGGGCCAATACCGCCAGCGGTGGAATTGTTGCTGACCGTGGCGGAATTGAAAATCCTCGCCAGCGAACGAAACATCACCGTCGTGGAAGTGAAGGAAGACAAGATCATGCTCACGCGTAACAAAGAGTTCATCACACTTGGAGGCAAGTTTCCGCGCTTGACGAAAAAGACTGCCGAATCGCGATTGAAAGAGATTAAGAGGGTCCTGCTGGCGCTATAACACAAAACGGCCAGACCGAAGTCTGGCCGCATTGAAGGAGAGCGAAAAGATTATTTCTTCGTGCTACAAGTCGGACAGCTGGCGCAGGTGGTTTTACCATCGGCGCAGCATTTCATACCGCAGGATGCTTTTGCGGCCGAATCCTTTTTGCAGCAGGTGGATGAGCAGCCGCTGATAATGACCACGGCGCAGGCGAGTGCAACGAATGTGACGATTGATTTCATATTTGATCTGGTTCGATGTTTAGCCTAACCGCTCAAGTCCAAACCATCCGGTTCGCAACCGCAGTCAAGCCGTCAGTATAGTAACTCAGCAGGTTGATTTGTCCATCCGCCCGGCGATCACCGATACGGCTGATGCAACTCCACCACGGCCGGCTTTTTCTTGCCGCGCAGTCGGATGTTTAAAGCTTCCACGCCGACTGAAAACGCCATCGCGAAGTAAATGTAGCCTTTAGGGATTTCTTTGTGGAAACCTTCTGCCACCAGCGCACAACCAATCAACATCAGAAAACTCAGGGCGAGCATTTTAAGTGAGGGATGCTTGTGGATGAAGTCGCTGATCTTTCCGGCATAAACCAGCATGAACAGCAGCGCGATGACCACAGCGGCAATCATCACCCCGAGATGTTTCGCCATACCAACAGCGGTGATGACCGAGTCCAGTGAAAACACGATATCTAGAATGAGAATCTGCGCGATCACGGCCGCAAACTTCGGCGCGACTCGGCTCGTGACTTCGCCGTCTTCACCTTCAAGTTTGTCGTGGATTTCATTTGTGCTTTTGTAGAGAAGGAAAAGTCCGCCGATGATGAGAATCAAATCGCGACCTGAAACACCGTGAGGATGGCTGAGAATCCCCATCGTCGGGATTTCAAAAAGCGGCTTAGTGAGCTTGACCATGAAAGCCAGACCGCACAGAAGCAGAACACGCGTCACGAGCGCGAGCATAAGACCTGTTTGTCGCGCTTTCGCCTGCTGCTCCTTGGGTAACTTCCCCGCGAGGATCGAGATGAAGACGATGTTATCAATGCCCAAAATGATTTCGAGCACGGTGAGTGTCAATAGGCTAACCCAGATTTCCGGTTGTGATATCCATTCCATAATGCAGTAAATGCTTCCTGAAAGGATTATGAAGAGCAATTCGATTACGGCTGTAAATCGTGGCAAAGTTTATAGCTGCGATGCGTTCCAGTGAAAAAATCTCGCGAGCTTCACGCCCGCACCGCATTCTGTCCACTGTGCATCTGGCGCATCTCAGGCTCCGCGACTTCCGCAATTACCAGCGGTTGGACGCCAATTTTCCGCCCGGATTCCACGTCCTGCTCGGCGACAACGCCCAGGGCAAAACCAACATCCTCGAAGCGATTTATCTCATGGCCACGCTGCGATCCTTTCGCGGCGTCGGCAGCGCACAGATGATTCGGCACGGACAGCGCGGTTATTTCGTTGGCGGAAAAGTCATCGGTCAAAGTGAGCATGAGATCAAAATGTTTTGGTCTGCGCGCGAACGGAATCTCACGCTCGACGCTCGTCCGGTTAAGAAGCTGGGAGACTATCTCGGCACGTTGCGCACGGTCGTTTTCTGCACAGAGGATTTGCAACTTGTCAAAGGCACGGGGCGCACGCGACGACGTTTTCTCGATCTACTGCTCTCGCAAACGCAGCCAGGCTATCTCGCGTTGCTCCAGCGTTACATGCACGCCGTCCGATCGCGCAATGCGCTGCTCAAACAATTCTCTCCTGACCCGCGCTTGCTTGACAGTTTCTCCGATGAGCTTGTGAAGCTCGGCAATGACATCATCACACATCGCCGCGAGCTGATCCCTAAACTTTCGCCGCTCGCGCGGCTGGCCTATCGCCGCATCTCCAATGATGCGGAAGAACTCCGCATCGCCTACGCGCCGAGCGTGAAGACGGATTTCACAGTCGAGCTGGCGCAGGTGCGCGAGCGTGAACGCCGTTTCCGCGCCACGTTGATCGGCCCACATCGGGATGACTTGCAACTGTTGCTCAATGAGAAATCCTCCGCACAGTTCGGCAGCGAAGGGCAGAAACGAACGCTGGCCGTCGCACTAAAAATGGCGCAGGCCGAATATCTCACAGGGATCCACGGCAGCCCGCCAGTGCTGTTGATTGACGACGTAATGGGTGAACTAGATGTGAAGCGGCGTAGTGGGTTGTTACCATTGTTGGAACGGGCGCGTGAAACAAGCGGCCAAGTATTCATGACTTGCACCGAGGAAAATTGGCCGCGGGAACTGAGTCGGGACTTGCAGCGTTGGGAAGTGAAGGGGGGAAGCCTTCAGCAGATTGGTTGATCTGTAACCCCTTTTATTAACGATGAACTAAACACAAAAAAGGTCGATAACTTAAGAAATTATAGTGGATGTCCCTTTCCACGAATTGATTGATGTGTTCTTTCAGATTTTGCTTCTCCTTTGCTCGGCTCGTGTGTCTCGTGGTTAAACGTCTTTCTCAAAAAAAAAGCGCTCCGAGAAACTCAGAGCGCCTTGAGGGGGTAAAAATTACTTCGTGCCGAGAATCGCGTCCTTCGCGGCTTTCGCGACGCGGAACTTCACGACGCGCTTGGCTTTGATCTGAATAGCTTCGCCGGTGGCAGGGTTGCGGCCCATGCGCGCTTTGCGGTTGACCAAAACGAGCTTGCCGAGGCCCGGCAGCGTGAAGGTGTTCTTGGCGTTCTTGTACGCGAGCTGCGCGATGAACTCCAGGATTTCAGCAGCGGCCTTCTTAGAGATGCCAGCTTTGGTTGCGACTTCGGATGCGATTTGTGATTTTGACAATGCTTTAGCCATATTGATTTTGTTACGTTTGTTTGGTTCGAATACGATTCGAGGCAGCATTAAAGCCACTCGCAAGCGTATTGCAAAGATAAAACATCGTTTTTATTGAGTTATTTTGGCTTCCCAAAACCATTGGTTTGCCAAGGATAACTTCCGGCTTTCCTGAGTTCCAAATTCATCGCTATGCTTTGTTATGCGAATTTTGTCAGGCATCCAACCCTCCGGCGCGCTGCATCTCGGAAATTATTTCGGGATGATGCGTCCCGCTATCGAGCTTCAAGAAAAGGGCGAGGCGTTTTATTTCATTGCAGACTATCACTCAATGACGTCGTTGTTTGATGCGCAAGCGCGCCGACAAAACACCTTGGACGTGGCGCTGGACTTTCTTGCGTGCGGACTTGATCCGAAACGCTCGGTGTTCTTCAAGCAAACTGACGTGCCGGAAGTCTGCGAGCTTTCGTGGATGCTTTCCACGCTTACGCCGATGGGGCTGTTAGAGCGCGCCCATTCATTCAAAGACAAGTCGGCCAAGGGGATTCCTATCAATCACGGCCTATTCGCGTATCCCGTTTTGATGGCGGCGGACATTTTGATCTACGACTCGAATCTCGTTCCGGTCGGCCAAGATCAGAAGCAACACGTCGAGATGACGCGCGACATTGCCACCAAGTTCAACGAAACCTACGGCCAAACATTTGTGATTCCCGAGCCGCAGATCAAGGCCGAGACAGCGAAAGTGCCGGGCATCGACGGCGAGAAGATGAGCAAGAGCTACGGGAACACCATCGAGATTTTCGGAGATGAAAAAGGTCTCCGCAAAAAAATCATGGCGTTGAAGATGGATAGCCGCACGCCCGCCGAACCGAAGCCGGACGCCGAATTAAACATCGCCATACAGTTGCTCAAAGTGATTGATGCGGGCGTTGGCAAGGAGTGGGAGGAGAAGCTGCGCGCCGGCGGCATGGGCTACGGAGATCTGAAAAAGATGCTGTTTGAGGTGTATTGGGAACACTTTGCCGCCGCACGTGCTAAACGTTTAGAATTGCTCTCGAATATGGATTACGTGAACAAAGTTCTCGCTGACGGCGCAGCAAGAGCGCGCGCAAAAGCCACAGAAGTTCTCAAGCGGGCGCGCAAGGCAAGTGGATTGGAATAGTCACGCTAAACCGACATCCGCGTTTTAAACAGACCATTTTCTGGGCATTTGCATCGCCACCGCTGTGCCACCGGCAGGGTTGTTTTCCACCTTAAACTCGCCCCCGATGATTTGGAGGCGTTGTTTCATGTTCAACATTCCTACGCCAGTTAAGTCGGCTTGACTAGCACTCACGCCGCGTCCGTTGTCGCTGATGAGTATCACCATTCGTTTCTCAATCCGGGTCAAAGCGATTCGAACTTCGGTTGCACCTGCGTGTTTGAGGACGTTGTTCAAAGCTTCTTTCACTGCCATGAACAGATTGTGCCGTTCCTCCGTGGTGACGCGACGGTCCGGCAAGTCGTGCGGCAGGTCAAGCCGGCAGCGCACCCCGGTGTCTTGAAAATATTCCTGTGCGTAGTGGAAGATATAGTTCGCGAGATTTTCGAGCGAGTCATTGCGCGGGTTGATCGTCCAGACGATTTCGTCCATCGCACGGGTGATGTCTCGCACAGTGCGGGCGATGTTTTGAATGTGCGATTTACTAACACCAGCCGGGGTCTCGCGATCGGCAAGTTCCGTGACCATCGCCACCCGAGTGAGGCGAGAGCCGATGTCGTCATGCAAATCTTGTGCGATACGGATACGCAAATCTGCCAAACCTCGCAACCGCGCTACACGAATCCGATAGATGCCAGCTATTAATAATATCGAAAACAAAACCAAGGCTGCCCTAAACCACCATGTCTGCCAAAAATGCGGTAGAATACGCAAGGTAAGTTCCGCGCCAGATTCATTCCACACTCCGTCGTTATTGCATGCAATGACCTTGAAACGATAAGTGCCCGGCCCCGCGTTTGGGTAGTTCGCCACACGTTGATGCCCCGCATCCACCCATTCATCGTCGAGACCCTCCAACTGATATTTGAATCTGTTTTTTTCCGCTGCCCACAAACTCAGCGCGGTGAAGTGAATCTCAATCCGCCCGCTACCGGGAGGGATCATCAGCGTTCCAGAATCTGGTTGCCTGACTCCGTTAGCCCTCAATACTTTTTGATCTACCACGATTTTTTCGACGATCACGGCTGGTAAAAGGTCGTTGACCCGGACGTTTGGCTCCACGGCGACCGCGCCACGGATTGTAGCAAACCACAACCGGCCATCCTGGCTTTTCCAGCCCGCAGGTTTAGCGACGCCATTACATTGCTCAGTGGCTAAACCGTCTTCCCGCCCAAAGGATGTGCTGTTGATGCGCTTGATATTTCCACTGTCAAAATTATCTAGCTCACTCCGACTGACCCGGAAAATTCCGCGTCGGCAACTCATCCAAAGATGACCGGACGCGTCTTCGAGAACCTCATAGACATCGTCGTTGAAAAGTCCTTCTTGGGTCGTATAGCTCGTAAGTTTTCCCGCCTTATACCGGCTCAATCCACCGCCCCGCGTGGCGATCCATACCTCACCCATCGCATCCGCATAGATTGCGTTGATGCGATTGTGCGATAGCCCCGGCTCTGTAGTGAGGTTCGTGAAACCATTTCCAGTCCAGCAACTCAGCCCTTGGTCTGTTCCAATCCAAAGCTGACCATTTATATTTTCACAGATCGCGGTGATGTCATTCCCCGCCAAACCTTCAGTGGTCGTATAGCTGGCAACATGGTTGCTGAAAATGACGTTCAAACCTTTGCCCGTCCCTACCCAAACAGCTCCGGTCTTGTCTTCGTGAATAACTCGGATCGCTGAATTAAATATCCCGCTCGGACGAGGAAAATCATTTGAAAGAGTGGCTGGCAACCGGTTCAATACGCCCACAAAATCCATCCCCACCCACAGATTCCCATTTCGGCTTTTTTCCAAGGACAACACCTTATCGTAAGTTAGACCATTGCTCGCGGTGATGGAGGTGTAGCGTCCGCCCTTGAGCCGAGTCACGCCGTTACCCCAAGTCGCAAACCACATCGCGCCATCCCGATCCTCTAAAAGCGAAACGACATTATTGCCAGTCAATCCGTCTTGGGTGGTCACGTTCACGAACCGCGCCGGACTGAGGCGATACAAACCATCACGTCCCCCAATCCATAAGTTCCGTTCACGATCTTCGTACACCGTGTTGATCACATCATCTATACCGCTTTTATTCAGCCACCAATTTTGCGCTAGAGCCCCACCAATTCGCCGAGTAAGGCCGCCGTATGTTCCGATCCAGAGTTGGCCGACCCGATCTTCGTGGATGACGGTGGTGATTTTTTCCGGCACCGTTTTATTAGCTGCATAACTCGCAGGCTTGCCGTCCACTAGGCAAATTAGGCCATCCGTCGTGCCTAACCAGATGCGCTCTGATTGGTCAACACATACGGATTTGAAAACACCCCCTACTGGCCCGATTCCTAGATTGTTTGCGCTTGGCACCCCATCTTTGTTGACAGAAGCCAATCCTGTCACCGTCGCTACTCGCAAAATCCCCTGCCCGTCTTCGTGAAGCGCTTTGATCGAGTTGTTATGCAACAAGTCGGCTTCGGGAAAGAGCGTGAATTGATCTTCATAAAAACGGGCCAACCCTGTTTCAGAGCCGATCCATAATCCACCGTCTCTGCCTTCCAAGAGGCACTGGACTTGATTGTCCGGCAAACCGTCCGCCTTTAGAAAATGCGTGAACTTACCACCCTTCAAGCGAGTCAGCCCGTTGCTTTCACTCGCAATCCACAAACTCCCGTCTCGGCTGACACAGAGCGCTGATATGGAAGCATTTTTTAAATAAGAGGCAGCAGCTTCATCCAACAGAGTAAACTTTATGCCATCAAAGCACGCCAATCCCTCGCGAGTGCCAACCCAAAGATACCCGTCGCGTGTTTGAGTTATCGCATTCACTGAGTTTTGGGGCAACCCCTCATCTGTCTGCCAGACGCGGACGTTGTAGCGGGCCGCATCCGCTGCGAAAACGTTCATGTTAAGTGCGGAGGCAAACCACACCAGACCAACACCCTTGGTCCAGCCAAGGCAATGGCAGACTTGACGGGCGAAGGCTTTCAGGCTCGAAAACATGCGTAGTCGGAGCATAGTTATGCGACTCCAAAAACACAAAACAAACCAATGGCTACATGGATATGTAGCGAGTAGCTTCGGAGTTTTCGTTGAATGTTTTTTTGGGGTGAGGTTACTTAGTCCTGTGACTAACCCATGCTCGTCGACGCTTCAGAACAGCCGAAGCGGTGTCGCAAACAAATCAAAACGGCATGCAATCAAGCGCGCGGCCGGCTTTACTCTGATTGAGCTGCTGGTCGTCATCGCCATTATCGCTATTCTTGCCGCGATGCTTCTGCCTGCCTTGGCTAAGGCTAAGGAAAAAGCCTACACCACGCAGTGCCTAAACAACCTCAAGCAACTAACGATTTGTTGGACGCTGTATTCTGGTGACTTCAATGAGTCTCTCGTTCGCAACTGGACCAGCGGCGCAGGCTCAACTGACTGCTCTTGGATCAAAGGTAATGCGATCACAGACTCCATTCTTGTTCAAACCAACAACATCAAAAACGGAACCCTCTTCAGATACAATACTTCGTTGGGCGTTTATAAATGTCCGGCAGATCGCGCCACGATCGGCGAGACAAGCCCAAGCGCACCCAAGTCCACTTATCCCCGGGTCCGAAGTTATTCCATGAGTGTTGGGATGAATTGGATCAATTGGGTTGATTGCAGCTCATCTGACGGTTTTGTTCCCCCCGGTCAAACAACACCGCGGACTCCCTATAAAACCAGCCAAATCAACAATCCAAGTGCTTCTCAAGCTTCCGTCTTTCTCGATGAAGACGAATACAGCATTGATAATGGCGCCATGGGTATAGCGGGCGTGGGCACAGGCCCTGCGCCAGCACTCTACAATTGGAACACGCCCGGAAAAAGACATGGTCGTGGATGCGTCATCTCCTTCGCGGACGGTCATGTGGAATACTGGAAGTGGTCAGGCGAGTTCCTTTTCTCCAAGAGTGCCGACCTGTTGAATTTCACCACCCCACAGAGCACCCCCGGAAATGTGCGCGACTACACGCGACTTCAAGGAACTGTAGCCCCGTAAAGACAACACAAACACTCTCAGCAATTTTCCTTAAACCATAAACACAAGTCACAACATGAAACAAAACCCATCACTTAGCACTCGGGCCGCCAAGACTAGCTCGCGACTCAAACTGTTATGCATCGCGGTCGCCGCGTCAGCCATCACCTTGACACATGCACAAGTCCCAATATTCAGCCATGTTTGGAGTCGCAGTGCTGGCACCAACGCCGCGGCAGGATTACCCGAAGACCTTCCTAGCAACACCGGCAGAAACGTGCGAGGGCTTGCGATTGACCCCATCACTGGAAACATCGTTTACGCCAGCACAACGGCGGGGACAAATGGAGGCAATCACTTTACCTCACTTGCTGCCGCCAACGGCTCATTTCTCGGACAGGGAGTTGGAACTAATGTGACTGGTGGCTCTGTCTCGCTCTCCCCCATCAGAGTCGCAGATGATGGTTCTGTCTATGCGTGTAACGTATCTGCCGCACCGGCATCAAATTTCAAAATCTACAAGTGGCCATCCTCCACAAATTTCACGGATGCACCAAACGTCGTTTTCCAAACGGGTACTGGCACTTCCTTTCAATGGCGAGCTGGTGATTACATGGACGTGCGTGGAGCTGGACTGGATACGGAAATTGTAGTCGTCGGCAACGGTGGAGCTGGTGCAAACGTAACAACTAACTTCCTTATTTTCAAGGCGACTGACTCGACGGCGACCGCATTCACAAATTATTCTATAACAATTCCAGGTGGGGTGAACCGCGTCGGTGCAGGTGTGACCTTTGAAGGAACTAACAACGCCATCTATTGCCGCGTAGCAGGTGCGCAAACGGTCTATCGAGTTGTTTATAACCCGGCTATCCTCACTTCAAGCATCGCCTCCACATTCAACATGGATCAATCAGCCAACAACGGGTTGAAATATTTCGAGACAAACGGGCTTAAATTCATAGCCAGCGTTTGCGTGTCCACAGCGGCGACCACCAACACCACGGTTCATCGCGGTAAAGTTCTCCAACTTAATGGTCCTTCAAACGCCGTCGTTGTTCTGAATCAGAAGCTGGTAGAGCCGTATCAAGGCAACGGAGATCAGTTGGGTGTGGTGGATTATCGAAACGGGCGGGTCGTATTCGGTGAACCAAACAACGGTGTTACCCTAGTGGAAATCACCGGCTTTATAACCAATACTCCCCCAACAATCGGCGGCGCGCCCTCCGGCGGCGGCATCTATGTTGAAGGCTATTCGCCCGTGTCCCTTTCCGCCTCCGCCAGCGGCACTTCCCCGCTCGTTTACCAATGGTATTTCAACACCAACACCCCGATTCCCGGCGCCACCAGCAATTCATGGCCGCTCGGAGCAGCAGACCTTGCCGATGCGGGAACTTACAGCGTCATCGTGACGAACCTGTATGGCAGTATCACCAGCGCAGTGACCACCGTATCCGTCATCGCCTCAGGTCACTCCACGGTCGCTACGCAGGTCTGGACTGTCGCTGCCGGGAGCCGCGATTACATCACCTCATCAGGAGACACCCAACGTGGCTTGGCATACGATCCAATCAGTCAGCGCCTCATCGTCCCCAGTCGTGCACCCACAAACGGCGTCCACACCTTGGATGCTGCGACGGGCGCTGACATCGGTGAATTGGACATCTCCCTTCTGCTTGTTTCGCCTCCCGGATTCTTCCCGATCAACATGGCGGGCGTGGCAGATGACGGCGCGGTGTATGCCTGCAACCTCATCCTTAGCGGTGCGTCCGACAGCTTCGGCATCTATCGCTGGGCAGACGCCACCAACGGCAGCGGCATGGGAGTCGCCTATCTCGCGAATCCCGGTATCGGTCGCGTGGGCGACACATTGGCTGTTCGCGGCGCTGGAGTGAACACGGAGATCATCGCGGGTTGTGCCACCGGAACTAACATCGCGTTGTTCAACACTGCCGATGGTTCGACGTTCAACTTCGTCAACATCGCCGTGACCAACCTACCGCTCGATGCGCAAGCCAACGGCTTCGCACGTCTCGGCATCGCCTTCGGCCCTACGAATACATTCTGGGCCAAGTCGTCTGGATTCCAACTCCGCTTGGTTCGTTATGATGCCTTGGCTGGCACGGGCGAAGTCATCGCCACTCACGCCAATCCTCCAAACAGCGTTTCGCCCATCGGCGCGGACAACATCAACAACTTCATCGCGGGCATCGGCATCGGCCAGATTCCCCAGAACATCTCGCTCTATGATACGGCGGCGAGCGATGTTCCGGCGTTGATTGATCGCGAGTATTACGCAGCCAACAACAACAACGGCAATGGCACGGGCGCGGTCGCGTTTGACATTGCTGGCGGACGCATTTTCTCGCTCGATTCCAACAACGGCATCGTGGCGTTGAACTATGCTCCACGCGTCAACATCAACCCCACAGTCAATGGCGGCATCGTTAGTTGGACCGGACCAGGTGTCTTGCAATCCGCATCCGTCGTAACCGGACCTTACGTGGATGTCTCCACCAGCAGCCCGCACACGAACACGGCTACCAGCGCGCAGTTCTTCAAGGTGCGCCGCTGATAGGATGACCAGCTAGTATTCAGGAAACCGGGACGGGTAACCGTCCCGGTTTCTTTTTGGATGACACAAAGATGCCGTTGGTTCGGAAGATTGAACGCGCTACATTCAGACCGAAACACATGAAACGCTTGCCACAAATGATTGTTCGTATCTGGTTACTGCCACTCCTGATTTCAGCTTCGAACACATTCGCCGTCATTCGCGATGGCGGCATTGATCCCGCGAATCTCGGCAAAGGCGATTGGATTTATTCGATCCAAGACGCGACTAACAAACTCGGCGGACACGTAACCAGCGTCACCAATGAAAACAGTCTCATGTTGTTCTACAAGAGCGTCGGCATCCGTTACGTCATCGTAAAAACAGGCACGGGCACTTCTCTCTACAACGCCTGCTACGGTTTTCCACAACTCACCTCCAACTTCGTCAACGTCGCCCACTCCAACAACATCCTCGTATTCGGCTACAACCGCTCATTCGCCACGAACACGGCGGGCGAGGTCGCCATTGCGGACTTTGTGTTCAATCATGGGGGGGATGGATTTGTTTGGGATGCCGAAGCCGAATGGGAGAGCAGCATTGCCGGCGTCGGGACGAACGGCCCGTCACTCGCTTGGGCGCAATGCTCCCAAGTCCGTTCCAATTGGCCCAATAAATTTCTCGCTCACGCGCCGTTTCCCATCATCTACTTCCACTCCAGTTTCCCCTATAAGGAATTCGGCTTCTGGTGCGACGCTGTCATGCCGCAAATTTATCACTTGTCCACGGCTGGACTGAAAAGCTCACCAAGCGCGACCATCAACTGGACGGATGTGAATTGGAAAACCTGGCAGGACAGTCTATCTGGTCTATCACCGTCCTTTCTTGACGGACTTACCGTGTATTGGACGAACGCTATCAAGCCTATCTACCCGTTGCAGGATGTTTATGGCCCGGCCATTGTCGGCGGATTGATTTGCAACGCAACATCCACAGCTGTTCCAGATGAGGACGTGACCGAGTTCATTGATTACTGCATGGCCGATCCCCACGCACAAACGGTGGGGGGGTTCAAAAGCATCAACTTCTGGCGCGCTGATCTCCACAGCTCGGCTCAATGGACAAATATCAAAGCCGGCACGGTCGGCGATTTCGCGGGCGTCGTTAACAACATTGTCATGGATGACTCCAGTGCCACTTATGTCGGCGGCTGGACTCATGTGCGAGTTTTCGGATCCACCACGACGCTGCCGGTTTACTACGGCATGACAGGATCGGACACGAACTCTTTCGGCACAAATTATTTTTCCAAAGTGCAAGGCGCCGGTTCGAGCTACGCGCAATTCACACCGAACATCGTCACCCCGGGCGATTACGACGTATATCAATGGCATCCCTTCATTACCAACGCTTCCTCAGGCACGCCGTTCATCATCACCCACGCGCTCGGCTCCACGACTGTACTCGCCAATCAACAGACCAACTCCGGTAACTGGTCGTTGCTTGGACGATTCAACTTCACCGCAGGCACAAGCGGCAACATCCGCGTGCGTGATGATTTCGCCGACGCAGGCAATCTCGCCATCGCCGACGGACTCAAGTTGATCTTCGCGGGAACAAATCCGCCGTCCGCTCCGACGATTTCCGTGCAGCCCGCCAACACAAACGTTGTGGCAGGACAGAATGCAACTTTCCTCGTTACTGCTAACGGGACCGCCCCGCTCGCGTATCAGTGGCGATCCAACAACGTGGACATTGCCGCTGCCACAAACAGCAGTCTGACCCTCCTCGCCGTGCAGACCAACGCCGCAGCCAATTACTCCGTCTTAATCACCAATGCGATTGGCAGCATCACCAGCTCCAACGCGCTGCTCACCGTCAACTATTCCCTCAGCTCAACCGTGATCGGTAGCGGCACGATTGTTCCCAGCCCTAGCCAGTCCAGTTACACCCCCGGAGCGACTGTCTTGCTCGCCGCCACCCCCAACGCTGGCAACACGTTCACTGGATGGAGCGGCGACGCCAGCGGCACAAACAATCCGATCAATATCGCGATGGCCACGAACCGCGCCGTTACCGCCACTTTCGTTAATACCAACACGGACATCTTCCTCGATAACACGAATCCCGAAGTCACTTTCGTCGGCTCATGGACTTTGGGGACGACTGCGGCAGGGCGTTACCTCGCAGACTACCGATTTGCCACAGCCACCGCTGGTGGAACAGGCACGGCAACCTATCGCCCGAACATTGGCAAAGCGGGCTATTATAGCGTCGCCATCCAATATCCCGCTGGCGCCAACCGCGCCATAAACTCGCCGTGGTTTATCAGTTATCAAGGCGGTAGCACAAACGTCCTCGTGAATCAGCAGAGCAACGGCGGCATATGGCTGCAACTCGCGGCCTCATGTCCGTTCGCCGCTGGCACGAATGGTTACATCCAAGTCTCCAACAATGCGGGACCAGTCGCCAACGTCGTCATGGCTGACGGGGTCCGCCTCACCTACGTTGCCCCGTTCAACACCGCGCCAACCATCAGCACTCAACCGCAATCTCAATCCGTGAAGCTCGGCTCAAACGTCCCGTTCTCTGTCGCGACTTCGGGCACGCCGACGCCCGGTTATCAATGGCAATTCAACGGCTCTCCTATTTCCGGCGCGACAGCCAGCACCTACATCCGTAGCAACGCCCAGTTCGCCGATGCAGGAAATTATTCCGTCCTTGTCACCAACGTCGCGGGTTCGCTCGTGAGTTCCAATGCCGCACTCACCGTGTTACCGCTCGCGCCGATGTGGTTTCAGGCAATCACGCCCCTGCCCGATGGACGCATGACACTCATCGTCACAGGTGAACCTGGTTACGCCTACTCCGTGGATCGGTCCACAAATCTCGCTCTCTGGCAGCAGATCACCAACCTAATGAACACCAACGGGACATCGGCGTTCACCGATGACGCCGCCACAAATGCAAGCGCAGGATTCTATCGCACACGGCAATGATTTCCGACCCAAACAATCTATGAACGAAGACAACACAAATAAGACCAAGCGACGGGGCTTCACCCTCATCGAATTACTCGTTGTCATCGCCATCATCGCGATCCTTGCGGCGATGTTGCTCCCAGCTCTCGCCAAAGCGAAAGCAAAGGCCCACCAAATCAACTGCACCAGCAACCTCAAACAAATCGGCGTGGCCATTGAGATGTACACATTGGACAACAACGACCAACTCCCCGGCCCCTGCTGGACAGGGATGTTTTTTACCTACCGAGATTCCGGCGTGGCTGGCCCAAAAAGATATGACGGGTCGCTCGCAGCTTACATCGCGAACTATCTTTCTTATCCTGGACCTCAATTACTGTTAGTTCGCACCGCAGCGGTTGCCATCTGCCCGGCTCAATACAAAAAGCTGCCGAACATCGCGCCTGCGCCCCCACTCAGTGTGCCCGTGAGCTATTTCTCGCTCCGTGCTGCTACAAACGACATCGGGGTGGGCTCGGACCTTGTTATCTATCCATTCGGTCGTCCAGAAGTGGATGCATCCCTTACAGCTCGTGATCCAACCCGCACTTTCGAATCCCCCCAAAAAGCTCTGGCAATCCGAGCGCGATCCGATAATTGGGCGATGACCGATTGTGATCAACAGCTTCTCAACAGCCTCGGCATCTCTGGTGCAACCTATCAGGGGTACGTCCCCGCTCTCCCCGTCCACAGCGGCAAATCTCCAGCCACGCGCCAATATCTTTACTACGACTGGAGCGTCAGATCGGGCAAGACGGCCCAGTAATTCGAGCTATCGCTTGATACATCCATCCGCGTGTTTTTCTTGAACGCGCGTGGCAAAACACTTCTACTCCTTGCGCCTTGAGGCAGGAAGATTTGTTTCCCAACAACCATTTCATATTTCAACGATGCAAGATTTTACCGCGCTCGACGGCGCAATCCTGATTGATAAACCTTCCGGCCCGACTTCGCACGATGTCGTGGATGCCATCCGCCGCAGGTTCGGCATCAAGAAAGTCGGCCATTGTGGCACGCTCGATCCCAACGCGACTGGCCTGCTCATCATAGTCCTCGGTCGCGGCACAAAACTCTCCGAACGTTTGATGGGCGACGACAAAGTGTACGAAGGCACGATGAAGTTCGGCGAATCCACTGAGAGCTACGATTCCGACGGCGAACTCACCGGCTCGTTGCCTGTGCCGCCGATGACTCTTGATCAGTTGAACGAGGACGCTGCCACATTTATCGGCGATCAGATGCAAATTCCCCCGATGGTTTCCGCCATCAAAAAAAACGGTGTCCCGCTTTACAAACTCGCGCGCAAAGGCATTGAGATAGAACGCGAGCCGCGACTCATTCACATCTACAACTTCCGTTTCACGGATTACACCGAGCCGCTCGGCAAATTCAAACTCGCCTGCACCAAAGGCACGTACATCCGCAGTGTCGCGCACGATCTAGGAAACAAACTTGGCTGCGGTGCGCACCTTACCACGCTACGACGCGCAGTCTCTGGCAAGTTCGATGTGGCCGACGCAATAACGCTTGATGCAGTGATGAATCTGTCTGGGGCAGAACTAGAGAAGCGAGTGATCCCCTATTTAAAACTAGCGGTGGCATGAAACTCATCCAGCACGCCAATCAACTCGACACTCCCGGGCGCAAAGCTTGCCTCGCCATCGGAGTCTTTGATGGCGTCCATCTGGGGCATCAACAAATCATCCGCCAGACCATCGCCGATGCGCGACAACAAAACGCTCTCGCGGTCGTCGTCACATTTGATCGCCATCCCAGCGCCATCGTCGCGCCAGATCGCGTGCCGCCGCTCATCTATTCGCAGGCTCAGAAGATTCGCACCATCGAATCCCTCGGCGCAGAGGCGCTACTTGTGATCCGGTTTGATAAAGACTTCAGCCAGCAAACTGGCGAGCAATTCATCCGCAGCCTAGCACGCGACCTCGGCGGCATCCAAAGCATCTGCGTTGGGGCGGATTTCGTCTTCGGCCACAAGCGCAGCGGTAACGTCGATCTGCTGAAAACCCTAGGCACAGAACTCGGATTCCATGTTCGCGGCCACGCCGCCGTTGCGCTTGATGGACAAACCGTCAGCAGCACGCGTATCCGCGAAGCCATCCGTAAGGATAATTTTGACGCCGCCAGCCAGATGCTGGGACGCGCTTATTCCGTCGCTGGGAAAATAATTTACGGCGATCAACTCGGCCACAAACTCGGTTTCCCCACCGCCAACCTCGACACCGCCGGAATGATTCTTCCGACGAACGGAGTCTATGCTGCCCAAGCCACCGTTGGCGGACAGACACACCGCGCCGTTCTAAACATCGGATGCCGTCCCACTGTTACGAACCCCACGCCTCACGTCCGCGTGGAGGTTCATCTGCTGGATTTCTCAGGCGACATCTACGGTCAGGAGTTAGAGGTCGTATTCGCTGGAAAACTGCGCGACGAACAAAAATTTCCCTCCCTCGATGCGCTACGCGAACAAATCCAGCGTGACATCTCAAACGCCCGGAAACTTTTCTGACGGAGCGCGCCCGTCTCGGGCGCAGCAACTTGACCATGCGGGCGGCTTCCGAAAAACTGGCCGCGCTTGGTTCTTGAATATCGCTGTGCCCGGGGGACGGGCACACTCCGAGCCAAAGGTTTACTTCCGTTTCCAAGCCACCAGAGCCATTCCGAGCATTATCATCCCGGCGACGCTCGGCTCGGGTATCATGACGATACGAAAACCGTAGTTGTTGGCCTCCGCACCCGGGCCGTCGCTGGTCCTATTCCCCGAGGACAAAGCGAGATAGGTGACGTGATTCCAAGCCCCACCACGCAACCCGCGACCCGACCCAATTATGGCGTCGTTCCATTCCATCGCATTTCCGGCCTGATCGAATGTCCCGTAAAAACTGTCCGCCAAACTGAACGCGCCAACGTCCGCAAGGTAGTTTTGACTGCTTGAAAAGCCTCTAACTCCCGTGACCGCATACCCACCATTGAACCCATTGGCAATGCCATCATCCCACCAATAGTTTGCGCTCAAGTTGTCGCTCGTACTGCCATTCCGGCTTCTAGGTATCGCGTTATTATTGTTTGCCATCGGATACAGCCAATAGTTGTCACTGTCTCCGCCCAAATCCCAAGGTTGGTGATACGCCGCCTTGTACCACTCGTTCTCGCTCGGCAATCCATAAACCCAGCCCGAGTTCCGCAGACTAATCCCAGTATTGCCCGTCAAGGTGTACGCCCCCGTCTCCGTCGTACCCGCCGCCTGTAATCCCACTGGCTGTCCATTGTGTAACCAGTTCACAAACCGCGCTGAGTCATACCAGCTGACATACGTCACAGGATGATTCCCACTACCAATCACCGAATAAGTAAAGCTCCCCGACGTTCCGCTGCGAGAGATACCCATAATGCTTGCGAGCGCCCCCATCTGCGTGTTGTAAAGCCCATATGTGTCCGTCTTGGCAACGGCATTCAAGAATTCATTGTATTGATTGAGCGTCACCTCGTACTTGCCAATCCCGTAGTCGTAACCCACCGCGCCATATCCGGTCGTCGGGTCAGCAGTGTTACCAGCATTGCCCACCGGCACAGTCTCAATCGTAATGAGTGCGAATGCCGTTTGCGCCAGCAGCCCACTGGCAGTGAGCGTGAGAGCAAGGAGTTTGTGTAAGGCTGAGCTTTTCATAGGGCGAAACAGTTCGGTTCTGAGTTTGGTTTGTCTCGCTCTGTTAAACCATAGTTTCAGTTTTCTGTCTATGGGTGTTTCCTGCCGATACGCTGAAAAAGGCAGCCGGTAGGGCGCGTTAGTCCCCTTCGCGCCGGGCCTTGGTAAATCAGGACGCCTGCGCGCCGACCAGCGGGCGCGTTGGGGACACCGCTCCCTCCAACCTGTCTGCCAGCGTTCCCACTCTGAAACTTTCTGCGAACATTTTCCCACCTCGCCTGTCCATAATCTCG
Source organism: Verrucomicrobiota bacterium (assembly GCA_008933055.1). Classification (GTDB taxonomy): domain Bacteria; phylum Verrucomicrobiota; class Verrucomicrobiia; order Limisphaerales; family JADLHS01; genus JADLHS01. Next base: position 9,991 of record WBXK01000002.1, on the reverse strand, counting down.
GGTCGCAGGCTTCAACCGATGCTTGCGCACGGCTGGCTGAAAAACAACAATGTCTGCGCAGAATGGAAAGCTTGTCGTATGAAATCAGTTCTTCGCCACGCGCCCGGCGCAGTTTGAAACTGCTCCGGTGGGCGGCGGTTTTATTTTTCACCGGAATTCTCACCACGCACGCCGTCGGATTGAAAGCCACGCTGGATAGGGATTCCCTCATCCTGGGCGAAAACGTGACGCTCACCCTGACTGTCGAAGACGCGCAAGTTTCCGGCACACCGAATCTCCCGGCCATTCCGGGATTGCAAATTGTTGGCACTACTTCCAGCCAGCAGAGCACATTTGTGAACGGCAAGATGAATTCCATGCAATCCTTCATCTTCACGCTCGCTGCGAATCAACCCGGCGACATCACCATTCCTGCGATACAGATGAATCTGAATGGCCAACGAGTCTCAAGCTTGCCCTTGAAGTTGAAAGCTCTTCGTGAAGACCCGGCGTCGCCGCCGCCTGCGCTTGCTACCAACATGGCTTTTCTCTGGCTCGTGTTTCCCAAGAGCGAACTCTACGTCGGCGAAGCGGTCGTTGGAGAGCTGCGACTCTATCTCCGGCAAGAAGTAGGCAACATCAATAACCCACAGATTCCACAACTCACCGGGGATGGCTTCATTCTTGGCAAATTCAATCAAGGTCAGCAGTTCAAACGAATCGTAGGTAACGCCTCCTTTACGGTTATCCCGATGCCTTTTGCCGCCACGGCTATCAAAACCGGGCCGCTCACCATTGGTCCGGTGAACGGCAGCGTGACGTTGCTCGGTGGACGCACGGATTTCTTCGGACGTTACTCGCAGAGTGCCCAAGCCACGCTCAACGTAGAAGCTCAAACGTTTCAATCACTCCCGCTGCCAGTGGAAAACACTCCACCCCTGTTCACCGGCGCCGTCGGCAATTACACTATGACCGCATCCGTCGGCCCGACCAACGTCGCGGCGGGCGATCCCATCACCGTGCGCATAGCGATTTCAGGTCGAGGCGCGCTCGACTCGATCACGTTGCCGGAGGATAAATCGTGGGGCGGCTTCAAAGCGTATCCACCCACGTCCTCTATCGAAGTTTCAGATCAATTCGGATTTCAAGGCACGAAAACGTTCGAGCAGATCATCTCGCCGGAGAGCACAGACATCCGCGAATTGCCCGCCATAACGTTTTCGTATTTTGATCCGGACGTGAAACAGTTCCGCACCCTCACGTATCCCGCCACCAAACTCACTGTAAGTCCCGGCGGAGTGAACGTTGCACCAGCGGTCGCTGTGAAAACTGGTGGTGCATCATCCGAAACGCCGCCGCCCCAACAAGACATCGTTCCAATCAAACAACGCCTTGGTTCGCTCTCGAAAACGTTTGCGCCGTTGATGACGCAACCCGCTTTCATAGCAGTGCCAACCGCCCCAATGCTCGCCTTTCTGGCCGCGTTCATATGGCGGAAACGCACCGACTCTATCGCGAACAATCCCCGACTCCGCCGTCAACGTCAGGTGGAAGCAACGATCCGGTCCGGTCTGAAAAACATCCACCAACTCGCCGCACAAAATAAGTCCGATGAATTCTTCGCCGAACTCGCGCATCTGCTGCAAGAAAAACTCGGCGAACGGCTGGACACTTCTGCGTCCGGCATAACCGAGGCTGTGATTGATGAAAAACTCCGTCCGCGGGGCATTCCAGATTCGACACTGACCGCGTTGCACGAACTGTTTCAAGCCTGCAATCTCGCGCGGTATGCACCCATCAAATCATCACACGAACTTGCGGCTATCATCCCCCGGCTTGAAAGCGCCCTGAAGAAACTTGAGGAGGTGAAAGCGTGAAGATCGACGTCTTTCAAACATCAGCGACGGAGTGCGCCCCTGCTCGGGCGCAGCAACTTCCATTTGCAATAACGATTGGCAACTACGGGAGCAGCTCGGTTTGGCAAAAATTGCGGTGGCCGAGCACGACCACACTCCTGTTCCTACTCGCTCTTTCATGCCAACCCTCCTTTGCGGCCACAGAGGTTGAAACTGCCTTCGATAATGCCAACAAACTCTACGCAGAAAATAAGTTCGCTGAGGCTGCTGTTGCTTACGAAAAACTTGCTGCTACAGGCACAATTTCTCCTGCCCTCTACTTCAATCTCGGCAACGCGCAGTTCAAAGCTGGGCACATTGGCCGCGCCATAGAAGCATATCGCAAGGCTGAAACCATTGCGCCGCGCGATCCCGATCTGCGCGCGAATCTGCGGTTTGCGCGTAACCAAGTCCAAGGCCCGACGATCAAGAGTTCTGCGTGGCAACGCTGGCTCGGCACGTTGAGCCTCAACGAGTGGACATGGCTATGCGTCGCTGGCGTGTGGATCACCTTTGGCTTTCTCCTCATGCGACAGCTCAAGCCCGCGCTTGTTCCAACATTAAGCAACTGGACATGGCTAGCCGCGGGTTGCACGGCATTGTTGTGCGTGTGTCTTGCGCTGGCCTTTTTACAGCTAACGGGACAACAGTTCGCCATCGTGACAACTGCCGATGCCACCGTGCGAAACAGTCCACTGGATCAATCTCCCTCCACAATCACGGCGCACGACGGTGCTGAACTGCGCGTTCTCGATAGCAAGGGAGAATGGCTGCAAGTCACCGATGACTCGCGGCGCGTAGGATGGTTAAAGCGCGAGTCCACGTCGCTTGTTAAGCAGTAGACGAGCACCGTGTTCGTGATTGAATTGCCGCGCTTCACAATTCATCCTCATCGCGTGAGTCACCTCTCAAAAGCCCGTGAAGTGTTCGATATCGAACTCGCCGCGATCAAAACCGTCCGCGCTCAGCTTGATAAGTCTTTTGATATCGCGGTCTCGACGATCACTGAAACTATCAATCGCCGGGGCAAAATCGTAGTCGTCGGCATCGGCAAATCCGGCAACATCGGCGCGAAGATCGCCGCCACGCTCACTAGCACGGGTTCGACGAGCGTCGTGCTCAACAGCGTGGACGCGCTCCACGGCGACCTCGGCCTGATCAACGACGGCGATGTAGTGCTCGCGCTGAGTTATTCCGGCGAATCAGATGAGTTGTTAAATCTTCTGCCCGCAATCAAACGTTTCTCAGTAAAAATCATTACGCTGACTGGCGGAATAAAATCCACTCTCGCTCGACACAGTGACATCGTAATAAACGTCCATGTGCCGAAGGAGGCGTGCCCGTTCAATCTCGCGCCGACGTCCAGCACCACAGCCACGCTCGTAATGGGCGATGCTCTGGCAATGGCTGTTCTTCAAGCGCGTGGTTTTAAACAAAACGACTTTGCCAAGTACCATCCAAGCGGAGCGATAGGCCGCGCGATGCTGCTACGCGTCGGCGAAATCATGCGCGCCGGAGAGCGCAATGCCATCGCGGCGGAAAACCTGAGCGTCAAAGAAGCCCTGCTCGTGATGACCAAAGCCAAGTCCGGCAGCCTCGCCGTCGTCAATGCGCGAGGCAAACTCACCGGGGTTTTCACCGATGGCGATTTCCGTCGCAAAATGTCCACGGACGAAAACTTGCTCTCGCGAACCATCAAATCCGTGATGACTCCCGACCCCATTTGCGTCCGTGATACCGCGCTGGCCGTTGAAGCATTAAAGATATTTAACGAGCGCAACATTGACGATTTGATCGTGGTGAATGCGAAGAAAGAACCCGTGGGCCTGATTGATTCTCAAGATTTGCCAAAACTCAAGATCATGTAGCTGCGGCCAAAAACTGTTTATGAAAACCAGCTTGAGCCTCCTTTTTGCCCTCGTCGCCATTTTCTCTGCCATGAAAGCCAAAGCTCAAACCAACAACAGTTCTTTCACGACTGCCACGCTAGACTGGAAAAGCAAGTGCACCGGTGAACTGAAGTATTTGCTCTACCTACCGCCTGATTACAGCAAATCGAGTGACAAGAAATCGCCACTGATGTTGTTCCTCCACGGCGCCGGTGAACGCGGTGCGGACGTGAACCGCGCCGCCATCCACGGACCGATGAGCCTGGTAAGACAAGGCACGAACTTTCCGTTCATCATAGTCGCGCCACAGTGTCCAGCGGGCCAACTCTGGGACAACGAACCGTTGCTTCAATTGCTCGATCGCATCGAGAGCAATTACGCCGTGGACACGAACCGCATTTATCTCACCGGCCTGAGCATGGGCGGTTATGGCACTTGGAAGCTGGGACTGTCACACCCAGACAAGTTTGCCGCCATCGCGCCGATTTGCGGCGGCGCAAGCATGATTGATGTAATCCTCGGCACATGGGACAAGAAGAAGGAACTGGAGAAACTGCCCATCTGGGCCTTCCACGGCGCTAAAGACGATATCGTCCCGCTCAAAGAATCCGAACGCGTAGTGGAGTTTCTGAAGAACGCTGGTGTTCAAAACATCAGGTTGACCGTCTATCCCGAGGCAAAACACGACTCATGGAAGCAAGCCTATGCCGACCCGAAGTTTTACGAGTGGTTGCTGAATCAGACTAGGACTGGGTTGTAATGCTGGGAGGCAGAAGCTACACCCACGCCACAAGCATCAGGTTGGAATCGTTGCCCGCACCAGGTTTGATTTCCCACCGGGCAAAACCGGCGCCCTGCAACAGCCCCTCCAACTCCGCCTGCGTCTGGAAATGCAATCCTTCCTTCGTCCGGTTCATGCCCGTGCGCGTGGCGAATTCTTCCCAACGATGAATCTTGCTGTGCGCGACTGTCTCCGAACGCGCACCATCGCGTAGCACCAATCGCCCGCCAGGATGCAATGCTTGGCGCGCTTTGATGAGAATAGCCAGTTGTTTTTCGGCCGTCCAGTAGTGCAGCACGTCGAGCAGCAGCACGGCGTCGCACGGGGGATACTCGCATGTTAGCACATCGCCATGCGTGAACTTGATGCGCGGATTGGCCGGCGCGCTGCGTTGTGCCACACGGATTTTGTTCTCGTCATAATCCACGCCCCAGAATGTGCGCGTGTCAGTGAACGTCGCCAGCCAATGTGTTGCCATGCCGTAACCGCAACCCAAATCGAGCACATGAGCGCGACGCGGGACCACTTCGTCCAACGCGAGGAACACCGGATCCAGCTTCATCTTCCAGCGCACGAATTCCTCTACGTATTTGCCCTGATAGCGGTAGAGCCGGTTTATCTTGCGGCGCACAATGGGCGGCGTGTTGACCTTGTCAGACTCCTTTTGCAGCCCATCGCGGACGAGGGTTTCGCAGTGCCTCATCAACGCAACGACGCCGAGTGAGTAATCAAAACTCTGCGGCGTCACACGCGGCAAAGCGCGAACAGTGCAATGAAACGGTTCAAACCAATACGCATCTCGCGGCATAGCGGTGTTAGAGTCGCAGATGACGATGGGCAGGATTTCCTGCTGTAATTCAACCGCCAACTCGAATGCTCCGCGATGGAAGCGATCCATGAACCCGTCTTTCGACCGCGTGCCTTCGGGATAAAAATGAACGGATGCACCGCTCGCCAGAGTATCGCGGCAACGCTGAAGGGTCTTCGCAGGATCGTTCGGCTCAACCATGACGTGACCAAGTATCTTACAGCCAACCCCAAGCATCGGCGCATCAAACACGCGCTTTTTCGCCGTCTGTCGCACGTCTCCGGGAAACCCGACCGCCAACATCACATCCACAGCAGATTGGTGGTTGCTGATGACGATGCAAGGTTTTGCGAATTGCTCCTGCTTGAGGTCAAACTCCAGCTTCCCGAAAGGCATCCCCTTCAATACCCCACGCGCGAACCAACGCGTCGCGCGTCGCAATTTGTCGTCGGACGTTTTCGAAGAAACAATCTTCAGAACCGGTCGCACCACGTAGTAAAGAAACACCTGACTGCCGCCCAGATGAATTAAAACCCAGAGCGTTCCCAACGGATGCCACCAACGTGGCGCGCCGCACGGGGGTGTTTTGAACAACAACAGATCCATGCTGATAGGTACGATGATCAAAGTCGCTACGAAGGCAAAGCCCATGCCGATCAATACCGTCACACCCATCGAGAACAAGACAGGATGATTCGCGATCACCATAACCCCAAAGCCGAAGATTGTGGTCAACGCGGAGATTAACACCGACGCGCTGTTCACCGCCGTCATCCCCGTGCGACCGCGCCATTCATCCAGCTTGCTCGTCACGAGAAACACAGCGTAATCCTCGCCGACGCCGATCACGAAGATGACAAAAATACTGTTCATCAGGTCGATCGGAAGACCCAGCCAGCCCATCAATCCAAACGTCCATAACAATCCAAACGCCAGCGGCAACAGTGTCATCAAGACCAGCTCAACGGATGCCAGCGTGAGAAATAACAGTGCGGCCACAAATACCCCCGTCCACAACGCGAACCTTTTCAGCCCCACCTTTGCCAACCCCGCGATGTGATCCGCCAGCCCTTTGCTGTCGAGAACGATGGCGTCCGGCAACGTTTCGCGCAGCTTCGCGGCCCCGTCGCGGTTCTTGAGTTTGACTAGCGTGCTGATGGCGCTGTCATTCGTTCCAAGCGCGGCTCGCTCGGTCACCGCCTTCTCCAATGGCGTGCCTTGAAACATTTCTACCGTAATCAATGAAATCTCGCCATCCACACCTTGCCAAAACTTCGTGAACGCGTCCGGACGAAAACCAAGCTCTCTGGTAATTCGTTCCAGCGTCTCGCACACCCCCGCACGGCGTTCGGCAGTCCAGAATTCCCGCCAGCGTTTAAAGTTCGCGCGCTGTATATCCGGCGAAGGGCACACCGATGAAAGCGAGAATGCTGACGCTACATTCGTGTCGCGCGACAACGCCTCAAACGCCCGATCATTCTGGACGAGTGCTTCCTCCTGCGTGTTGCCCCGCACCACCACCATCGTCATGCCCAGCGCGCTGCCCCAAGTGTTCTGGATCAACGCATCGTCTTTGCGCGTGGATTCTGTGATGCCATTGAGCTTTGCGATATCGCCCTCAAAACGAAGTCGTTTCAAGCCCATCGCCATCGCCAACGTCAACATCACGACGAACAACGCAAGCCAGAGTCGGATTTGCGATTCCCAGCAGAAATACTTTTCCCACCACGTGGTCAACCACAGCGGCGGTTGCCCCGGCTTCTTCACTACAGGAATGAGCAGTGGCAGAATGATAAGCGCGAAAACCGCCGAAAAAACGACTCCAATAGCGCCCAGCAAACCGAGCTGTTGATAGCCGTGCATCGGCGACGTCATCATCACTAGAAACGCCGCGATGGTTGTAATGACGCCGATGCAAATCGGAAAAACGAGCCGACTGAGATGTTGCCCGATGGTGCGATGATCGGCGCTGCCTGCGTTGTCGAGGTGATAGATGATGTGGATCGCGTAATCCACAGTGATGCCGACTGCTATGGAAGCAAAACCTGTGGCGATGGCAGACAAATGTTTTTGCCACAGCATCAACACCACGCCCGCCATCAAAGTACCAAACAGCGATGGCAAAAATGACATCGGCGCAAGCCAACGCCGCCGATACGACACGAAGCACAGCACAATCATCCCCGCCGTGCCAATGGCGATGCAACGCGTGGCGTCCACACGGATGATAGAGGAATTGTCCACCGCCATGCGATGTCCGCCCGTGATCGCGACGTGGACGCCCGGGAATTTTTTTGCCACATCCGCGACAACACGCTCCATCTCCCTTACCAATGACGCACTCGCCTTCGAATCTGACGAGCTGAATTTTGGTTCGGCCATCATCAGAACATGCCGTCCGTCGCCGCTGGTGATGCGCCCATCCACGATTTGTGCGTCCCCAAAACCCGTCTGCAGCGGCAGCACCTTATTCACGACGAGCGCGCTCAGGCCGACCGGATCGGCCGCGACGACATCCTTCAACACCATCCCTTCCGGCCCAGCCAGTTTGCGGCGCATCACGGTCAGATAGGCTCGCACCTCGCCGGGATCCAGTTTTATTTCTAGCGCACGAGCGTCCGCTTCTGTGAACAGATTCGGCAGCGCGCCGGTGAGAAATTCAACCACCTTCCCCTGCCCACCAGCTTCGATGTGATACGTGATGCGACCGAAGTTCCGGTTTGTGGAAAACCGCACGAAGACTTCATCCCCCGCGCGGGCGAGTGTTTCGGGATCGTCGGCCTTGATACCGATGTCCAGATAGACGCGATCTATCTGCCGAAACTTTTTCAGCGCGTAACGATACTCATCCACCTGCCGGTCATGGCGCGGCAGCATGTCGAGGATGTCCTCCTGCAAATCAATGCGTGACGAGAACCAACCCGCTCCCGCCATCACGAGCACAGTCACCGCGAGCACGCCGCGACGATGCCCAACGAGCCAGAGATATAGCCGCGTGTAGAGATTATCTTTCATTTTTCCGAACCCAACGAGCGATGATGTAGGTCAGAATGGATCCCGTCACCGAGACGATGATTGCTAAGACAAAACTACCCACCACCCACTCCCACGCGTGCGCCTTGGCCGCCGCGAACCATTCCTGTCTCGTCATGGATTTGAGGGAGAATTCAAACCACTTCCCCGTCAGCAACCAGCTTCCCAAGGTCAGCGCACCGCAAAAAATAATCGGGATCATGGGCGGGATGGAAACGTGACTCGCCAACGCGGCCACGGCCTTGTTAAGCCTAAACCGATGCGCGATCCACAACGCCAACAGCATTTGCACGCCCCACAACGGCGCGATTCCAATAAACAAACCCACCCCCATCGCCGCCGCCAGCTTTCCAGGCTCGTGCGCGTTGTCGGCAAAAATGTCGTGGGCAGAGTGACGGAAGCCGCGTTTCTCGCCACGTGACCAGGCGATCCGCAAGGACAACGGCACGAGCCACGATTGCAACACGAGCAGAATGTTCATGTTGGTGATATGGACGAAGTCGCGCACGGTGCGGAAGTGCGACGTGCCGGTCTTGCCAAGTTCGTAACTGCATTTCACGGGCACGGCATCGATATTCGCTTCAACCCAAGCCGCGCGCACCATGAACTCCAATTCATAGGCATAACGACCGGATCGAATCTTCAACTGTTGCACGAGTGCCAGCGGATAACAGCGGAAGCCACATTGCGTATCACCAAGTCTCACACCCGTCTCGATGCGATACCAAAACGTGGAGATACGATTAGAACGCTGGCGGTGCTTCGGGCAGCCAGCCGCCACCAAATCACGCACGCCAACAAGATAGGCTTGCGGTTGTGTTTTGGCAGCCTCGAGAAACTTGGGCAAATCTTCGGCAAAGTGCTGCCCATCCGCATCCATCGTGATGGCGTGCGTGAAGGCGAGTCCCATCGCCCGCTGAAATCCTGCGCGCAAGGCTGCCGCTTTGCCGCCGTTCTGTTTCAACCTAACGACATCGCAGCCCGCCAGCTCTGGCAGCGTCTCCGTCGAGCCATCGTCCACCACGATCACCGGCGCATGTCGTAACGCTGCGAAAGCGACAGCAGCAACTGTCGCCGAGTGATTGTAGCATGGGATGACGACGCAGATTTTCATCGCAAATCCACGAAGGTCCGTCGTTTCCGTGCGTTAGCCGGCATCTGGAACGACTCGATCGCCTCGCGCGATACGACGCGAATCTGAGGCGCAATCTTCGCTCGCGCTTGAAATGCTTCGCGTAATGTCGCAACCGAAGCAGAGCCACACACGAGAACCTCAATCGCGTCGGACAACTCGCTTTCCTTCCGCGCGATGACGACGAACGCATCTACGCCTGCGCTTTGTTCCAGCACAGCATTCAATGTTGCCGGATATAGCGATGCGCCCTTGAACTTAAGCATTTGATTCTTGCGCCCCACGATCGAGCCAATCCTCGGAGTCGCGCGTCCACACACACAGGGCTCGCGCAACAAGGCGGCGCAATCGCCCGTGCGATAACGAATGATTGGCATCGCTTCCACGCCGAAAGTTGTCGCTACCACTTCGCCGACTTCGCCATCTGCAACAGGTTGCCCGACGTCGTTGAGAATCTCGATGTGCAACTGGTCG
>WBXK01000001.1 GCA_008933055.1 Verrucomicrobiota bacterium | reverse complement strand
GCAACCCCTCCGGCGTGAAGGTCAGCAGGCATTGGAGCATCAACCCAAAGATCTTGTCAGCCAGTCCTCCGATCAAGCCCAGTCCCTGGGTCTGTGGACTCTGACCGTAATTGAGGCTAGTCGTGTCCGCCACAGCCAACACCCTCTTGCGAGTCGCGGCGCGCTCCCGTGTCTGAAGAAAATGAGGCCGCAATATATCGTGCGGTGTGAACTTGGTGTGATCCAGAAAACGATATGCGGCGCAGGCTTGTCCCCAACTGCCAGTGGCTTTGGGGATGGAGGCTTGCGGCTGCCCCGCCAAGGCCTCGGAGAGTTGGAGCAATCGCGCGTGCAAACGCCGATCCCCCAACTTGGCATTGGCAAATTCGTTCACGATGGACACGCTCAATGAGTCTTGCATCCGCAGCTTATGCCACAACCCGTTGACAATAGGAACCTTAAAATCACCCCTGATAAATGTGCGTAATGATGAGGGCATGACTGCGCTTTCGTTGCCTGAGCAACTTGACGCTCAGGCAGAGCCGCGTGCAGCGGTTCGGGGCATGGCTTTCTCGCACGCAAGTCACATAGACCGATATGTCCTTCGCCGCATCGCTGGACGCGCTGTTGCTGGGGCAACGACAAGTCGCCGCACTCCCCATTTTATTAGGCCGATTAACCTGAGCAGCAGTTCGAGTCGCGTCCCAATATGTCCGGATTCTTGACGCTGATGCCTCAACTTATCCTTCTGAGATAGGGCTATAAATTAAGGCGGATGTTTCGGTGTGCTGGCGAATTTTAAGTCTCCTGCAAGGCCTTTGTTGGCTTTCTGAACCCATACTGGCCCAAATGAGCCCCACCGGCACGTAAGCTGCGAAAGTCGCCGCGTGGCTTTAGGAGGGCCGCATTGAAACCTCCCACACGGGAGGCACGCGTTGGAAGATTTTGTCCTGCGTTTGTCCCGTGACTGATAGCCGGATTTTACAAGGTTTACATATGAAGAATCACAACTCAAGCGATCCGCAAGCTTCTGCTCATTCTCGGGAGGCGCAGGACACGGAGCTTTCTCCATGGCAACGGTTGAAAAGCAAACGCATTTCGTATCTAACATTGCCACTGCTCGTCATGGCAACAGTGGTGGAGTTCGTCATCCTAGCAACCGGTTGGAAATATCAACAGGTGGTCTGTTTGCCTCAAGGCATGGGAGTGACTTTTTTTGGAATAGGCCCGATCGGCGCGACGATTCTGGCGGTGGAGTTACTCAAATTACCTTTGGCCATCTGGACTGCTTCGCGCACGGGCGGGCAGAAAAAGATGATGCTTTGCATGGGGTTGCCGCTGATCTGTGTGCTGACGTTTCAATTGGTCAAAGACATGGCGGTGTATGAAATGGGTGCTGCGATGGCCCCGGCCAGCCAGTTGTTGGAAAAAGCTGCTGCTGAAAATACCAAGATCGCCCAACTCAACGCCGAGTTAGCCTCGATCGAAGGGAAGAAGGCTGACCGCGAACGCAAGCTTGCGGAGTTGACGGCGAAGAAAACCAAAGCCAAAGCCGAACTTGAGGAAGCGCTAAAGCGCACTGACGACGCGCGCACTGACGCCATTTCTCTCACCGATTATCAGAAGAAAGAATTATCCGAGGTAGAAACTCGTCAGGCAAATCTCACCAAGCAGTTTAATGCGGATGCTGAACAGCTCACGAAGTCCATCGCCGACTTGCGGGCGCGTCGCGACACTGAATTACCGGGTGCCACCAAGTGGAATGCTGAAGAGGCGCGAATCGAGAATGCTTACAAGGCAAAGCTGGCTGAATACACCAACAAAAAGACGGCTTATGAAAAGGAAAAAGCGGATTACGCCAAAGCGAGTTTTTTATTGCGCCAGTTGATGGGGCAGCCTGTTGATCCCGGCGTAGCGCCCGAGCGTGAATCCAACACGATCCTCAAACCAACTTTGTTCTTGGAGTTCGATGCGCAAATCAGAGCTAAAGAAGCAGAATTGCTCGCAGTAAATAACAGGCGCCGTGATGCGATAGCTCAAGTGGGCGAAGATGCTCGTCGGATACGTGGTGACTTCGACCGTCGTTCACTCACCAAGCGCGATGAGTCAGACCGCAAGCGTGAAGAATTGCTAGCCGCTCAAGCTGCATTTGCCAGGGAGTGGAAGGCGGAAGAGAAACAGATTGATGCAGAACTAGGATTGGCTGTTCAGAAAGTGGATGGACTGCGCGCACAAGTAGATGCCTCTAGCAAAGTAGCCAATGGATATTACGAGGCGCGTGAAGCTGCCATCAGAACCACGCAGGTGCATCGCATCGCGACTACAGTCGAAATCGTGCGCGGAATTTTATTCGGTGAGCGTCCTTTGTCCATCAAAGCAACTTCCAAGGAGCGTGGAGATTTGCTCACGGACCAAATCAGTATGGTGCGAATTTGGGTTTATCCGTTTCTGGCTTTCATCGTGGCATTCCTACCGACCTTGATGGTTGAAGTCGGGTTCTCGACACTCTTCCACCGTGATGAACAACAAACCAACCCCCGCCGCAGTCTTCCGGTTCGCGGCCTGCATCAGCTTTATATCCGCGCCGGTCGACTAAAGATGTTGCGGGCGGAGCGTATGGTGAAGGAAGTCTCCTCGCAGGTCGCTGCCCGTGATAGGGCGTTGGCCGCCGCGAAGTCCGAGGCAGAACGTCGACTGGCTGAGGCAAACGCGAGCGCCGAAAAAGCGTTTGCAGAAAAAGAAGCGGAGCTGAAAACCGCGCGCGAAGCTGCTGTGGTTTCAGAGACTAAGCATGAAGATCAACTGAAGCAAAAGGAAGACGAGTGGGTCGGAAAATTCGGCAGTATGGCGGATTCACTCAGCAAGGCGGTGGCGGAGAAAGATGCATTGCGTGATTTTCAGAAGACTGAGATCGAACGTCAGGTTCAACTGCGCCAAAATTCCTGGTCTGATCGTCTGGCCCAGATGAGCAAGGAACTTGATTCCCAGCGCGCCGCCCAAGAAGTAGAACGTACGGCGATGATGCAAGAACATCGCAAGAAATTGCAGCAGGTCTCCGAGGATTGCCAGACGCAGGTCATGCAGGCTCGTCGTCAGGCGACGGATGCTGAATTATCCGCGCAGGAATCTACTGCCAAGCTGGCTTATGATTTGAAGGAAGCCTTGGACGACCGTGATGCGGCACATGCACAGATGCAACAACAGACGGAATCGCTATCGCTCAAATTGACCCAGGTGCGTGACGAGGCCTCGCGTGATCTGGAGAGGGCGCTGCGTCAGGAGAAGAACCGTTCCGAGCGGCAGCAATTGGACTTCGACAAGACGCTTCGCCAATTAGGGGAAGACTTTGAACACAGAATAAAACAGCGCGAACAGGAAATGACTTTGGATTTTGAAACGCGCATCGCGAAGCAGCAGGCCGGATTCGAGCAAGACACGCGTCGTGGCGAAGAAGAATTCGAAAGGCAGTTGGAAGCTCGCGCCCGAGAGGTAGAAGCGCGCTGTGAGCAGCAGATCCAACAGCAGGATGAAGCCGCTCAAATCCGCCTTAAACAACGTGAGCAACAATTGCTAGCTCATGCCGTTCAAGAACTGCGTCGCCGCGAATCAGAGTTGGAACGTCAACTCAACGAGTTATCGCGCGAGTCGGACACCCGCTTGAAGCAGGAATTGCAGCAGCAGGAACTAGAGCTCCAAGCCAAGTTCAAACAGCGCGAACAGGAATTGACCAACAAAGCTGTGGCGCGCGAGAGCGAATTACAGAGTAGCTGGGATACGGAATTGCGGGGTCGTGAGGAGGAATGGGCACGCCAGACCGAGGCGCGGGTACAGGCCACGGATAGGCTGTTGAGTCACGAATTGTCGCAGATGGAACAGGACTTTCAGACGAAGCTCAAGCAGCGCGAACAGGAATTGACCAGCAAAGCCGCAGCTCGTGAGAGTGAATTGCAGAATCGTTGGGACGCAGAACTGCGCGGTCGCGAAGAAGAATGGGTGCGTCAAACCGATGTGCGCGTCCGTGCTGCTGAAACGCGGTTGGGGCAGGAGTCTCAGCAGAAAGAAGAGATTCTTCAGGCTCGATTCCGCCAGCGGGAGCAACAGATTCAGGCTGAGTTTGAAACTCGCCAAGCTGAATTGCAGAGCCAAGCCGAGCTTTCACGACGGCGTCGTGAATTGGAATTGGCCGAAGTTGGTCAACGTGCGCTCCGCGAACAGGAAGAGCAGTTGCGGCAGGAAATGTTGCAAAAAGAAGAAGCGGTTGCGGCCAAAGCCAAGCAACGCGAGCAGGAATTGCTGGTTCAACTGAACGCGCAGAGCGAGGCTCACCGGCAGACCAAGCTGCAATGGGAGACGGAATTCACAACGCTTCGCCGCAACATCGAACCGCTCAATGAAAAGCTGGCGCGTGTCGAGCAGGAGCGTGACGAAGCCAAGCAATCCGCCACCGAACATTTCCACCGCGTGCAGGACATGGAGGAGAAATTGTCAGCAGCATCCTCTGTGTTGACGGGTTGGAAGAGCGGAAAGAATTCTTCCGCGCCTCGCGTCGGGAGAGATGTGCTACAGGCTGTTCACATCGGATCTGGAACATCCGGCGTAATGTAAACTCCGCTGAAATGCCGATGAAACTTCGGAGTGCGGAGAGAAATTTCCGCGCTCCATTTTTTGTTACCGGATGTGTAGAGTTTACTGTGTAAGTGGCCAGAACGAAGAGAGAGGATAGGAGACTATGGCCATAACTGAAGCGGTGTTGGATGAACTATTGAAGGATTATCAAAAGCCCGAGGATTTGCTGGGGCAGAACGGGCTGCTTAAGGTGTTGCAGAAGCGACTGCTTGAAAAAGCGATGGGGGGGAGTTGACGGTGCATTTGGGCTACGGCAAGCACGACCCCGCCGGGCGAAAGACCGGCAACTCACGCAACGGCGCGACACCCAAGACGCTCAAGGGAGAGTTTGGGAGCATGGAGCTGGCGACCCCGCGAGCTCGCAACGGGACCTTTGAACCTCAGATTGTGACCAAGGGGCAACGACGGTTTGAAGGGTTTGACCAAGCGATCATCAGCTTGTATTCGCGAGGACTGACGACGCGTGAGATCGAGGGACACCTGTTGGAGATCTACGGCGTGGAGGTGTCACCGAGTTTGGTGTCGCAAGTGACCGACGCGGTGTGCGCGGAGGTGCAGGTCTGGCAGAACCGACCGTTGGAGGACGTGTATCCGATTGTTTATTTTGATGCGCTGTGGGGCAAGGTGCGAGAGAACGGAACGGTGAGCAAGGTGGCGGTGTATCTGGCATTGGGGATCACGATGGCCGGGAAGAAGGAAGTGCTGGTGCACATGGTGAGACATTCCCTGAGCTATGTGGGGTGGAAAGAACGCAAGGCTGTGGCGGCGGATTTGAGAGTGATCTATCCGGCGGCGACGGTGACCCAAGCCGAGCAAGCGCTGGTGGCATTTGAAGCCAAGTGGGATCGCAAATACCCGACGATCAGCAAGAGCTGGCGGGCGCACTGGGCGGAGTTGGTAATGTTTCTGAAATACCCTGAAGAGATACGACGAGCCATCTACACGACCAACGCGATAGAATCGGTGAACCGATCCTTGAGGAAGATCAGCAAGAACCGAGGAGTGTTTCCGCATCAGGAATCGCTGCTCAAGCTATACTGGTTGGCCCTGGAGCGGATCGCCAAGAAGTGGACGATGCCGATCGCCAACTGGAGCGAGGCGTTGAATCGGTTTGCGATCGAGTTTGGGGAGCGGATGCCCAAGCTGGACTGAGGAAAAGAGATGAAGAACGACTCACGAACCATTGACCGCCGGGGGCTCGAGCTGGGGCTCGCCGCTCGCCCCCGGCTCATTTTAACTCGCGGCTGACGCCCGGGATATTGAACAAACAAAAACCAAAACAAAAAACCACTTACACAGTTTTCTGGACAAAACCTTGTTACCTGATTCAATCGTGAGTGTCGCTTGCTGCTAAGTCGTCTCCTCACTGCCTTGTTGTCCTTGTTCCGTACAATTGTCTAACCTTCAACGCAAATGAATCAGGAAAAATCCGTCAGTCGCTACGCGTGGCTCATCGTCGGACTGCTTGTTCCGGTGGCGTTGTTGAATTATCTGGATCGCCAGATGATTGCGGCGATGAAGTCGTCCGTGATGAATGATGTGACAGGTTTCAGCAACGAGAAAGCATGGGGACAGATGCTCGGTCAGTTCAAATGGGTTTATGCTTTTCTCAGTCCCGTCGGCGGTTATATCGCAGATCGTTTTGGCCGCAAGTTCACCATCTGCGGGAGTCTTTTCGCGTGGTCGGCCATCACGTTCGTGACGGGGCATGTGACGATGTACGACGGGTTGTTGTGGACGCGGACGTTGATGGGCGTCAGCGAGGCGTTCTATATCCCGGCGGCATTAGCGTTGATTATGGATTATCACACCGGCAATACGAGGTCGCGTGCGACGGGCTTGCATCAGATGGGGATCTACTGCGGCGTGATTCTTGGCGGCTTCACTGGCTACGTGGCGGATGCGCCTGCGTTGGGCTGGCGCTGGATGTTCAACGTGACGGGACTGGTGGGAATCATTTATGCGCCAGTGTTGCTTATGGTGTTGCGCGATGTAACGAAACAAATTTCGGCTTCTGATGTCGAAAAAAAAACACGCGTCGTTACTGCCGTTTGCGAATTGCTCAGTAATAAATCGTTCATCCTGCTCGTGTTTTATTTCACGCTGCCCGCATTGGCGGGTTGGGTGGTGCGGGATTGGATGCCCGCCATCCTGCAAAAAAGTTTCAACATCAGTCAGGGTAAAGCAGGTGTGTCCGCAACATTGTATTGGCAGGCGGCGGCGATTTTGTCCGCGTTCTTTGGGGGCTGGTTGGCGGACCGATGGATGCATCAGTCGGATCGTGGTCGCATTTACGTCAGTGCCATCGGCATGGCGTTGATCATCCCGGCACTGTTCGGCGTGGGCAATGCGCCAAACTTACATTCGCTTTCACTCGCCATCGCATCCCTCGTGTTGTTCGGTGTTGGCTGGGGATTTTTCGACGGCAACAACATGCCCATACTCTCGCAGATTGTGCGACCCAAGCTGCGCGCCACAGGTTACGGCATCATGAACCTGGTGAGTATCAGCTTTGGTGGATTCGCAGATGTTGGCTTCGGTGCGCTCCGAGATCGCAACGTTGCGTTGAACACAATCTTTGGTGTTTTTGCCGGCATCGCGCTGCTTTCGGTGGTGGTTGTATTGTTGATCAAGCCCGCCCATAACCTCCAAGCCGAATAGCGTTCACTGCTCCAAGCTTGCCGCCGCACGCGCCGACAAAATTCTCTGCGACGGCACAAACCCGGCGATGAACTCGCGACGAAACTCCGAGAAAGTTCCTGACGCAATTGCCGCGCGTACGTCGGCCATCAGCTTGACATACATGTGAGAGTTATGAACGCTCAGCATGCGGAGGCCTAGGATTTCATTCACTCGAAGTAAGTGTCGCAGATACGCGCGTGTGAAATTACGGCATGCAAAACAATCGCACCCATCTTCGATCGGCCCGAAGTCCATCTTGTAAGCAGCGCCCTTGATCCCGATAGCGCCCTTGCGCGTGTAGGCGGTACCGTTGCGAGCCACGCGAGTCGGCAGTACGCAATCGAACATATCCACGCCACGAGCGATCAGCTCTACCATCTGCGCCGGAGTGCCAAGCCCCATGGCGTAACGCGCCTTGTGCGTTGGAAGATGTGGCTCAGCGAGTTCAACTGCTTTCATCATCTCCGGTTCAGGCTCGCCCACGCTCACGCCGCCTATGGCGTAACCGTCAAATTCCATCGCCACAAGGGCCTTTGCGCATTCCTCGCGCAGCGCCGGATTGCTTCCGCCCTGACAGATGCCGAACACAAGTTGTCCGTCCGCGCGGGGTTGTTCTTTACACTCGCGCGCCCAGCGGATTGTTCGCTCGACAGCTAGGCGTTGTTCTTTGGCGGGAGCGTCGTGCGCCGGACATTCATCGAACACCATCGCTATGTCTGAGCCTAGGGTACGTTGGATTTCCATCGCTTCTTTAGGACCTAGGAAAAGCAATGAGCCATCCACATGCGAACGGAACTCCACGCCGTGCGTCTTTACCTTACGGATTTTCGCGAGGCTGAACACCTGAAAACCGCCACTGTCCGTGAGAATCGGCAGATCCCAATTGATGAATTTGTGCAGCCCTCCCGCGGCACGGATGATTTCCATTCCAGGGCGGAGGTTGAGATGATAGGTATTGCCTAGTATGATCTGTGTGCCCATCTCGCGCAGTTCGCGGGGATCAATTGCCTTCACGCTGCCTTGTGTGCCCACGGACATGAATACTGGCGTATCCACCACGCCGTGTGCGGTAGTCAGTTTTCCCAAACGCGCATTCGAGTGGGTGTCGGTCTTGAGAAGTTCAAACATCGCGCGACGTTTTAACGCAAAGATGCGAGTACGCAAAGGATGTAATCATATTGCAGCAAGGTTGACTCACGCCACGCTGGACGCCGTGTTGCCGCGTCCTTACATTTCGGGGATGACGACTGACACGCAAATTCTCATGGCTCTCCGCGCGGCGGAGAATGGCGGCGTGTGCGGCGCAGAACTTTCCCAACGTCTCGGCCTTACTCGCGCTGCTATCTGGGCCCGTGTAGAGGAGCTTCGCAAAGTCGGTTACGAAATCGAGGCCAGCCCGGTGCTTGGCTATAGACTCATCAGCACGCCAGATGTTTTGCATGCCGACGATCTGCTCGCGCGACTTGGTAAAGCCAGACTAATCGGGCGCGACATCCGCGTGTTTGAGCAGACGACTTCTACAAACGATATCGTTGAAAAACTTGCGCGCGATGGCGTGAAGGAAGGGGTTGTCGTCTTCGCTGAATCACAGACGAAGGGGAGGGGACGGCTTGGTCGCGTCTGGACTTCGCCCGCGAGGAAGGGGCTTTGGTTCTCAATTCTGCTACGACCGAATCTGCGTCCGCAGGAAACCACTCAACTCACGGTTGCCGCCGCCGCTGCGGTCTGGCGGGCGATCCATTCGGTCACGGGTCTCGAACCCGAAATAAAATGGCCGAATGACATTTTGATCAGTGGTAAGAAAGTTGTGGGCATCCTCACCGAGTTGAGCGCGGAGGTGGACCGCGTGAAACACATCATACTCGGTGTGGGCGTGGACGTGAATGTGACTGCGACTGAATTTCCCGTTGAGCTGAGGAAAATTGCAACGTCATTACGTATCGAATACGGCAAGCCGATTCAGCGTGCGGAACTAGCCACGGAGATCTTGCGCGAACTAGATCATGATTACGCCCGTATCTGCGCGGGGAGGTTTGGCGCGGTGGCCGACGAGTGGGAGGAGCATTGCGCCACCATCGGCAAACAAGTGACCGTCGGCATCGGCGAACGGCGATTGCGCGGACGAGCTGAATCACTCGATGAAGACGGCGCTTTGCTGCTGCGCACAGAACACGGAAGATTGGAACGCGTCATCGGTGGTGACGTGAGTTTGGACAAATGATCTTACTCTTCGACATCGGTAATACAAATACGCACATAGGGCTCGCGGACGAGAAGCGAGTGCTGCGTCACACAGACATCCCGACTGCGGCTTGGCTCAAGGGTGACGCCGCAAAACTAGTCACCCGATTCGTCCGCACAGCGAAGCTCGGAGGCGCGGCGATCTGCAGCGTCGTGCCGTGTGCGACGCCGAAGGTTCGGAACGTGATTCATTTACTCTGCAAATTGCAAGCGATCGAACTCACGTCAAAAACTCTGCGCGGCGTGGGCATTGATTATCCTAAGCCGAAATCGATTGGCCCTGATCGTTTGGCGAATGCTGTGGCCGCGAGGCATCACTTTGGTGCGCCCTCGGTCGTGGTGGATTTTGGCACCGCGGTAACGTTTGATGTTGTGGATGCGCAGGGTAATTACGTTGGTGGCATTATCGCGCCAGGCCTGGCAGCGATGACGGAATATTTGCACGAGAAAACTGCTTTGTTGCCGCGCATCAAAATCCACGAGGTTAAATCGGCCATCGGCAAAAGCACTGAACACGCGATGCTTGTGGGCGCTGTTCACGGCTATCGCGGTTTGGTTCGCGAGTTGATTCGCGAATTGAAACACGAGCTGAAGGCGAAGTGTCTGCCTGTCGTTGCGACGGGTGGTTACGCAAAGTTGATCGCGTCGAAGTTGCCGGAGATTTCAGCCGTCGAACCAAACCTCACACTTGAGGGGTTGCGGTTGGTGTGGGTGAGTCGAAATTCACTAGCAAAGGGAAGTTGACCGTTTGTCTGCGCTTGGTTTTAAGTCGCCGCTTACTAAGCTTATATCATCATGACATCTCGAACCGCACTGTTCTCGGTGACAAAGCCTGTTATAGCCATGGTGCATCTCGCGGCATTACCCGGCACGCCTGTGAACAGGTTTTCTCTCTCGCAGATCGAGAAGCAGGCGTTGAACGACGCAAAAATATTCCGTGCCGCCGGAGTTCACGGAGTAATGTTGGAGAACATGCACGACACACCGTATCTGCGTGGACGCGTCGGACCGGAGATTGTTGCGAGCATGGCGATTATTGCGCGGGCGGTGAAGCAGGGGAGCGGTTTGCCCTGCGGCGTGCAAGTGTTGGCTGGCGCAAATCTTGAAGCGATGGCCGTGGCGCACGCTGCAGGATTGGATTTCATCCGTGCAGAAGGTTTTGCGTTCGCGCATGTGGCAGACGAGGGCATCATCGAATCTTCCGCCGCTGAACTGCTTCGTTACCGTCGCAACATTGGCGCGGATGGGGTTCAAGTCTGGACTGACATCAAAAAGAAACACAGCTCACATGCCATCACTGCGGACGTGGACATTGGTGAGACGGCTCACGCGGTAGAATTCATGCGCGGCGATGCTGTGATCGTGACCGGTCTGGTTACGGGCGATGCGCCACGAAGCTTCGACATGCTCGCGGTGAAAAAGAAAACGCATCTGCCGGTATATCTCGGTTCAGGCGCGACGGCGGTGAATCTAAAATTATTCTTCTCTACGGCGGACGGCTTCATCGTCGGCTCGGAATTCAAGCAAGGCGGTCATTGGGCGCGCGCGGTTGATCCGGCGCGAGTGAAGCGGTTCATGGTCGCGCACCGGAAGTTGGCGGAGCAGGATATTGCTCCGCTGCATTCCACCACTTAGACTACGCCTGCGATTATCGTGGAAGAATTTATGATCTCACTCAGCTTTCCATTCACAGACGAAAAGATTCGGGCGCTCAAAGTCGGCGATGAAGTCTTCATCTCCGGCGTTGTATTCACCGGGCGCGATGCGATTCACAAGTATTTGCATGAAGGCGGCAAGCTCCCGCCGGGCGTGAGTTTGAAAGATGGCATCATCTATCATTGCGGCCCCGTGATGATGCAACAATCTGATGGTTCATGGAAATGCACTGCCGCTGGCCCGACAACTTCCATTCGAGAAGAGCCTTATCAGTGGCAGATCATCCGCGATTTCGGATTGCGAGGGGTCATCGGCAAAGGCGGCATGGGCGACAAAACGCTTGCGGCTTGCAAGGAATACGGCTGCGTGTATCTGCACGCCATCGGCGGCGCCGCGCAAGTGCTGGCGGAGTGCGTGAAGAAAGTTCGCAACGTCTATCTCAAGGACGAGTTCGGTGCGCCGGAAGCCATTTGGGAATTGGAGATCAAAGATTTTCCTGCCGTGGTCACGATTGATGCCCATGGGAATTCTCTGCACAAGGAAGTATTCGAGAAAAGTCAGGCAGCATTGGCGTCGCGGGTTT
Source organism: Verrucomicrobiota bacterium (assembly GCA_008933055.1). Lineage (GTDB taxonomy): Bacteria > Verrucomicrobiota > Verrucomicrobiia > Limisphaerales > JADLHS01 > JADLHS01. Next base: position 48,335 of record WBXK01000001.1, on the reverse strand, counting down.
GAATTAATTCTCCAAAAAAAAACCCGCGCCATCGAGACGCGGGGGTGCCCTTAAGAGACGGGATTATTTCTTCTTGTCGTGTTTGTGAGCCGCTGCACACTTTTCTTTGCAGGCGTCATTGCACTTATGCTTGGCAGTACACTTTTCTTTGCAAGCTTCGGTACATTTGTGGTCTTTGGCTTTGTCATCGGCGCATTTGCCGCAATGAGCATTGGCGGCCACAGCAAAAGCTGCTAAGGCGAGAACTGCGATCAGTTTCTTCATGGTAGTATATTTGTTATGGTTTGACTAACGGTTGACATATGAACAGTAGCCAAGCCTAGTTCACTGGCAAGCGTGAAAATGTCCTTCTGAAGAGCGTTCGTCTCCCGATGAAATCGGTCGCCGCGTGCTCTGCATCTGGCCCGCCGCGCAGCTCGTGCAAGGGCCGCCCCCCGAGATTGGGTTTTGCCACGGTCTTGAAATGCTGTATCAATTCATTCAGGGCGATTTCGCCTTCATCTAGGAGAAAATAATGTCGACGATTTAACTGGCCAGCAATTTTGTCAGTTCAACAAACTGCTCCAAGCTCAACTTCTCCGCCCGCTCCATTGGGGAGATTTTTAGTTCCGTGAACGCCTGTTCCAGTTTGTCTGCGGGCCACTCGGCTTTTAGCAACTTCAACATCATCTTCCGCCTTTGAGAGAATGCACGTTTCACGATTCTCACGAACATGGGACGCAGAGCGTCGGACAGAAATCGTGTTTCGCGTCGTACCAAAGTCACGCAGGCTGAGTCCACGTTCGGCGCGGGGAAAAAGCAGGACGCCGGAATCTTGAACCAGCCGCGCGGTTCATAATCCAGTTGAACCAGCAGCGTCAGCACGCCGTAATCGTCGTCATCCGCAGCCGCCATCAACCTTTGCGCGACTTCCAGTTGCAACGTCACCGTCATTTGCTTTGGTCGCTGCGCAGCAAGCGCTAACTCTATAAGGATTGGCGACGCCACGGAATAAGGCAGGTTTGCCACCAGCTTCCATTCTGTCCAATCGCGCGGTTTGCGCCTGATGTAAGCCAGCGCGTCATCGTGGACCAGGTTGAGTTGGGGAAACTGTTCCTTCAACACCTCTACCAGTCGTCGATCCATCTCAATGGCCAGCACCTCACCCGCTCTTTCCAGCAAAAACTCCGTCAGCGGTCCCAGCCCTGGCCCGATCTCTAAAACCTTGTCCGCCTTCGTCACCTCGCCTGCGTCTGCGATGCGCTTCAGTTGGTTCGAGTCGTGCAAAAAGTTTTGCCCGAGCGATCGTGTGAGTTGAATGTTGCGCTTGTCCAGCAGCGCGCGCATTTCGTTGATTTTCATGCGTTTGCAAGCACCTTTTGCAGCTCATTCACCATACGTGTGAGTTGCTCTTCGGTTATCGTCAGCGGCGGCGTGAAACTGATGATGTTTCCGTGTTCGCCTTCCGGCAACAGGATGTAGCCGCGATGCAGCATAGCTTTGATGACCTGCAAGGATTCTGCGGTGGCGGGTGTTGCGTCAGTATTGAGTAATTCCAATCCTGCCATGAGTCCAACCCCACGGGAGCGCATGAGGATGGAGGATGGAGGATGGAGGATGGAAAGCATCTCGAGCAACCGCTCGCCAAGCTTCGCGCTGCGTTTGCACAGTTTGAGTCGCTGGATCTCTGCGATCTGCGCCAATGCCATTGCGCAACCAACGGGATGGCCGAGATACGTGCTGGTGTGGATTGCCTCGCCTTGTGATGCGGGCCATGCCGCATCCATCAGATCCGCGCGCCCGACGCACGCCGAGAGCGGAAAGCCACCCGTCAGTGCCTTGCCGAGACAGATCAAATCGGGAACTACGCCGCTGTGTTCGCAGGCGAGCCATTTCCCCGTGCGACCAAAGCCCGTGTAGATTTCATCGAGGATCAGCAGCGCCCCGTGTCGGTCGCAAAGATTGCGCAACAATCGCAAGAAACCGGCAGGCGGAATGTTGATGCCCCCTCGTGCCTGAATAGGTTCGACAATGATCGCGCCGATTTTCTCCCGGCTGAAAAGTTTTGATGCTGCCGCCGCAAGTAGGCGGAGCTCGGCATCAGTTTTTGGGAACGGCAGAAATTTTCCGAACTCTCGCAGTTGCGAGCGGAACGGCCCGCGAAAGTGTTCTCGGTGAGTGGCGTTCAACGCACCATAGCCCAGCCCGTGATACGCTCCCTCAAAAGCGATTACCCCGCGTTGACCTGTCGCGAGGATCGCTGTTTTCAAGGCGGCCTCTACAGCTTCAAAGCCGGAGTTATTGAAGATCACTTTACCCGTCTGGTGATGCCATCGCTCGAATGTGAGTCGGCTCAACTCCCGCGCTAGTTGAGCCTTGAGCGCGTGCGGATGCACATCACCCATGGCGTGGAGCAAGGTAGCCATCTGCATTTGCCCTGCGTGCACCACGGCGGGATTGGCATGACCTGCGGTGGCGACGCCAAATGCTGCTGTCAGGTCGAGATACTTTGCGCCTTCGGCATCCCAGACGTGAACACCTTTGGCGCGTTGCCAAACAATCGGCCACGATCCATCCAACTCCGTAAATAGCACGTTGCGAGATTCGTAGTCGCGAAGCAGGTCGAGGGTTTGCTTTGTGTTCATATCAAACTCCTCGTTGTTCCGGCGGCCATATGATCTTGTGCAACTGCGCTTGGAACCGCACCGGCAAAGCGTCGGCTACGATCCTCTCAACCAAATCTTTCCGCGTGATAGGCGTCAATCCGTCCGGCACACGCTTGAGCGACTTGTCTTGTTGCTCGGGGCGCAGCGGATGCACCCACGACATCAGCAGTCGGCAAATTGTGTCGAGCTTGTGCGTGGCAATCTGTTGCTTGGCCCATTCATAATCTTCTACCGTGCCGACGACGAACTTGATTTCGTCCGCGGCTTTAAGATGCGGGATGTTCTCGAAGCGATTGCGCGCCACCTCGCCGCTCCCCGGGCATTTCAAATCCATGATGCGGCGCACGCGTGGATCAAGCTTCGAGATGTCTAGCGCGCCGCTGGTCTCCACGAGCACGGTGAAACCGTCATCGCAAAGCCGTTTCATTAGTACGAGCGCGTTGGGTTGGAGCAGCGGTTCGCCGCCCGTTAATTCCACTAATGGAAGCCTAGGTTCTTGGGGCTTGAGTCTTGAGTCGAAATACGGTTTCGCCAGGCGCAAAACATCCGCGCGCACCTCGCTGAGTTCTCGCTTCTTTCCTTCCGTGAACGCATACGCCGTATCGCAATAGGAACAGCGCAAATTGCACGCGGTCAGCCGCACGAAGACGCAGGGCAGTCCGGCAAAAGTGCTTTCGCCCTGCAAGCTTAAATAGACTTCGTTGACGACGAGAGTTTCAGTCATGAGAAGATTGACGAACTGCCTGAATGAATGCTCGCACCTTGGCGTCATCCTTTTTGCCAGGCGATGATTCAACACCGCTGGAAACATCTACGCCGAAAGGCTGAACCTTATGCACCGCTTCAGCGATGTTATTCGCAGTCAAACCGCCTGCGAGAAAGATCGGCTTCCCATGCTTCTTGGCTTCGATCGCTAAGTCCCAGTTGAACTTCGCGCCTGTGCCACCGTGTGCATGCGGTGAGTAAGCATCTAGCAGATACGCGTCCGTCGCGTAGTTCGGCAGCGCGTCGAGCGATGCGGCATCGCGCACGCGGAGTGCCTTCATGCTCATCACACCGAACTGCGTGCAGAACTCCGGCGTCTCCTCGCCATGAAATTGCAGCAATGTCAAGCCGCACTCCCCGATGGCGCGCATGACAGCGTCCTCGTCTGGATTCACGAAAACGCCGACCTTCAGGATGAAGGGCGACAATGTGCGGGAGATCTCAGCAGCGGCGGCGATCGAGATATTGCGCGGGCTGCGTTCATAAAACATCAGCCCGATCATGTCCGCGCCCGCTTCGGCAGCAGCGACACCGTCGGCCACGCAGGTAATGCCGCAGATTTTGATTCGAGTGCTCATCGGTTGGCGCGAGCAGGCTATCCGTGGATGCGAATCTGGAAAAGCTTTTCTCCAAACTGAAACAAATGAGTTGTTTGCTGCGTCCAAACCTTTTGACTTGAACAACGAACACTCTGACTATGTTTAAGTATTGTCATTTTTCGGTGCAATCAGGCCCGGGATCTACAGCTTTTGGATCGCACTGGCCTGTGTCTCAGCCTTCAGCCTCCCGACAGCGATTCCCGGGGCCTTTTTAGTTGAGCATTCCCCCTCTCTGACGTTTACGAACAGCGCATTTGATATCGGAGGGTTTGAGTGTTTTTATCTGGGGACATGCGAAGATGGGGTGATCAACACTCCTGAGATTTCTCTTAACAGCGATTGGCTCGTGAATGTTCCAGGCATTTATGCCGACTCAGCGGATACAGACGCCGCCGTCATTGATGGCTCTGGAATCGCAGGGGACTCATTTCTTGCAGGAAATATCAATATTAACCTGATCGTCACCTTAAACGCCGCCGAATTAGGTGGACATCTGGCGACGCACGTTGGCGTGGTCTGCACTGATATCGGAAATGTTTTTTTTCGGGGCGGTTGGCCTCGGCAACGTCACGCCCTCTGCGTATGACGCAACAAACGCCTTCTTGGGATCCGTCACCGCCACAAACTTCGGCAACGGACTGTTTGAGGTGAACAGTCCGGGTGCGACCACTGAGGACCCCTTCTTTGGCGTGACCAATTCCACAGGTGTTTCGAAGATCATCCTAAACATCAGCAACAACAAAGATTGGAGGCGGATCACATGCAATACGGTTATTTCCCTTAACTCGCTATCGCTCCGCCTTCGTTGAAGATTCTTGCGAACTTCCCCGGCTGTATCGTCCTGACCTGGCCAGCCAACGCTGTCGGATTCCTGCTTCAAGAAACTCCCATTCTACAGGCGAAGAACTGGGTGACAGTGCCAATAGCGCCAATCATTGTGAGTGATCAGAATCAAGTGACCATTGTGCCACTTTCCATCAACCGTTTTTACAGATTTATAAGCCCGTGAGCGTTGGTGCAAATTGTTTCCACAGCGTTGCATATTGCTCTCTATCGAGCAGGGCGAGGTAAAGTGATTCAAACACTGCGCCGAACAATTGCCTTGCGCTAGGCGGTCGGGATTTGGTTCATTATGAGGGCTTGTTGCGCATGTGGTGGAATTGGCAGACACGCTACTTTGAGGTGGTAGTGCCGAAAGGTGTACAGGTTCAAGTCCTGTCATGCGCACCAATTTTCCTTCGGTAAGAGTTTTTCATTTACTTCGCAATCAAACCTCTCTCGTCCCGTTTCGAGCAGCGTGCAGAGTTGGTCTTGAAATGAAGCTTTGACAACGCCGCCGCAATATCATTTACTGATAATCTGAGAATATGAAAACCGCAGCCATCAAAACTACGATGACGCCGATGGGTGGATATGTATCCACTTGGCATCGTCATTCCTGTTTTACTGGCATCGTGGGAGAGAATTAAGAGACGATTTAAACAATTTTCCAAAAACCCCGCGATTGCCAATCAATCGCGGGGTTTTTATTTGAACACATACGACCCAAATCTTTCTGAGAAAGGAAATAGAGATGAAGACAAGAAACAAGACGGTAACGGCGGAATTCGGGGAGAACAAACGGTTCGCGTCGCCCATCGTCGCCACGACCACGCCCGAGCTGTTTCGCGGAGCGTTGGACACGGAACTGGATCGACTGAGGGACAAGCTCCTGGCCACCGAACTGGCGCGCACCATAAATCTGGAGGCGAACGTCCTCTTACGCCGCGCGGCCAACGACGCGGTGGCCTTGGTGTGGCTCACGCCGTTCCCGCTGCTGCTGTTGCCCGCGCTCTTCGCCGAAAAAGCGCTCGCAGCCCGGAGAGTGGCCGGGCGGCAGGCCTTGATTCGCGAGCGGACCAGCGAGTTGCTCGCGCTGGCAGAGTAGCGCAAATCAATTTGCGCCATCGTGAGTAATGTTGGGAGGGGTTGGTCATGAGCGCCGTATAAGCGGCGCTCCTGTTTTTTATGAACACGCGTTAGCACTTTGGGCTTTGAACTGCGTCCGACGCACCTAGACTGCGCGCGTGACAGTCCTGGAAGTCATCAAGAAAAGTTCCGAGTTCCTCGCCAAGAAAGGCCTGGACTCACCGCGTTTGCAGACCGAGTTGCTCCTCGCTCATCAACTCAAGCTTCCGCGCATGAAGCTTTACCTGAACTTCGAGCGCGTCCTTTCGCCAGCTGAACTTGATGCCTTGCGTGCATCCGTGATGCGTCGCTCTCAACGCGAACCGCTTCAACACATCATCGGCGCAACCTCGTTTTGTGGCTTGGAAATGCTCGTGAACAAATGCGTTCTCATCCCGCGCCCGGAGACGGAGTTGCTCGCCGAACTCGGCTGGCAGTTTCTCTCAACCCTCGACTCTCAACCCTCCACCTGCCTCGACTTCGGCACGGGCAGTGGCTGCATCGCAATCGCCATCGCAGCCAAATGCTCCACGACGCGGATTGTGGCTGTGGATCTCTCGGCGGATGCGATTGCGGTGGCGCGGCAAAATGCGTTAACTCACCAAGTCGTTGATCGCATCGAGTTCCGTTGCGGAGATGGGTTCACGACTCTGAACGGCGCGGACAAGTTTAATCTTATCGTGAGCAATCCTCCCTACATTGCGAGTGGCGAGATCGCTACGTTGGAGACGGAAGTGCGCGAATATGATCCGCGCGGTGCATTGGACGGCGGCGCGGATGGGTTGGACTTTTACAGACAGCTTGCGACTCAAGCGGGAGCGTTTCTAAAACCCGCTGGTAAACTCATGGTCGAGTTTGGAGAAGGACAGTACGAGGGCATCAGCGCGATCTTCACAGCGAAACGCTGGGCGGTGGAATCCGTTCACCAAGACTACACGAAGCGCGAGCGGATGCTCACGGCAAGACCGAGATAACTTCACTCAGCCCGAGCGCTAAGGAATGCAGTGCCCGCTTCTGCAATCAATTCGGTGGCTGGCAGAACAGCGGGGATCAAGCAGAAATCTCCGGGGCGCAAAACCGGATTTGTTTTCTGCTCACAACCCACCCTTACTTCACCGCTGACGACGCCGATGATGTGCATCTTGCCGCCATGCATAACAATCTCATCCCGGCGATTGACGTTGTATTTTTCAACGGAAAAAAGCGAATGATTGACAAGTTGCTGTATCGTGAAGTTCGCATGAAAAATTTCTGAGGCGCTTATTAGCGCAGGCTCAAAATCAACGAAGTCAATGCTCGCGAGGGATTGCGGGACGTGCAATTCGCGTGGTTTGCCGTCGAGGCCGACCCGATTCCAGTCGAAAACGCGATAAGTCGTATCCGAGTTCTGTTGGATTTCGAAGATAACTAGTCCCGCACCGATGGCATGAACGCGCCCACTTGGCAGAAACATCGAATCGCCCGCACGAACTTTGGCGCGATGAAAACATTCCGCTACGCTGCCGTCGCTGATGCGATGCTCAAAATCTGCGGGCGTGACGCCGTGCTTTAATCCAATATACAATTCTGCATCCGGCACGGCATCCGCGATGAACCACATCTCTGTCTTGGGATCGCCCCGCAACTCTGCGGCCTTGGACGTGGGCGGATGAACTTGGAGCGAGAGTTTTTCCTGCGCGTCGAGAAGTTTGATGAGCAGTGGAAATCGTCCGGCTTCAAGTTTTGCATCGCCAAGCAAATCTGCGCGGTGATTGTCCACGAGCCAGTGTAGATCTTTCCCTGCGAGCGGTCCGTTGGAGATGACGCTTACATCGCCGGGGCGATCAGAGATTTCCCAAGATTCACCAATGGGCACGCTGGTAGGAAGTTTTTTTCCATATAGCCGCTCCAGATTGCGTGCACCCCAGACGCGCTCTTTGAAGATGGGTTGAAACGTCAGCGGATAAAGAGCGGACATGCGGGATCAAACCTTGGCCGGTGACGTGGCGATGACTTGAGTGGTTTTCTTCGATGCTTTTTTGATCGCCGCTTTTTCTGCGGGCGTAGGAGCGCGTTCTAGGAAATGGCCGTGAGCACGGAACTTCTCGTACCGCTTCTTTAGCCGCTCGGCGGGTGACATGACTGCCAGTTCGTTCAGATGCTCGATCAACACGGCTCTCAAGGTGGCTGCCGTTGCTTTTGGGTTTGTGTGCGCACCGCCGAGGGGTTCAGGGATGATCTCATCCACGAGTTTGAGTTCGTGGAGATGTTTGGCGGTGATCTTGAGCGCTTCAGCGGCTTTGGCAGCGGCGGTGCGGTCTTTCCAAAGGATCGCCGCGCAACCTTCCGGGCTGATGACTGAGTAATACGAGTTCTCCAAGATCAAAACGCGATCCGCTACGCCGATGCCGAGTGCGCCTCCAGAACCGCCTTCGCCGATGACGGTGGCGATGATCGGCACTTCCATCATGGTCATCTCCCGCAGATTCACCGCGATGGCCTCCGCGATGTGTCTCTCCTCTGCGCCTATTCCTGGATACGCTCCCGCCGTGTCGATCAGCGTGATGATGGGCAAACCAAACTTATCCGCCATACGCATCAAACGAAGTGCTTTTCGATAACCTTCTGGATGCGCCGAGCCAAAGTTACGCAGGATGTTTTCCTTCGTGTCTCGTCCTTTCTGGGTACCAATGACGACGACGCGTTGATCGCCCAGTTTGGCGAAACCGCCCACGAAAGCGCGATCATCAGCGAATAGCCTGTCCCCATGCAGTTCCTCAAACTCGGTGAATGTGTTGGTCAGATAATCAAGCGTATAAGGACGTTTGGGATGGCGCGCAAGCTGGACACGTTGCCACGGCGTGAGGTTTGAGTAAATCTGCCGCCGCGTCTCATCAATCTTACGTTCGATCTGGATGATTTCCTCCTCGAAGCTCACCGCCATAGAGTGGGCTTCGGGATGTTGGCGTAAATCTTCGAGTTTTTTCTGGAGTTCGGTGATCGGCTTCTCGAAGTCGAGCTGATGTTTCATGCGGCAGGTATTTTAGGGGAGCGTGACGTGGAAGCAACGGGGAAGTGAGTTTAGGATTTGTCGCATAAAAAACAAAGGGCCGGACTTGCGTCCGGCCCCTGTAGTGAGGAGGTTTTAACGCCTTCACTCAGGCGCTCAGAAGGGCAATGCGGCCAACTTAGGAGGGCGCTGTTCGCACCGCATTGCGAGCAAAACCTCTATGCCAACCCTAAACGAACAGCGAAATCTCTCTTGCTCTAGGACTAAGATGCACGAAACTGTGTTTCTGTTCAAAGTTATTTTTCGCAAGATTTCTCCTCACTATACAAACGTATAGCCTTTACCTTGAAAAGCTTCGAAATGCCTTTTGCTATGGCGGTGGAAAAGTTTCATTGGGCAGTAACAATACGTGCCGATGCAACCATGACATGAATATGGCGTCACTTAAAACCATCAATTTCCCTTGCGGCGTTAGCGAAACGGGCGCTGCGGCGAGGGGTTTTTCGCCCAAGGTCCGCGCGGCGTCCGGGCTTGCTCCGACCTTGGCCAACGCTTCGGCATGACCTAGGCTTAGGGGCCGCACGCAGAAGTGAGACGTGAACGGCGTCGCGGTTTTTAGCGCTCTAACCCGCGCCCAATCCTTATGTGTAGCAGGGACTGACTATCAACCTAGGCGTGCTGCCCATGGAGTATGGTTTTGGGTTTGGTATTGTAGAAATTGCAGAACCATCCTCGAACAGCCACCAAAAGAGTTGAGAAAAATGCCGCCCGTTAAAAGTTAAATTAGCCTGTTACAACAACCCCGATTGCCTGTTGATCGCGGCTTTCAATCCAAGCTTCTTATAGCTTAACTCCGTGGCGATGCGGCCTTGAGAGGTGCGGCTCAGATACCCTTCCATGATGAGATAAGGTTCATAGACTTCCTCAATCGTGTCCGGTTCTTCACCCACCGCCACGGCGAGGGAATTCACGCCCACTGGCCCACCGCCGAATTTCACGATGACGGCTTCAAGGATGCGCTTATCCATTTCATCGAGACCGTTCTGGTCAATCTCCAGCATTGCGAGTGCTTTGTCTGCAACTTCGGCGGTGATGCGTCCATCATGACGAACTTGCGCATAGTCTCGAACCCGACGAAGCAGATTGTTTGCGATACGTGGTGTGCCGCGACTGCGCCGCGCGATTTCATGCGCGCCGGAGGGTTCGATCTCTACGTTGAGTAGGTTCGCGGAGCGCACGACGATCTTCTGCAAATCTTCCGCGCAGTAATAATCCAGCCGCTCGCGCATCCCGAAGCGAGTGAGCAACGGCGCACTGAGCAAACCGCTGCGTGTCGTCGCACCGATGAGCGTGAAGCGCGGCAGATTCAGTCGGACACTGCGCGCGTTCGGCCCTTGATCGATGATGATGTCGAGTTTGAAATCCTCCATCGCAGGATACAAATATTCCTCGATTGTCTTTTGCAGGCGATGGATTTCATCAATGAAGAGAACATCTCCTTCTTCGAGATTTGTCAGCAAGCCAGCGAGATCGGCAGCCTTCTCGATGGTCGGCCCGCTGGTAGACTTGAGATTGCCGCCCATCGCCTTGGCGAGAATGTTCGCGATGGTGGTTTTGCCCAAGCCCGGCGGACCGGAGAGCAAGATGTGATCAAGCGATTCTTTCCTTTGGCGTGCTGCTTCGATCGAGATTTCAAGTCGCTCCTTAACTTTGGGCTGGCCGGTGAAATCGGAAAACAGTGAAGGCCGCAGCGTCAGTTCAAGCGCGGCGTCTGGTTTGTTAAGCGTAGAAACGGAACGGTCCGACATCGTTCGTCAGGATGGTCAAAGGAGAAAATTGCAGCAAGGTCAAAGGAGATAGCGCAGGTTGAACTCTTGCCATTACGGGCTTTCTGTTGCTTAATGCGCGCCGCTCATGAGTTCTGAGAAGAAGAAAAAAGGTTCGGACCAGCCGCAATTGCCCATCGAAGGCGCGAAAAACGCGCCCGCAAAGAAGCCTGCCGACGACGATGGCAATGGCAGCGGCGCGGACCACGTCGTCGCCGAGGCGGTCGAAGCTATTGTCCACAAGCCGTTCGATCCGAAAAAGCTCGAAGTCGGGTTGCACACGCGGGTTGATCGCGGCTTTTTGGATTATGCCAGCTACGTCATCCGCGACCGCGCGATTCCTAATCTCGCCGACGGTTTGAAGCCGGTGCAGCGGCGCATTCTCTGGGCGCTGCATGAGAAGGATGACGGGCGCTTCATCAAAGTCGCCAATGTCGTCGGTCACACAATGCAGTATCATCCGCACGGCGATGCGTCCATAGGCGACGCGCTCGTGGTGCTGGCGAACAAGCGTTACCTCATCGAGGGCCAGGGAAATTTCGGCAATATCTTCACTGGCGATCCGGCGGCGGCTTCGCGTTACATCGAGTGCCGGCTGACGGAACTCGCCCGCACGGAAGTTTTCAACGATTCCATTACCGATTTCATTCCGAGCTACGATGGGCGCAACAAAGAGCCTGTCACTCTGCCATGCAAATTGCCGCTCACGCTCATGCTCGGGGCGGAAGGGATCGCAGTCGGTCTGGCAGCGCGCATTCTGCCCCATAACTTCCCCGAACTGCTTGAAGCTCAGATCGCAATCCTCAACAAACAGCCGTTCAAGTGTCTGCCAGATTTCGCCACTGGCGGTTTGATGGACGCTCGCGATTATCAGGACGGCAAAGGCACGGTAAAAGTCCGGGCCAAGATCAAGACCAAGGACGAATCCACCGTCGTCATCAAAGAGATTCCGCCCACAACCACGACCGAGTCGCTCATCGCTTCCATCGAGGACGCGGTGCAAAAGGGCAAGTTGAAGGTGAAATCTATTAACGATTTTACATCCGAGAATGTGGAGATTGAAATCCGCTGCCATGCGGGCGTGGATACTGAGAAGTTGATTGATGCGCTGTATGCATTCACAGACTGCGAAGTTTCCATTTCCAGCCGGATCATTGTCATCAAGGACAATCGCCCGGTGGAACTTACCGTGAGCGAGGTGTTGCGCGAGAACACCGATCAACTCGTCCGCATCCTCAAGCGCGAGCTCGATCTCAAGGAAAAAAACCTGATCGACGAGCTGCATTATCGCACCCTGGAACGCATCTTTATCGAGGAACGCATCTACAAAAAGATCGAGCAGTGCAAAACGAACGAGGCCGTGATGACGGCAGTCTATGACGGGTTCAAGCCGTTCAAGAAGGAACTCGTGCGCGACATTATTGATGCGGACGTGGAGCGGTTGTTGCAGGTTCGCATCCGCCGGATTTCGCTCTTTGACATCAACAAGCATCGCGAGGAGATGGAGAAAACGAAGGCGGAGTTGGAAGAAACCCGCAAGCATCTCAAGAATCTCACGAAGTACGTCATCGGCCATCTGGAAGCGTTGCTGGAGAAATACGGCAAGCTGTATCCGCGTCTGACCACCAAGTCCGCGCGCCACGAGGAAGTGGACGTGAAAGCGGTGGCGTTCAAGTCGTTCAAGTTCAGCTACGATCGCGAGAGTGGTTACCTTGGCTACAAGGCGAACGGCGAGGAGTTCAAGATGGACTGCACGAAGTTCGATAAAATCTTGCTTGTGTTCAAAGACGGCACTTACAAAGTCACCGAGCTGCCAGAGAAATTGTTTGTCGGACCGGAATTGTTTTACGCCGGATTGCCGGATCGCGAGAAGGTGTTCACCTGTGCCTATACGGATCGCAATGCGAGTTATCTCAAGCGTTTCACGTTCGGCGGCACCATCATGAACAAGGCGTATTCGTGCATCCCGGAGAAATCGCGCATCCTCTATTTCGCCCCGGACACGCCGAAGACGCTTTACGTCCGCTACAAACCTGCGGCACATCAGAAGATCAGCCAGCAGACGTGTGATCCATCCCAAGTGGACGTGAAGTCGCCTAAGACTTTGGGCCGACAGCTTTCGATCAAAGACATCTCCTCCGTTACTGCTGACCCAACGCGGGGTTGGGATGAGAAGGCCGCGACGACGGAGATTGTGTTTGTGTAGGAAAGACCGGCAAGTTTGCAAGATGTTGGTTTCAGACTCCTATTGACTGGTCTCGATTTGGATTCATACTGCCAGCAACCTCTGGCGATCGTATGAAGAAAATTTTTGCAATCCTGCTGACATTCACGGCACTGCTTGCATCAAACGGAGAGGATGCGCGGTTCTTTCGTATTGCTGGCCCTATCGCGACCACCATCACCTCGTTCAGTGCGGAGGGGCATGTAACTTGGACCAACATACCGACCAACACCACTTTTACTGTCCAGACCACAGCGTCGTTGGTCAGCGAAACCAATTGGGTGGACTATATTCAACTGCCCGTCACCAACGCAGTCACGACCAATCGGCTTTTTGATCCAAACCCGCCTACCGGCTTGGTGCTGATTCCCGCTGGTTCGTTCATCATGGGGAACACATTCGGCGGAGGGCCCGGCCCGCTTCATTCAGTTTATGTTTCTGCGTTTTATATGGAGAGGTATGAAGTTACAAAGGCACTGTGGGATGCGGTATATCAGTGGGCTACTAATCATTCTTACAATTTTGAGTATGGAGCGCAGGGGAAGGCGGCGAACCACCCGGTACACAGCGTGACATGGTACGATGCAGTGAAATGGTGCAATGCGAGAAGTGAAAAGGAAGGGCGGTTACCAGCCTACTATACAAATGCAGCGCAGACAGCAATCTATCGAAGTGGACAGTTAAATGTGGACAACTCCTGGGTCAAGTGGGTCGCAGGTTACCGATTACCGACTGAGGCTGAGTGGGAGAAAGCAGCAAGAGGTGGTACTTCGGGTCACCGTTTTCCGTTCGGGGATACAATCACGCAAAACCAAGCAAACTACTTTAGCCAGACTACCTATGCATACGATATAAGTGCCACGCGTGGCTATCATCGGAGCTTTGTCAACGGGGGTATCCCCTGGACGAGTCCCGTCGGCTACTTCACATCCAACGGTTATGGCTTGTATGACATGGCTGGAAACGTTTTTGAACTTTGTTGGGACTGGTCTGGTGATTATTCAAGCGCACCACAAACTGATCCACACGGGCCAACCATAATAGGCTCAGTTCGTGTTGGTCGGGGAGGAAGTTGGAACGTCGATGCCTCATTTGCGCAAGTGTTCAACCGCAACCCCAACATTTCTCCTCCAACGACTAGGTCGGTTGATTTAGGATTCCGCTCCGTTTTGCCTACCGTTCAGTGAAGGGAACTGCATGCCAGCAATCGTTACAGATATCGACGTTTTAGTTGGTAGTTCAACAACCTGTGTTCAGTCCTCAACTTACGTTTTTTCTGAAACACGATCACGTGTTGCTGCGGCAGCATGCCGATGGCGTCCACCCAGTCGAGCGGGTGAATGCCCATCTCCTAGAACACCTGCGCCTAGGTCGCTTTTTGAACCAGCTTGATCGGCACTTTCGGGTCTTCGCCCCGAAATTTCACGAACAAGTATCAACCGCGCTGATACGCCGCGCGCTGTGTCGGGATTCCCTTCGCATTGAAGTCGCGCTCAAAATCTGTGACCACGGCCGCGAGCGTGGAGGGCGTTTCGACTGGGCAAAACCTTTTGTCCGCAGCAAAGACTTCGAGCATCTGCGCAAAGTAATCTTCGTCATCCGTCCGAAGATAGACCATGCCGCCTGGCGATAATGCCTGAAATGCGAGAGTGGTGAAGCGTTCGTTGATGAGGCGGAACCGCCGATGCTTTTTCTTCGGCCAAGGGTCTGGGAAATAGATGTGCAACGCCCGCGCACAGTTCGCTGGTAGCAAGAATTCTAGTAGATACGCGCTCTCGATGCGGACGCCTCGCACATTGGTGAGATTCAGGCGGCGACCCTTGCGATCCACTTTGTTGACGCGGCCCATGAGGCGTTCCACTCCGAGGAAGTTGGTCTGCGGAGTCAATCGCGCATGTTCGATGAGAAATGAAGCATCGCCACAGCCGAGTTCCACCTCCAGCGGCTGGGTTGCGGGAAAGAGTTTTGCGATGTCCATCCGTTCAAGGATGGTTTCAAACTGATGAATGAGTGATGGCGCGCGGGTTGTGACAGATTGTTCCACCCGCAAAGTGTAGCCCGACGTGGCTCGCGGGAGCAACGCCGGGCGTAACCATCCTCACGATCTCCTTGGCGTCACTGAAAAGTTGTCCGATAGAATCGCGTGCTGGCGAGTCGCGCCGATGTGTCCGTCGCCACAACATTCCCCTCGGCGTCAGCGGTCACATCCGCGAGCGTTGTCCAGGTGACGGTGTTGGGTTTGGCCCGATATTCTATGCGGCATCGGGAGTCCGGCGGCGCCGCGCAGGAGACTTGCACGTTGCCGTTTGTCAATGCCTTGATCTGCATCAATCCCAAGAGCGGCTGCGCGGAAAGTGCCACGCGATAGAACCGCTTCGGCACACGTGACGAAGAGGCGTCACTAATGACGATGTTTCCCAGCGAGTTTGCTGTCACATTCGTCAACGTCCGCCACGAACCCGGCAGCATCGTGGAGCTAAATTGAATTCCGCAAACCGTCCCCGCCGCCGCGAGGCAGTCCAGCTTCATATTGCGATTGGTTTGACTCGCGATCTTGATCGAGGAAATCGCGGGAGGCGTGAGCAGCAACAGATTAGAGGGCTGGCTTTCCACGCTCGCGGCGTTGTAAGAGACGGCGTAAAACCGGTATGGGGTGTTGGCCAGCATGTTTGTGACGGTGACGGTCAAATTTGTTCCCACAACGATTCGGTTGGTGGCAGTTTGATTGGTCAATCCGTAATAAAGAACGTAACCCTTTACGTTTGGATCGTTCGGCGGATTCCACCCCAGCTTGATAGGGGCAGAATAAAGCGTCGCGGAGTTCGACGCGAATGGCGCTACAAACAACGCAACGATCAAAGCAATCCAAAAATTGCACTGGGTTAAGAGTTTTTTAAGCATCGGACAAACTACTTTTATTTTCACCAGAGTCGCCGCTGAGAATTGCTCAGCAGGCATCTGAACTCGTACGAACCGCTCCTTTGCATGTCCGATGCCAGCGTGTAGGAGTGCGTGATGCTTTGAAGCGGACGAATTAGCGGAGCGCGCGGGAGATTTTCTTAACGTGATAAACCCCTTTAAACAAAAGTGTTTCGAGGTGTCGCGCCTTTTCTAGCGACGGACGGTGGAAGTGGAATTATTTCAAGAAACTAATTCTAGAAGGCTCGGAAGAATTTGCCCGCACAGCCTTGTGAAGAAATTGAACAAGCAACGATCAGAAACCGATCAATCTGCCAGCAATCAATCTTGCGTGATCGCTCGCATCTCAGCTTCGAGTTGCTGACGCAACGACTCGCGTTCGGCGTCGGTGGCCTCACGCGGCACATGCATGACTTTGCCCGTGGTAATGTCGCAGCGCGCGAACAGTAGGGGGATTTGAAACCGATCCCAGCTCTTCAGTTGGATTTTCCAGTTTAACCGATAAGAGGCTGGCACGATTGTCAATCCAGTGAGTTGTGCCGTGGCGATCACGCCATCGCGCACGACGTAGCATGGACCGCGAGGGCCATCAGGTGTGATGGCGAGGTCGTAGCCAAGATTGCCCCAGGCGACAAGTTCCCGCAACGCCTGAGCGCCACGCCTCGACGATGATCCGCGTACCGGTTCAATGCAGAACAATTCTAGCACACGCGCCAACAGTCCGCCATCTTTGCTGGCACTCACGAGTGCACCGAGCTTGCGTTCTGGCTGATAACAACGGACGAACCGCTCATACATTGTCAAACTCAGTGCGAGACGATTGTGCCAGACGGCAAAGATAATCGCCTCCTTCGGCGCACCGGAAAAATATCCTGAACGATCATCTAGCCGGAAACGGATCGTCGCCGCCATGCAACGCACGATGAGCCAGATCAAACGCGCAGCCAGCCGCTGATGCCATTTGGCGCGATGTGGCACAACAATACCTGACTTGAGCATCTGGGGTTTTACTTCTGGCATCTTCAACCTTTTTTCAGCGCAGCTCGGACGAGCTCTTCCACGCTAGCTTTTTCCCCGAGCATCGCCTGTGCGGCCCGGACAGATTCGTGCGCCTCGGGTTGCTTGAAGCCTAACGCCATCAATGCTAGCACCGCGTCGTTCACCTTTTGATCGGATGCCGAGAGCGACCGCGCCGCGCTCGTTGCTTCCCACGCGCCTGCTGCGCCGACCTTGTCGCGCAACTCCACGACGATGCGTTCGGCAGTCTTCTTGCCGACACCGGAGATCTGCGAGAGGGATTTCACATCCCCACTAGCCACAGCACCACGGAAAGTCACAGCGTTCATGCCGCTCAAGACATTGAGCGCGGTCTTGGGGCCGATGCCGCTGACGTTGTTGATCAACATGCGAAACAGTTCGCGCTCGGCCACAGTCATGAAGCCGTAAAGCAAATGAGCATCCTCGCGCACGACGAGGTGCGTGAGGATTGTCACCTCGCCGCCGGGTTGCGGCAGCTTGTCTAAGGACGACAACGGAATCAGCACATCGTAGCCGACACCGTTGACGTTCACCGTGACTGACGTGGGTAATGCGTCAACCAGTTTGCCTTGGAGAAAAGAGATCATGACGATGTAAAATTCAAATCTGTTTCGCGGTGCTCAGATTGTAGCGGCTGCGCTCCAATGTTTGCGCCTGCACCAACGCCAGCGCTAGCGCGTCAGCGGCATCGGCATCGGGCAGTTCGTCCAGTTGCAACATGCGTTGCACCATCTTCGCAACCGCCAGTTTTTGGGCGGCTCCATAGCCTACGATGGCCTGCTTCACCTTGCGCGGAGCGATTTCGTAGATATCTAGCCCTGCTTCGCCGATGACTGCCAGCGCCGCCCCGCGCGCTTCGCCCATGATGATGGCGGTCTTGATGTTTTGCGCGAAGAACAATCCCTCCACCGCACAGATCGTGGGTTGAAACTTCCTCAACACATCGCGCAGCGTCTGTGAGATGTGCGCCAGACAACGCGAGTGTGGCCAGTGCTTCGGACAGGAGATCGTACCGTGCGCCAGCGTGCGAGCGTGGGGTTTTGTCAATTCGATGACGCCGTAACCTGTGCCACGCAACGACGGATCCACTCCCAATACGATTTTATGCGCGCTGACTTGTGACGCTCTCAACGCATCAACGCTCTTCATCGCAGAACGCGTTTTGAGTCCGGTGACGCGCGCGTTCATTTCGTTGAATTGCTGGAGTGTGATGCCCACACACGCACTCTGCCAATGATTGGAAGTCCGCAAAAGAATAAAACTAGGGATGCGCTCGCAAACTGGACTGGCAATCCTCACCAACAACGCTAACTTTGCCGCGTGAACTTCGAACATTCAGTCGCAGCGCATTGGAATCAGGACTTCGATGAAGTCCGGCTGAGCCAATGGGCGAAAGACTTGCGAAAGCAACTGAGCGCTCCCCAAGTCTCGCTCGGCCTTTTGTTCATGACGCCACGATTTTTCTCGCAGGCCAAGCAGATCCTCGAAATTCTCCGCGTTCATGCGCGCATCCCGTTGCTTGCGGGTTGTTCCAGCACCGCGCTCGTGGCGGGCAATGAGGAGTTAGAGGAAAACCCCGGCATCGTGCTCGCGCTGTATTCGTTGCCTGGTGCAAAGCTCGCCGGGATTTACTTCACGCAAACACAGGTGGAAGAAGCCGATCGTCAAACCTACTGGCAAGGGTTTTCGGAAATCACCGCTAGTCAAACCAACGGCTGGCTCACGTTCATTGATCCGTTCCATCTTGACTCGGAATCTTGGTTGCGCACGTGGAATGAATCCTATGCCGGAGTGCCAGTCTATGGCGGACTAGCCAGCGGAGTTTTTGCTGAACAAGTCACACAGATTTATCTCAACGGTGATGTCTATGAAGAAGGCGGCGTGGCCATCTCTGTCGGTGGCGACGTGAAACTCGCTGGCGTCATCTCACAAGGTTGCACCCCCATCGGCGACACTTGGACGCTCACGCGCGTCGAGCAAAACCTCATCCACAAGATCGCAAATCGTCCGGCCTATGAAGTTCTCTCCGAGACTGTGAACGAGATGCCAGCGGACGAACAAAAGAAAGTGCGCGGCAATCTGTTCATAGGACTCGTCGTCAACGAATACCTCGACGACTTTCATCGCGGCGATTTCCTGGTGCGCAATCTTCTCGGTGGCGATCCGCAGACCGGCGTGCTGGCCGTGGGCGCGATGCCGCGAGCCGGTCAGACGATGCAATTCCAGCGGCGCGATGCCGAAGCTGCTACCGAAGACATGAACGAACTGCTTGGACGTACGCACATCCAGCTCGGCGGCGCGACGGTTTATGGCGGATGCCTCTGCTGTTGCAACGGACGCGGCAAACATCTCTTCGGCGAATCCGGTCACGACGCGCAACTCGTCCAGAGAAAATTCGGCGGCATCGGGCTGTCTGGTTTTTTCTGCAACGGCGAGATCGGCCCGGTTGGTCAGAAGAATTTCCTCCACGGTTACACTGCCTCGCTGGCGTTGTTTGTGAAGAAGTGAGAGTGCAGCTTGTCCCCTCTGCGTCTCTGCGGTTAATCCTTTTTCACCGCAGAGAAACAGAGCCAAACAAAGAGCTTGCTGGAAAACGATGGTCAGCTTAAATCCAGCCATGAACTGGCAAGAAAAGAGAAATCGTTTCATCAACTTGCATCATAAAGTCTCCCTATGTATTCACCCTACCTCACTAGCACCATAGGCCGATTCTATTGGAAGACTGTTAAGAGGTGGCCTGTAATTCATTTCCTGTGTTGTTGTTTCGGTGTTGCGGTTGGAATTGGCGCTTGTTGCCTCTTTGGTGAAGCTGAACCCAACGAACGAAAAGCCATATTTTGCAGAGCAATTGGTGTTCTTATGTTGGTTGTTTATGGGTGGATAGTCGCAGTATTCGCCACCAAATTCGCAAGGGGCACCTGGAGCAGCCACTGTGATGATCGGATCATCCAATTTGGAAGACTTTCGTGATCGGTCTCCACGGTAGTAACTATCTGTCGTCAAATCTGCGTCAATGAAGCAGCGTTTAGGTATCATTTTCACCTTGATAGCAATGGTGCTGACTTGGCCACTCCATATCGGTGCTGCCTCGTTTGTTCTCGCAGAATCAATTGGAGAATTTATTGCGCCGGGCAAAGACCACGTCCTGCTCTGGCTACCTATCTGCGGAGCTGGGATTGGTTTCTTGGTATTCCTCATCGTTGGTTTGCTAGCAAGACGCAGGCGGGATTTGTATTTGTCTGCGTTTGTATTTCTCAGTGGCTTGTGGATAGTCGCTAGAAGTTTCCCGCATCCGTCTGCTGATTGGACTATTCACATTTACGACTGGATTTTGTGCATCGGGTTAGGCGTTCTTTTGATTCTGTCTGCTTCGTATTTGATATGGCTGGCCCGACACACCACATCCATTCCAAACCAATGAACGACTCGGTTCATACGCCCCGCGTCACGCCTTCTTGCCAAATTCCTTATCCAGCGGAATTAGCAGCACCACGATGAAACTCGGAATCGTCGCGAGGATCACCCATATGAAGAAATGTTGGTAGCCGATGAGTTCCTGCAACCAGCCGCTCCACATTCCGGGTATCATCATGCCCAACGCCATGAAGCCCGTGCAGATGGCGTAGTGCGCGGTCTGATGTTTGCCGCGCGCGATGTAGATCATGTAAAGCATGTAGGCCGTGAATCCGAAGCCGTAACCGAATTGTTCCACCGCCACCGCCGCGCTGATGAGCACGAGACTGTCCGGTTGCGCGTAGGCCAGATAGATGAACGCCGCGTCCGGCAGATGGATGATGCACACCATCGGCCACAGCCATTTCTTCAAGCCGTGTCGTGAAGCCACCATTCCTCCGAGCAATCCACCGCACGTCAGCGCGATGATGCCGATGGTGCCATAGACCAAACCTACCTGCCCGGTGGTGAGTCCCAGCCCGCCGACTTCTCGGCCATCCAACAGGAATGGCACGACCATCTTCACGAGTTGCGATTCGCCGAAGCGATAGAGCAACAGAAACAGCAACAGGATGCCAATGCGTTCCTTGACGAAAAACGAGCCGAACGTCTTAAAAAACTCGCTGATGAACGTGACGATGCTGTGCGCGTCCCCAGGCTTGTCGCTCGCAGGATGCGGCAGAATGAAGCGATGCCATACGCCGAACAGGATGAACAATCCGACCAGCGTGAAAAACGTGATCGTCCACGAGAGTGGGATGTTGCCGGAGCGGATCTCGAACGTGGCGGAGGTGGCGGTCTTCAACTTGGGATCAAGCTGGAGGACGACGAGCGCGGGTTTGTTCCAGTTCGAATCGTCGAACACGAGTCGCCCGCCTTCGGCGAGCGAGACGCTTTTGTCGCCGGACTTGAACGCAGGCGTCACGACGATCTCTTTGCCGGGCGGCTTGGAGAGATGAAGCGAAACCACCGCCAGATTCCCTGCGATGTCGGACTTGGCTTTAACGTCCGGCCCAAAATGTTGTCGCAAGAATCTACCAGCCGGTTCGGACACACTGCGCGTCCACCATGAAGGCGACTCGTCTTTCTTGGTCGCGGCGGCGAGTTGTTGCCGCGTGCGCGTGAAGTTGTTTGTGATGTTTGATTGCTTGGCAGAAGCGAGCAGCGCGCTGACTTCTGATTTGGCGCGCGGCTGAGAATTGATCGTCACGCTCGCAGGCTCGGCCAAGACGCGCAGTTCGCCCTCGCTGGCCATGAAAAGCGTTGCTGACGTTGGAAGGACTGACTCAACCAAAGCTGTTTCAGGTCGAGCCTCCACAGCGAGTTGTAATTTCGGCAATCCCGTGTGGCTTTGGATATAGCCCGCAAGAATCACGAGCAATCCTTGCCCGAAAATGTTCGAGACACGATAAAACGTGCTGCGGATGCCGACAAAGAAGGATTGTTCCTTTTCCGTCGTCGCGAGCAGATAGAATCCATCCGCCGCGATGTCATGCGTGGCGGAGCTGAACGCGAGCAACCAGAAACAGGCGAGCGTCCATTGGAAGAAATTCGTCGTCGGAATCGTCAGCGCCACACCCGCGAGACCGCCGCCAATCAAGAGTTGCATCGTCCAAATCCACCAACGGCGCGTGCGCAAAATATCCACCACCGGACTCCAGAGCGGTTTGATGACCCACGGCAGATACAGCCAGCTCGTGTAAAGCGCGATGTCGGTGTTGGAGATGCCGAGGCCTTTATACATCACCACGGACAGCGTCATCACCAACACGTAGGGCAAACCTTCAGCGGTGTAGAGCGTCGGCACCCACGCCCACGGACTGCGAGAGGATTGTTTCTGGCCCGAATTCATGGAGCGAGTGTTGGACAAAGAACAGCCAGTCGCAAGCGGAGAGTCAATGGGCTGAAGGCGCGCGATGCAGCAGCCGCAATATCACGCCCGAATTTCACCTGTGGATTTTGGACCGTTAAATTGCTACGCTGCCGTAGTTGATTACCTGACGCATTGAAAGCCTTAGTCCAAACCAGAAACACACGCACCGAAAGGGTCTTCCTTGTCGGTGTGGAATTGAAATCCGATGACACAAAAAATCTCCGCGAGTCGCTCGACGAACTCGCTGAGTTGACGGCGAGCGCAGGCGGAGAAGTCGTGGGTGAGGGAATCCAGAAAATCGAGACGCCCAATCCCGCCACCTACATCGGCAAGGGCAAGGCAGGAGAGTTCGCGGCGTTCTGCAAAGAGAACAACGTGGACACTGTGATCTTCGATGATGAACTTTCCCCCGCGCAGACGCGCAACCTGGAAAAAATCTTCGAGATCAAAATCCTGGATCGCACCGCGCTCATCCTCGACATCTTTTCGCAACGCGCTCGCACGCGTGAAGGCAAACTCCAGATCGAACTCGCACAACTCCAGCATTTGCTCCCGCGCCTCACGCGATTTTGGGGTCACTTGTCGCGTCAATCCGGTGGCATCGGCATGCGCGGCGGTGAAGGCGAATCGCAGCTTGAAGCGGATCGCCGCAAGGTGGGTGAGCGTATAGACCGTATTGAGCGTGACTTGGTGGCAGTGCGTCAACAGCGCGAGACGCAGCGTGCTGGGCGTCAGCGCAATCAATGGCCGCTCGCATCCATCGTCGGATACACGAATGCAGGCAAGTCCACGTTGCTCAACAAGCTCACCGGCGCAGACGTGTTGGCCAAGGATATTCTGTTTGCCACGCTTGATCCGACGACGAGGCGGCTGCATTTGCCGACGAACCAAAACATTTTACTCACGGACACCGTGGGCTTCATCAAGAAACTTCCCCACGGATTAGTGGAGTCATTCAAAGCCACTCTCGAAGAAGTGGTGCAGGCCGATCTGTTGTTGCACGTCGTGGATGTGAGTCACCCGCAGGCGGACGAGCAGATTGCTGCTGTGAACAGTGTATTGAACGAACTTGGGGCGGGCAATAAAGCCACGATGATGGTATTCAACAAGGTGGACCAGTTGAACGGCGGCGGCACGTTGACGCGCTTGCATGAGTTGTATCCTAACTCGGTGGCGATCTCCGCGAGGACTGGCAAGGGCGTGGAGGAATTGCTCGCCGAGATCAGCAGTCAGATACGACCCGAGCGCGAGTTCGTGGAATTGAAGATTCCGCATGAACAGGCTGCGACCATCGCGAGGCTTCATAAAGTGGGGCAGGTGATTGAGCGCCGTTATCTGGCGAAGGTGGCGAAGTTCAAAGCGCGCATCCCACCGCATCACCACGCAGAGTTCGCAGAATATCTTGTCGAGCAATGACGCGCTCCGACTAAAAACGGTACGCGGTGAGATAGTATTCGTGACAACCGCCATGAACTTGGATTTAGGCGGGACTGTGAATGTTCTGAGTTTGCTCTGTTTCCAGACAATCTTTCGCCATGTCAAAAATCACTGCGCGCTGGCGAACATCCTGCTTTGTCTGGAGGCAACTGAATCGTTCATGCAGCTAAAGCTTAAACATATCTTCATTGTTGCGCTGGCCATCGCGGGCGCGGAAGGCATCTGGCAGAAACTATCGCTCAAGCCAGCCGCAGAGGAAACCGATGACAAGCCTATTATCGCGTTCGCACGCGAGGCGACAACGACTTCGTTCGGCGCACCGGTGGTCGCGACAAACTGGTCAGGGCAACTCAATCAGGTTCTGATTTCTGGTAGCGCGCCGTCCGATCAGGGAAACACTCTTCTCGCGATGTTGCCGCAAATGCCAGCAGAGGGGCAGATTGACGTGGCGCAACATGCCAGTCGTTTGCTGCCAGATACTTCCTTCGCCAGCTTCGGGTCACAACTTACGAATGCTGCCACGCCTGCTGCGGTGCGCCGCGTGGTGTTTGCCGATCTGCTTTCGCGTCCAAACTCGGTAAAGTTGCCGTGGCTCATCGAAGTGGCTCGCTCGCCAGTGGACAATCAATCGGGCGAGGCGTTGCTCATCTTGAAATCCATACTGCGCGAGGACTACGGTACTGATTGGAACGCATGGCGCGACCGGTCTTTGATTTGGATGATGGAGAATCCATGAGAAGCCTCCCAAGTAAAACCGAGACTTACTATTCGTATAAAAAAAATTGCTCCTATCTCGTCTTCAACTAACCTGCCTCCCTGTTTTTGATAATTTAGAAAAATAAATCACATGCACGATAAGGTTCCATACCTCGATTTACCGGCTCAAATCCGTCCACTTCGCAAGGAGATTGACGCAGCTATCGCGCGCAATCTTGACGCCTGCTCGTTTTGCCTTGGGCCGGATGTTGTCCAGTTTGAAAAAGATTTTGCGAAGTATTGCGGCTCAGAACACTGCGTGGCATTCAATAGCGGCACCTCCGCATTGCATGTTGCATTGTTGCTGTTGAACATCAAGCAAGGCGATGAAGTGATTACCACTCCCTGTACGTTTGTGGCGACCAGTTGGGCGATTTCCTACGTGAACGCCACCCCAGTGTACGTGGACGTGGACGATGCGACGTTCAATCTCGATCCAAATCTCATCGAGAAAGCCATCACTCCCCGCACCAAAGCCATCGTGCCCGTGCATCTCTACGGGCATCCGTTCGACGTTGATCCCATTCTTGCCATCGCAAATAAACATAATCTGCCTATTGTGGAAGACACCGCTCAAGCGCACGGCGCGAAATACAAAGGCAAAAGCGTCGGGACATTTGGCGCGATGTCTTGTTACAGTTTTTATCCTGGAAAAAACCTCGGCGCTGCTGGCGAAGGAGGCGCACTTATCACCAACAACGCTGAATACGCCAAGCGTGCGAGGTCATTGCGTGAACATGGTTCGACGGTGCGTTACTACCATGATGAGATCGGTTTCAACTATCGTATGGAAGGTATTCAAGGCGCGGTGCTCGGCGTGAAGTTGCCGCACTTGCCAGCTTGGACGTCAGGGCGTCAGCGCGTGGCGAAGCGTTACGCGGAACTTCTCAAAGACACACCGCTGCAACTTCCGACGCAGGCAAAATGGGCGGAATCCGTATGGCATCTTTACGTCGTGCGACATCCGAAGCGTGACGCTCTCAAGAAACATCTAGAAGACAACGGCGTGGGCTGCGCTCTGCATTATCCGCTGCCCTTGCACTTGCAAAAGTGCTACGCGCATCTCGGCTACAAGGAAGGCTCGTTGCCGGTCACAGAAAAAGCCGCCCGCCAATGCCTTAGCCTCCCGATTTATCCCGAATTGACCGAGGCGCAGATTCAGCGCGTGGCTGATGTCATTAAGGATTTCTTCAAGAAAAATTAAGCATTCGGCTTTGGTGTCGGCTTCAAACCGCGTTGCCAAAGCTCGAAATAATACAAGGCCACCGCCACAAGCGAGTGGCCTATTTTGTTTTCAGCCACAAGTAGCGGAATGTCCGCCACGGGCACGAGCCGCGTGGACAGGTCTTCGCCAGTATCCCATTCCACGGTGTGAATACACCTGCAATCTTCCACGATGATTGTGTAGCAGGTGTTGTTCATGATCGCAGGGTTCGGGAAAATCTCGCCCAGCAATCGCGCATCCCGCCCTTCGTAACCGGTTTCCTCACGCAACTCTCGCACGCCCGCTGCCACGGGCGAACTGTCCTCGGCATCAATCATCCCGCCGGGAATCTCCAGCTCCACCGTGTCCGAGCCAGGGCGGTATTGTTCTACCATCACAATTTTTTGATCAGGCGTGATGGCGATGACGTTGCACCAGTCGGGGCATTCGATGACGAACAGGTCGTGTTCGTGCCCTGTGCGCGGTGACACTCGGATGTCCGATCGGACATTGAAAATGCGGAACTTGTTCAGCAGTTTAGTCGAGATGAATTTCCATGGTTTGAGGGTCATGCGCGGGGAGAGTCCGAACTCGCGAAGAAAATGTCAAATGCTGAGGTGGTTGCCGGTGTGGCTTGGCGCATTTCCTTGTCGCTAGGCTGCAATTTTGTCAGGCTCGCCGGAATGTTAAGTCGTGTGATTGTGTTTCTATGGTTGCTTTCGCTTCCGGTGCGAGGCGTGGAATTGGTTTTTAACTTTGGCGAAGCGGGTGCAGAGCAAACTCCGGCGGGATTCACAAATGTCGTCGCCGGCGAAGGTAAACCCGGTTTGTGGCTGGCGCGTACATATGAAACAACCGGCGCTACGAACAGCGTATTGTTGACCCAGACGCGCCGGAACGTGAAGGATGAACATTTCCCGATGTGCATTTATGAGCGGGAAAAATTCGACGACTTCATTTTGACGACTAAGTTCAAGATTGTGGATGGATTAGTCGAGCAGATGGCTGGAATTGTTTTTCGATTCCAGGACGAGAAAAACTTTTACGTCATCCGGGCCAGCGCGCTCGGCAAAAACCTCCGGTTTTACAAAGTTGTGGCAGGAATCCGAAGTCAACCTATCGGTGTTTCACTGGAGATGAAGATTGGTGAGTGGCACGAGTTGAAAATCGAATGTCGCGGCAACAAGATACGTTCATGGTTCAATGGACGCGAGGCGATCCCAGAGTTGACTGACACAAGCTTGGCTTGCGGAAAGATGGGGTTCTGGACGAAGTCAGATTCTGTGTGTTGCTTCACAGATACCCGCATCGACTACACACCGCGTGAAGCATTCGCGGCTGTGCTTATCCGTGATTGTCTAAAAATCAATCCGCGGCTCGTAGGGTTGAAAATTTATCTTAACGACGAGAAAGGCGAGCCGCGCATTATCGCGAGCAAGGACTCTTCGGAAATCGGTTCGCTAGGCGGTGAATCCGAGCGTGGTGCGATTGCTGGAGGTCATGTCTTTTACGGCAGGGATAAGGACACGGTTTCCGTCGTGCAGCCACTGCGCGACCGCAACGGCGAACCCATAGCTGCGGTGCGCATGGTGATGAAGTCTTATCCGGGGCAGATTGAACAGTCTGTCTTGCAGCGCGCCAATCCTATCGTTAAAGGTATGCAATACCGCGTGCATTCTTTGGGCGAGTTGCGGTAAATTCTTTTGCTGAGAACTTGCGAACGTTGCTTTGCGTCTTGAATGCTCCGCATTCTATTGTAGATATAACTTTCAGAAAGTGACGCCGATGGAGGAGATGACTTGGAATTCATTCCTATCTACGAGAGGCGCAGGGTTGGAATCGTAAAGGTCGGTCAATGTAATATTTAGAAAAAGGTTATCCAAAAGTTTGTATTTTATGGAGGAATCGAAGCGGATACGCAGTTGGTCGGTTTTCTCTCCATTCAAGTAGGAGGCGAGCGTTTCAGACACTGTGATACGTGGTGCAATTACCCAAGTAAAGGACTCGGAGAGTCGAAGAAAAAGGCTGTCAATGTCACCGCCCACGCTGCGGTTTTGTATCTGATAATCTGCACCTGCTTCAAAATCGAGTGAGAAGGCAGATTTCTTTATCGCATGCCAGCCAAGGCCAGGGCCGATTTCATAATGTTCATCAATTTTCCGTATCTTATCATAACCAGCCCCGACGATGTTGTAGCCGTATGTGGAACTATTCAGGTCAAAATCCGTCTTCAAACTGGCGACCATACGATCTACAGATTTCACATTTTCAATCTCGCTGTAATCGTAACTGTAACTTGTGATGACATGTAATGACTTTTTTGGGTCGCTTGTGTAGGGCCTAGTATAAATCGTCCCAATCCTCCCAAATATGGTCCTTTGATCGCGCGAGCCAAATTGCAGATGCGAGCCCAGCTGAAGGTTGCCTTGAATAGACCGTGGTGGTTTGGCAATAGGCGCGGCTTTCACTATTGCAACAGGTGCGGCGGTCTGCGCGGGCTTTGGCTTGAGTTCTGGGATGGGTTGCTTTTGGTGTGAAATTGTTTGTCCGAGATTGACTTTTTTCTCGTCTAATCCGGTTTCAAGGCCACCTATGGTCGATATAGGCAGCACCAGAGATTCCGCCCAACCTGTAGAAATAATGATGTGATTTGTTTCCTGCGCTAGCAACCGCCCTGTGATGCGGTCACCGTTCTTAAGTCGGACCAAAACCTCCTGCGCCACGCCACCAAATGCCATGTTTGTCAGGCAGATCAAAGCAATTGTCAGGACGACGTGGCTTGGAAAAAAGTTATGGGGTTTGCTGAGTAGCATCAGTTTCGCTCAATTTCAGTTCGGGCAGATCATTGTCAGACGGCAAACGCAGGCCACCCACCACGCGGAAATTTCCATTCTCGTCCCCCACTAGCTTCGGGCGACTCTCTGCGATTTCGTGCGTTTGACGCGCGAGTATTTCTCCGTCTGGCCTGATCACAACGTAGAGATATCCGTGGGCTGTGTGCTGATAGAGAACGTGAAGATTGTTGCCGCGATCGATTTGCGGGGTCGGCTTGCTGATGGAAACCATCGGGCCGACGTGGACTACTTTGATCACGCGTTCGTCGTCCACATCCGTGATGCGCAGGTAAAGCCGGAGTTGAGTTCGCAAATAATTGGCCTGTTCCAACGAATACCTGCGGACTACCGGCGCGCTATTCGTCACGCCCGTCGACAGTGGTAATCCAAATTCCTGTGACCAAATCTTTGCTCCGTTGACGATGTCGAACTCTTTGGGCGCAGTGGTGATCGTGGAATCCCAAGCTTTCACGCGGACGTTGGCGATGATCCGATAGCGACCATTGCGGTCTAGGGAAAAGTAAGGCGAGAAGTCCACGCGCCGGATACCTGTCTGCCCGGATTCGAGAGTGAATTCTCTCTGCACCGGGGGATCACTCAACTTGGCGACGACATTGCCACCTAGTTTTTCGATGGTGAACGTTAGCCAGTCCGCATCCTCACCCATCTTCAACTTCTGTCCGGAGCGATTGGTCACACGCACGGCAGCCGGCACAGATTCGCCTAGTAGAAAGGTTTCCTGATTCATGGTAATCTCTGCGGTCACCTGAGCGGGCGCAAGCGAGAGGGACGTGAGCAACATCATGGTTGCAACAAAGAGTTTTTTCATCTGGTCACTTTAGGCGGGCCGCCCGGCCAGGCAAGCCGCAAAACCAGCATATAGACGGCTGATCTAGGATTTAATTCAAGTAGGTAAAAGAATCATGCTTGGGTGCGCATTCAATTTGCGAACGACGAGAGGGAGCTAAGCAAATAGTTGCCACCTCAATTGTTTGATTCAAAACTCCGCTTCTCTTTCGTTTACCACTCTATCCCACGTTTGACTCCACTGATATTCTCACGAAGAGTCCCAACATTTTATGAGTGACAACTCTTTCCCAGAATATATCGAAAATCTGCCCAGCCTGAGAGTCGACGAAGCGGCCGTTGAGAAAACTTTAAGCGCCCGAAAACACTCTAAGTCTGAGGGTAAGGTTGATTTTGGCAGTATCAACAGCGCCTGCGCTATAGCCTTGCACCTGCATCAGTGGTTGCCGCTAACGGCCATGACCTCCAAATCGCCCCCGCAATGAGCAATCTCAAGCACGTGAGGGGTAATCCCGGCATCGGTGATAACCACAACGCCTCCGTGTTCCCAATGGTGCTGCAAACGCGGCGGTGAGTTCGTTCCGCCATTGATTGACGAGGGCAAAGAGCGGCGCGTGATGCTCGGTTGCTCGGCAATACTCTTCCATGGCCTGAGGCACGTCGGATTGAATGTCGTCTTCGATAATCTCAAACGTGTTACTTGTGAATCTCGCTATGGCTGGGCCGTCCAATGGCTTGGGATGTCGTTGAGGCACATCGTCGCAGGATTTTCGATTGCACGTCAAAACGTTTTAACATCACCTAGCAGGAATCTTCGGACTGGAAGCGTTGAGCCGCGTGCGTGGATTCTCGCCGTAGGAAATGGCTTTGCCAGCGCTGCAGCCTATCCATCAGAAGCGTATCTGGGAAAGGTTCAACGGCCGTGATAGCGCCGGAAAAATCGCGGAAGTCATTGATCAACTGAAGAAGGAAGATTACCGCTTCCACATGGAAGGCGGCAGTTGGACGACTCACATCCCCTGGTTCCGGGGCTGCGAAAACGTCCTTGGCCCGATGGGAAAAGTCAGTTCACTCTTTCATGAGAAGATGCTCAAAAAGAAAATTGCCACGAGCGATTCACGTTATCGCAAGGCGCTGTTCGCTCTTTTGTGTTCCCAGGTGAGTGACCATCGTTATTGGAGGAATGGCATCTGGACGGATTAAGGTCGCAAGTTGTGCCGCCGTGCAGGGGCGATCTTGCATAATTTTTAAGACGACACGGATAATCTGCTTTAGGAGTGGGCTTTTCCGCAGGCGTCACACCCTAGCAGTGGGTGAAATTGCCGAAAAATAGAGCGAGCTTGGTTAGTGAAAGCTGCTTCCTGGAAAAATTGCGGGGTTGGTGAATGATGACGCAACGCTTATCTTCGTTCGCCATGCCGCAGTCTTACGCCTCACATGGCTTGGTTGGAACACGTCCGCGATAAGCCGAGAGGAAATAGATCAACACCATCGTCACCGCGATGGCGATGCCGCCCCAGAACACTGTCCAGCTTGTCGCGTTATCCGTTGTGCAAGTCGTAAACCACCAGCCGCTGCCGAGATAGCCGAGGAGATTTCCCGCGCCACTAGTCATCACAGACAGTAGAGATTGCGCGCGTCCACGCCACGCTGGGTCAATGCGTTGTTCGAGATAAATCTGTGTGGTGATCAGTACCAGCGTGAATCCCGCGCCGTGCAGTGTGAGTCCTGCCAATAAGGTGAGTTTGCTGTTCATGGCACACAAGAAATACCGCAAGGCAGTGAAAACAAGTCCTAGCGCGATGATCCATTTGATTCTCCAGCGCGTTAACAATCCCGCTAGGGTGAACATGACTATGATTTCCGTGGTCTGGCCAAGAGTCATCCAGGCCGTGGTGCGGACGAATCCGAATTCGCGCAGGTGCGGCGGTGTATAGGGAAACATGGCCGCAACGGTGGCGTTAAACAGCATGGCGGTAATGAACACGACACGGTGATCGGTGTTCTTAAGCAGCGAGAGTGCGTCCCATCCCATGCGTTGTTTCCAGGTTGTTTTCTGGTTGGATTCAGGGGGAAGAACATTTGGCAAGAGATAGGTAAATGTCGCGACGCCCACCCAGACGATTGCCCCGGCGTAACCAGCGAGAGGGGATGTGTCCGCATTCAATAGACTGATAATGCCGCAACCTGCGACCCATCCGATCGTAGCCATCGAGCGGATTGGACCGTATTCGCTCTGGGAGTTTTTTAGGCGCGACAAAACGATGGTCGTGGCGATACTGAATGTCGGCGAAGTGCATAGCGCGTGAAGTTGAATGAATGCCAGCACGATGCCCACACTCCAGCCAAGCCTGATGGCTGTTGTGGCCATTGCCATGCTGGCGGCAGTCGCGACGGCGAGCCAGCGTAGCACCACGACAGGCGCGGCGTGGCGATCTGCCATCGCACCAAAAATCAGCGGGGACACAAAGGCCGCCAAGGCTGATGCGGCGAAGGCATAAGGCTTGATAGGGTGCAGACCGTGTGCATCCAGAACACTGCCCAATGGGACAAACCACATGGCCATGGCCATCCCCTGGACGAAGAAGAGGATTATCAGTTCAAAGTATTCCGCACGCCGGATCGTAGTCAGCACGATCACAGGACACACGAGCGTAGAAAAAATTCAAGCTTTGGAAGTTAGATGACGAGCATGGCCGGGGATGTTGCTTGATCACCTCAATTATTAATCTTAATCCCTCTTGGCTGGACGGGTTAGCAACTGGCGGCACAAAACATCAGATGCCTGCCCGCGCAATTACTCACTGAAAGGATAGCCATGACCGTTAGTTGTCATCCGCTGCGCTTTCTAAACACGATGATATGTTGCTGAGGCAACGTCCCGATGCTTTTCACCCAGTCGAGGGGGTGAGCGCTCATTTCTCTGCGCACCTGCGCCTCGGTCATTTTGTGAACCCGTTTGATCGCCACGTTCAGGTCTTCAGCGCGAAACTCCACGAACACGATGCGCCCGCCCGGCTTCAATGATTGGCACATCGCCTCGAGCATCTCGAACGGGTGGTCGAACTCGTGATACACGTCCACCATCAGAATTAAATCTACCCCCACGCGCGGCAGTTTCGGATCGGTGATCGTGCCGAGCACTGGCTTGACGTTAAAAATGTTTTCTGTCGCGAGTTTTTTTGTCAGGATATCGAGCATTTCTTGTTGAATCTCCACGCCGAATACAACGCCATTGGTTCCGACTACCTTCGCCAATCGTCGTGTGTAGTAACCACTGCCGCAACCGATGTCCGCTACGGCATCTCCCGTTTTGAGATTGAGTGCGGCCAGCAATAAATCTGATCGCTCTTCCTTTTCACGTTCGGGACGCTCGAGCCAGTCTGCCGCTTCGTGACCCATCACGTGCGCAATCTCCCGGCCCATGTAAAACTTGCTGATTCCATTTGGGTCGTGCGTCGCGCGGATTTCATAGCGAGAGGCGGACGCGGGTGGATTCGTCGCTGTGAAACTTGTGGACTGGTAAAAGAAAATAAGCCCGCAAAGCATGAGTTGTGGATATATGTAAGACACGCTTGGTGAAAATCGAGATTGCATATGTGCATGCTAATCGAAACCCGCTGCAGCGCAACCGAGGTGTGTCGTATGACGCTCGAAAACTTTTACCCAGCTCAGGACAAGCTCGCAGGATCAATGTCAACAGTGAGCGTCACGTCCTCCGGCAACTGCAACGCGCTTGTGATCATAGCGAGCGCGTGGCTCAACCGACTCATCGCTTTTGTTCGGAGCATAATCTGGTAGCGATAAAATGTTTCCGCCCGCAGCAGCGGAGCAGGCGCAGGTCCGGCGATGATCAAATCACGGAAATGTGCTGGCGCGGGCGCGGTTTGAAAGGTCTTGTCAGAAGGCGGTGTTGTCCCCATGCCGAACAGCATCCCGTTCTTCTCTGCTCCATTTCCCTCATTCTCTTTTTCTCCTTTGCCGATCAACTGATCTAACTTTTTTCGCAAATATTCGGCCGAAAATTGCACCTTCTCCTCGTTACGCCCCTTGAGCGTGAGTAAGGCCACGCGCGCGGCAGGCGGATATTTCAACTGCTCCCGGAACTCGATCTCCTGATCGTAGAATCCGACGAAGTCATGACGACGCGCATATTGGATCGCCGGATGAAACGGCGTGAAGGCTTGCACGAACACCTCGCCCTCAATATCGCCACGACCTGCTCGACCGGCGACTTGCGTTAGTAACTGGAATGTTCGTTCACCCGCGCGAAAGTCAGGCATATTCAAGGCCAGGTCTGCGTAGATGATTCCGACGAGCGTGACGTTCGGGAAATGCAGCCCCTTTGCGATCATCTGTGTGCCGATGAGGATATCAATCTTGCCAGCACGGAAATCACCAAGCACTTGGCGGTAATCCTCTTTGCGCTTCATTACGTCGGCGTCCATGCGCTTCACTCGCGCTTTTGGAAATAATTTCCCCAATACATCCTCCACCTTTTGCGTGCCGAGACCGGTGTAGCGGATCGCAGGATTCTTGCACTTCTCATCGGGACAGACTTGGGGCACGCTCTCGTTGTGACCGCAGAGATGGCAGCGCAACAACTGTTCGGCTCGATGAAACGTGAGCGAGAGCGAGCAGTTGGGACACTCGCAAACATGTCCGCATTTCTCGCATTGCAAAGACGATGAATAACCGCGCCGGTTCAGAAATAAAATCGTCTGCTCGCTTTTCTCCAGCCGTTGAGTGATTGCTTCCTTAAGTTGCGGCGAAAAAATTAGCGTGCCTTTCTCTTTGCGGGCAGCTTGGCGCATATCTACTACCCGCACGATGGGCATCTTCTGATTGTCCACGCGTTCTGGCATGTCGAGCAGCGTGTATTTGCCGATTTTGCAGTTGTAGTAACTCTCCATTGAGGGCGTGGCCGAACCTAGCACCACGACTGCGTCCTCCATCTGACCTCGCACGATGGCGACATCCCGCGCATGATAACGAGGCGCTTCCTCCTGTTTGTAAGAGTGCTCGTGTTCCTCATCCACGATAATGAGTCCCAGCGGTTCAACAGGTGCAAAGATTGCCGATCGCGCTCCGATGACGATCCGCGCCCGACCTTGCCGAATCTTGTGCCACTCATCGTGTCGCTCCCCAGCGCTCAAGTGTGAATGTAAGACGGCGACAAGTGTTTGAAGCCTTCCTGAACTGAACCGCGCCTTGAACCGCTCCACGGTCTGCGGCGTGAGGGCGATTTCCGGCACGAGAACGATCGCGCCTTCGCCCTGCTCCAACGCTTGCGCGATGGCTTGAAGGTAAATTTCAGTCTTCCCTGAACCGGTGACACCGTGCAGAAGGAATGTGGAGGAGGGGTGTGGCTTTCCATCCTCAATCTTCCATTTTGAATCCTCGCCTTGGATCATCGCCGTCTTGATCTTCTCTAGTGCGAGCGCCTGCGCGGGATTCAACACGATCGCATCGCTCGGCAAAATCTTTTCGTTCTCGTAAGGATCGCGTTCGGAGATCTCGTTCGTGATCGAGATGAGGCCACGATCTTCGAGTTTGCGAACGGTAGCAGCCGTGGTTTCGGCAAGAGCTACTAGTTCGGACAATAGAATCTCCCGATGCTCTTCGATGATGTTCCAGACTTCGAGTTGGCGTTTGGCGAGTTTGGGGAGCTCTCCGACCAAGGGCAACACACGAACAATCAGCCGCTCGCGCCACCCGGCATTCTCTTTTCGCACGGCTTCCGGCAGAATGGATTTTAGAGCGATCTCCGGCGCGCAGCAGTAGTAATCTGCAATCCACCTCGCGAGTTTGAGGACTTTGGCTGTGACAAGTGTTTGTGTGCCTATGACTTTAAGGATGAGTTTAAGTCTGGTTTGAGCTGATTCTTCGGCAACAGCCGTTACGACACCAAGGACTTTGCGTGCGCCAAACGGGACCTGCACGCGACTGCCCACATCCACCTTGCCCGCGAGTTCCGGTGGGATAGCGTAATCGAACTCCTTGCGGAGGGCGATTTCGAGAGTGACGCGAGCAATCATGCCCCGCGAGGTTCAAGAGTCGCGCGGCGAGAGTCAAGCGGCGGCGAGGCTCGCACTTGCCTTGACCGTTTCCCTCCCTAATACTCGGGGAGTGAATGATCCGGTCACACAATTGACCAACGACCTCATCGCCTCGTACGCTCGCGCAGGCGGTATCAACCATTTGGACGGCAAAAATCTGCCCTCCAAGACAGCTGTTACTTCCATCACCAAGGATTTGCTGCGCCTGCTCTTCCCAGGTTTCTTTGATGAAAAGTTGATCCACTCCTCTGAGATTAAGGTGGAGACGGCGGCGCTGCTGGATTCAATCCTCGGCAATCTCGAAGACGAAATCCGCAAGAGCCTCGAATACAATCCGCCTGCTAATCTCGCGAAGAAAGAGATACCGCGAGTTGCGCACGAGATCACGCTGGGTTTTCTCGGCAGCCTATCGCGCATACGTGAAATTCTCCAGACGGACACGGAAGCCGCATTCAATGGCGATCCGGCTGCATTAAGTCGCGAAGAGATTATCGTGGCTTATCCATTCATCGAAGCCATCGCTGTTCAGCGACTCGCACACGAGCTTTATCTTAAGAACGTCCCGCTCATTCCCCGAATCATGAGCGAGTGGGCGCACGGTCGCTCAGGAATGGATCTGCATCCAGGCGCGAAGATTGGTACTCACTTCTTCGTGGATCATTGCACTGGTACCGTGGTGGGCGAGTCAGCCATCATCGGTAACCATGTGAAGATGTATCACGGCGTCACGCTCGGCGCGCGGAGTACTTCCGGCGGACAACAATTACGGGGGAAGAAACGTCATCCGACGATTGAGGATCGCGTTACAATCTATCCGGGAGCAACGATTCTCGGCGGTGAAACAGTCATCGGCGCGGGTAGCACTATCGGTGGTAACGTATTTATAATGGATAGCGTGGCGCCGCATTCGCTTGTCATTTATGACGGTCTGGACATGCGGGTGTTGAGTAAGGGAGAGAAGAAAACTTCCTTGGATTTTCAGATTTGAAAGTCCAGAGTGGCCTGAAAATCTGGTTCTATAAGCAAGGCAGTAACCAAGTTCTTGCGCCTTTGCAGCATGGATTCCCGGTTGGCTAACAGCACGACTTCTCTAGCGTCTAGTACGCGCATTCAAGTTCCACCACTTCACCGCACGAACATTGGATGTGTATGTGCGTCACCTGATCGCCGTTACGTTTTAGTGTGACCACGGGTTTGGACTTGGTGTGTGTATGTGTGGTTGAAGACGAGACTGGCGTGGTAGTAGGTGATGCTTGTCCGGGCATCAAAGCGGCAAACCCGACTGCTGCCGCGGCGTTATCCCTCCCCACATGAGCAACAGAGGCTGGTTGGTTGGTTGCGCCATTCGCGCCGGAGTTTTCACCGCTTTTCAAGAATGGTACGAAGTCGGAGGGCATCGTGATTATCGGTTACCTGGTTTGACCTTCAACAAAACTGAGACGCGGCGGTTGCTCACGCTCGTGGGTTCAAGATTCGGCATCGGTTGCGTGTCAGCATAGCCTGCCACCTTGCGGATCTGGGAGGGGATGACGTCATGCTCCACAAGTTTTCGGCGGGAGGCGTTCGCTCGATCGGCACTCAAGTCCCACGGGTCTCGCACGCCGTCTGAATACGTGCAGCCTTTTTCTGTATGGCCTTCGAGCTCCACGATGAAGTTGTTGGTGAACCTCGAAATCTGCCACGCCAGCGTGGTGAAAATCCATGTGCCATAAGGTGTGAATTCTGCCGAGGCGGGCTCGAAGATCGGTTTGTTATTCCGGTCAAATACGCTGATGCGCATCCCTTCAGGAGTGATTTCCAGATCGAGCGGATTCTGTTCAGCAGACTCGGGGTTAGTGCTCAGCATGGCCGTCAAGTCATCAGCGATTTTTCGTAGCATGTTCAACTCGATGGCTGATGCGGAATCAAAATTTCCATTTCTCGCTAGAACGGTCATCGTTTCTTTCGGTGCGGGGATGATACCAGTGGATTCTTTCGTGATTGACGCAAACGGATTGCGGAACGAGCGCTCCACTGCTTCCTTGATTTTTTGATCCTGCGACACAAGCCACAGCACTAGAAACAGCGCCATCATCGCCGTGACGAAGTCGGCGTAAGCCACCTTCCACGCACCACCGTGATGTCCGTGACCTTTTTTCTTAGCCATAACTCAATTCAAATATTGCCACCAATCACTTCGCCGCCATGGCTTCCTTCAACATCTTCTCCAACTCCTCAGCGCCAGGTTTCACGTCACTCGTCAGTCCGCGCCGTGCGACTTCGATCGCCATGATCGGGGCCATGCCGTTGGCGAACCCCACTACCGCGTTCGCGATGGTTCTGAAGAAGGCTATCTCTGAATTTCCTATGAACGCCATGTTGACGCAAAGCGGATTCAGGAACCCGTATGAAATCAAAATTCCAAGGAACGTTCCGACGAGTGCTGATCCGACGTGGTGGCCGATCTCTTCAACCGGGCCAGCGATGCTACCCATCGTGATTACGATCCCCAACACGGCTGCGACAATCCCGAATCCAGGCATCGCGTCCGCTGCTTTGGTCAGCACATCTATTGGGCTGTGATGTTCTGCTTCCATCGTGTCGAGTTCGGTTTCAAGAAGGAGTTTCAACTGATCCGGCTTCACCTTGCCGTCAATGATCGGCTTCAAACCGCCGCATAGGATAGCCATAGCATGATGGTCCTTAACCAACCCAGGATACTTCGAGAAGATGCTGCTCGTGTCAGGAGTCAGAACGTGCTCTTCCAAAGCAATCATTCCGTTGCGGCGACCCAGCATGAACAATTCGTAAAGTGCCTTGAATAAGTCTTCGTAAGATTTTTTACCGTAAGGAGGTCCTTTAAGCGTGCCGATCAGTTGTTTAACGATGGCCATGATGATGTGCTTCGGAGCCATGATGATGACAGCACCGGCGGCAGAACCGCAAATGACGACGTATTCCGAGATCACAATCAAGTGGCCGGGGTGTCCTCCAGCCATCATGAAGCCGCCCAGCACAGCGCCGAGAACAATGATAGAACCGATGATGACAATCATACTGCTTTAAGGGTTTCCTGTTTTTTTGAGTCCACATCATCCTGCTGTTTCAGGAATGATCGTATCCCGAGAATGGCCTGCGAATGTATTTGGCAGATGCGCGACTCCGTCACGCCGAACGCCTCGGCGATTTCGCGCAGTCGCAGGTCTTCAAAATAATAAAGGGCGAGGACCTTGCGCTGCATCTCCGGCAATTGCTTGATTCGTTTGGCAATAATCTCGGTCATCTCGCGGCGCACCGTGTTGTCCAATGGATCGGGTTGCGAATCATCGGCGATGCGTTCATGGCGGCTTTCTTCGTCGTCCTCGTTCACCGGAGAGGCGTCCAAGCAGACGAAAGTGGCCGGCCGGATCTCTTCGAGCAGTTCATGATATTCATCCAGAGAAAGGCTCAACGCCTTAGACACCTCTTCGTCCGCAGCCGGGCGACCCAGCTTCTGTTCCAATTGCTGCATGATGGCCTGCACCTTGCGGGCTTTGTCGTGGATGGAACGCGGCACCCAGTCCAGTCGCCGAAGCTCATCAAAAATTGCCCCACGAATCCGCACGCGTGCATACGATTCAAACGTGCTGCCTCCCTGCGGATCGAAATTGCGCACCGCGTTCAACAATCCAACAAGACCTGAGCTATAGAGATCGTCCTGATCTACATGCGATGGCATGCTCATGGCCAGACGCCCCACGACTTGGCGCACCAGCACGAGGTGTTTTTGCACGAGATCGTTCTCATCGCTGCTGCCCTGCACGACCTTGCCGTAGAGGTGGGGAAGGTCTTTCGCCGGGATTTTGTTCTTCGCCGGAGTTGGAAGTGTTGGAGCTTCAGTAGGCATTTAATTCAAAATTATTTTATCGCAGCCGTGGGGCTGGATTGTTTTTCTGCGGACTTGGTTGCGAGGCTGTCCCTCAATCCGCTTAACCAAACACGACCCCACCAACGGAAAAGCAAACCAGAAATTAGCGCCGTGACACACGCGCGCAAAAAAATCGCGGGCCATGAAACTTCTTTCACATAACCAGTAATCACACCGATCCCGAACCCCAATAACCCACCCATGATCATCATTTTTTTCATTTCAATTGATCCCGATGTTTACTTTAGCAGGCCACCTGCCATCACGCTCTTTGCCTTGTGTTTAGATCCAGATTACTCGTTTTGTTAG
Organism: Verrucomicrobiota bacterium; assembly: GCA_008933055.1. GTDB lineage: Bacteria > Verrucomicrobiota > Verrucomicrobiia > Limisphaerales > JADLHS01 > JADLHS01. The sequence continues at coordinate 8,765 of WBXK01000001.1, read as the reverse complement.
GGAACTGCCGTGAGAAGAGTTGTTCTGCAGACGCTACGACGAAGTCACCGGGAATATTTTGCCCGCTGCTCAGGTAGCGCACTGGGCAATTTATGCCTAGTGCCAAATTCCACACTTTGCCCCAGCGCGTTTCCTCATCTAGATGGGTCACGATAAGGTCTGTGATGGGAAGTTTGGAAAATGCCCGCGCCTGCGCAAGCAATAGTGATGTCTCATAAGCGCCGTTCACCACCAGATGAACCTGCGCGTGTGGCAACGTTTTGATACGTTGGGAGAGTTGAGCCACGGCATTCGCATCGGAATAAATCACGCCTGGTAAATCCACAAATAAAACATCTACATCAGGCATTTCACCATCCGCGGACGCGAACCGCTCGACGTTGACGCCAAGAATCTCACCAAAGACACTGAGTGACTCCGCAGTGTTTGCCACCACACCGTCCAAACGCCAAACCGCCGTGCTGTGACCTTCGACAAGCGCAACTTGTGCGAGCCATTTGCAAAGAGCGGTGGTCTTGCCTGCGCCGGGGGCGCCGATGAATACATGCGTGCCGATAACTGTAGTCGGGGGATTTTGCCAACGTGCGGAAAGAACCTGCCTTACAAAGCAAATTTCGTCCGCGAGCGAGACTGGCGCAGCCTCACCATGCTTCTCGCACAGCTCGGCCACTATGCTTTCAGCAAGCGCAGGCAACAAACCGTTTTGCTCCAACAATGAGCCGATTCGCCAATCGCCAGTGTGCGCTGGGAGGTCCGTCACCTCGCACCCGTCGACATGTGCCAACGCTCCTTCGTTCGGAATTGAACGGTCCGCCCTACTATCAGCGTCAGTAAAGGCATCGCTCGCAGCTATTACAGGTCTTTGAATATTCTCCCGTATTTCCGCCGTCTCCGCGCGCAACTCCGCCAGCGCCCTTACCTGAACTTCATCCAAGACCGGCGCATCAACCGCGAGGGGCGTAGTAATCTTCTGTGGCACATGCGCCAGCACTTCGATTTGGGGGTTCTTCCATAGGCGAGCCAAGCCTTCAGCCGGCAACCGACGCACATTCAAAACGACGGCTTCCGGGCCGAGCGTCTCGCGGATTTGCGACACAGCGTCGGCGACTGATTCAGCGAGATAGGTATGAACTTGCATGGCGTGAAAACATTTATAATGAACGTGAACCATTCCCGCCAATCAGCACGGGGAGCACGATTGCCTTGTTCGCAAACACTCCAGTCAAATCCCACAAACGCGGGCAATTGCTCAAGTTCTCACAAGGCCAAAAGTTGCCGCACCTCACCGGATGCCGCTTCTTGCTTGTGGCAGGAGCTTCCAAAGGCACTGATTGGCTATCGGCGATCCTTGCTGCCATGTGTGTTTTTGTTTTCATGCTTTCGCTTTCGTTATTCGGGAGACTGAACCATGGCGGCACTTTGAATTTCGATGCGCGCCGGAACTTCGGCATACGATAGGACATTGAGATCGGCGAACGTGCTTTCAAAGAAGCGTCGGAACGCGAGGCGTATCTGCGGTGCACATAAGACGAGCGGCTGTTGTCCGTCGGCCAGAAGCTTTTGGATGTGCCGAGAGAGAGCGTTCATCACATGCTGCGCGAGCTTTGGATCGAGCAGGAGAGCGATTTCCGTAGTTGATTGGCGAACGCCTTGGGCGATCTGTTGCTCCAGTTTCGGATCCAGAGTGATAGCTCGAATCTGACCGGTTTCAGATTGGAACGGCTTGACTAATTGAACACCTAATGCGCGGCGGGCGTGTTCGGAAAGCTCGTCGGGATTCTTGGTGACACTCGCGTGGTCGCTGACTTTTTCCAAGATGCCGGACAAGTTGCGGATAGAGATTCCCTCGGCTAGCAGGTTCTGGAGAACACGCTGCACCTGGCCGACGTTGAGTTGCGCGGGGATGAGTTCATTCACCACGGTCGGATGCGTCTGTTTGAGATTATCAAGCAGGATTTGCACATCCTGACGACTGAGGATTTCGTGCGCGTTACGTCGTATGGTTTCAGAAAGATGCGTGACCATCACGGAGGGCGCATCCACCACAGTATAGCAAGCGGATTCAGCGGACTTGCGTTCCACGTCGGTGATCCAAGTTGCAGGCAACTGGAACACAGGTTCCACCGTAGGAATTCCCCTTAGGGTCACCTTGCTGTTCGTGGCGTTCATCGCGAGCCAGTAGCCGGGCATCAAGTTGCCTTGAGCAATGACTTGGCCTTTGAGCAGGAATCGATATTCATTCGCGCCGATCTGCAAATTATCCCGCAACCGGATTGGCGGAATCACCACGCCCATCTCCGTAGCGAACGTGCGGCGCACACCGGTCACGCGTTCAAGCAGATCGCCGTTCTTTCGGGTGTCAGCGAGATTGACGAGTCCGTAACCCAGTTCGATCTGGAGCGCGTCTACAGAAAGAAGGGATTCAATCTTCTCGCCAGCACTGCCAGCAGCTGAAGTTGCGGCTGCGCCCGCAAAGGGTTTTCCATCTGTGCCAGCGGCTGAAGTTGTGGTAGCGGTAGCAGCTTTTGTGATCGAGCCGCGTTTCTTCATCTCCTTAGCTGCGTAACCACTCACGACCGCCAGCACGAGGAACGGCAGCATCGGCAATCCCGGCATGATGGCGAACACTAATAACATGCCCGTAAGAATTTGAAGCGCGCGCGGATAGAACAGGAGTTGTTTGCCAAGTTCTGCGCCGAGACTGTTCTTCGATGCGGCGCGCGTGACCAACATACCCGCCGCCATTGAGACGATAAGAGCTGGAATCTGCGAGACTAGACCGTCACCGATGGAGAGCAGCGTGAAGCGTTGCAATGATTCCGAAACGGTCATGCCTTTTTGCACGATGCCGATGGCAAAGCCGCCGAGAATGTTGATGAGCGTGATCAATACAGCAGCAATCGCATCGCCTCGCACGAACTTGCTCGCACCGTCCATCGCGCCGTAGAAGTCCGCCTCTTGCTCCACTTTGCGGCGACGAGTGCGGGCTTGTTCGTCGTTGATTACGCCTGCACTGAGTTCGGCATCTATAGCCATCTGTTTGCCGGGCATGGCGTCCAAAGTGAATCGCGCTGCGACTTCCGCGATCCGGCCCGCGCCCTTAGTGATGACGATGAAGTTGATCAAGACAAGTATCAGGAAGATGACGAGACCGACGACGTAATTGCCGCGCACGACGAAATTGCCGAACGCTTCGATGATGTGACCCGCGTAACCATCGAGAAGGATCAACCGCGTGGAAGCGACGTTCAGCGCTAGTCGGAACAGCGTTATGCACAGCAGCAACGTTGGAAACCCCGTGAAGTCCGACGCATCTTCGAGATAGAGGATCACCAGCAGAATCAGCAACGACAGCGCGATGCTGATGGCCAGGAAAAGGTCGAGGAATATCGGCGGCACTGGCACCACCAGCAACATCACTGTGCCGAACAGACCGAGTATGAGCCAGAGATCGCCTTGGCGCAGATATTTCGCTAGGCCGCCGGATTTGCCGGCGACGGGATTGGTTATGTTGGGTATGGCCATGAGTTAGACGTGGTTTTGCTCGGCGTAATAGCGATAGCGGTTGATGCGATAAACGTAGGCAAGAACTTCGGCGACGGCCGAGAATAGTTGCGCGGGGATTTCGCCACCAACTTTGCCGTACTTGAAAATCATCCGCGCGAGCGGCTTGTTCTCGACAATGGGAATCTGATTCTTCGTGGCGATCTCGCGGATGCGCAGCGCATTGAGACGAGTGCCCTTGGCGACGATCTTCGGAGCTTTCATCGTCTTGCGGTCGTAGCGCAGCGCTACGGCGAAGTGTGTGGGGTTTGTGACGATCACGTCCGCTTTGGGAACATCCTGCAACATCTGGCGCACCGTCTTCGCGGCGCGGCGGCGACGCTGACGGGCTTTCATCTGAGGATTTCCTTCGGAGTTTTTCATTTCCTCCTTCACCTCCTGCTTCGTCATCATCATGTCCTTGTTCGTCTTCCAAAATTGGTAGCCGTAGTCGAGAGCTGCGATCACAGAAAGATACGTTACCACGCGCCAGGTGATGCCGAGTGCTGATGTGGCAATGAATGCTCCAATGCGAGAAACCGGAACAGCGGTGTAAAAGATGGGGTCGTTGAGCAGCGTTTTGACCTGCGAGTAGGTCAATGCCGCTACGACGCTGAGTTTCAATATCGCAATGCCCGTCGGCATGAAAGCTTTGGTGGAGAAGACGCGTTGAAAACCTTCCATGGGATTCAATCTTTCCCATTTTGGCGCGAGTGCTTCTGAAGCAGTCTGAAAACGATTTTGAATTGCACCAGCAATCAACCCCCCCGCTGTCGTCCCGATTAGAATCGGGCCTACGCAGGCTGCAAACATCAATGCTGCATCAATTCCATAACCGGGCATGGCCTTGATTGTGATCGGAATGTCATGCAGGTGGCTGAGCATGAATGTCTGCACGCTGACGAAGCGTTGCCACAGATCCGGGCCGACAAATTTCAAAGCAATCAATGCGCCGACGAGAACGAACACCGTCTGCACCTCGGCGCTGCGGGGGAATTGACCCTGCTTGATGGCCTCCTCCAGCCGTCGTGGTGTGGCTTGCTCCGTTTTTTCGCCTGCTTGATTGTCAGCCATGATGGTTCAGCTCCCTACTCCGGCTAATCGCGCCACGTTCAGCATGTCTTCGGGAAGGCGGCGCAGATAATTCGCGATGTGTTGACCCATGAACGTACAGGTGAGTCCTAACGACGTCAGTCCCAGCAGGGTTCGAACAGGAAAGCTTTCCGAGAACACGTTCATCTGCGGCACCGCGCGGCCCAGCACCGCGAACACCAGCGTGACGAGGAACGAAACCGCCATGACCGGCGCGGCAATCTGCAAAGCGATGACAAAAACCTTTCCGCTGCGTGCCACCAAATCCAAAAGCAACGCCTCATTTAGATGCGCGCCGCCGAACGGTACGAGCGCGTAACTTTTCTGAAAGCCCACGATCATCCAGTGATGCAAGTCTAGACTCAGCATCGTCATCATCGCGATCCAGTAAAGTAACAATCCAGGAGCCATTGTTGGGCCGGACACGAGTTGATTAAATTCTGATGGCAGTGTGATACCCATTTCCGTGGCGATGAAGCCGCCAGCGATTTCTAACGCGTAGAAAACAAACCGACACACAAAGCCGAGCAGCAAACCCATGCTCACTTCCATGAATATAAGCTTCACGAGTAGCCAGATTGAAATTCCATCCGCAGGCACGGTCGGCAACATTGGTGTGACAAGCATTGCCACGAGCGCGCCGAGTGCGATGCGGAGTTGCACCGGGATCATTTGTGTCGAGAACATCGGCAGCACGGACAACATCGCGCCGACGCGCGTGAAGACGAGAAACCAAGTTGTGAGTGCAGCATTCAATGTGAGCGAGCCGAGTTTTTCTTGGTGACGATCTTGTTTGTCTTCTTGAACTCAGCGCAGCAGCCAGATGCTGAGAGCTTGTGAAGTTTGCGGCCAGAGGACTTCGCTGTGGCTTTCATGAGGAGTTGGGTTGCGAGTGATATTTTCATGGGGTTAATTGACCATCGTGGGAATCCGTTCAAAGACTGCACGGGTAAATTCGATCATCGTCCGCATCATCCACGGCAGGAGAACTACGAGCAGCGCGACGACGCCGACGACTTTGGGGACGAACGTGAGTGTTTGTTCCTGAATCGATGTGACCGCTTGAAACAAGCTGACACCAAGCCCGATGACCATCACGGTCAGCAAAATCGGCGACGCCAGCGTCACAGCTTGGAACATCATTGTCTTGATCAGTTCGACTGAAAATTCAGGTGTCATGTTTCCTCTCTCTAGCCACCAAAGCTCAACACGAGCGAGCGGACGATCAGTTCCCATCCATCCACGAGGACGAACAGGAGAATCTTGAGCGGCAGAGAAATCGTAGCGGGAGGCATCATCATCATTCCCATGCTCATCAGCACTGTGGCCACTACGAGATCAATCAGGATGAACGGCACGAACAGTAGGAAACCCATCTGGAATGCGGTGCGCAGTTCGCTGATGATAAAACCCGGGATGACGACTTTGAGCGGCAGATTTTCTGGCGCAGTCGGCTTCAACTTGGCGATGGCGGCGAACAATTCGACATCTTTTGGACGCGCCTGCTTGAGCATGAAAGCGCGGATTGGTTTGGCGGCTTCGTCCAATGCTTGCGAGGAGGAAATCGTCTTCGCCATGTAAGGCTGAAGGGCGTTCTCATCAATCTTCTCCCACACTGGTGCCATGATGAAATAAGTGATGAACAGCGAGAGACCGATGATGATCTGGTTGGCAGGTGTGCCTTGCAGCGAGAGAGCTGAACGCACGAACGACAGCACGATCACGATGCGAGTGAAGCACGTCATTAACAGGATGATCGAAGGCGCGAGCGTGAGCAGTGTGATCGTGAACAGAACTTTGATAGCCACATCCACGTCTTGCGGCTGTTGCGAACCTTCGACGCCGAGATTCAATTTGAACGGTGCAAATCCAGTGGTGAGCGATGAAACGGTGGCGGGCGTGATGCCTGAGGGTGCTACCGGACCTACGAATGGCATGATGGAAGCGGCTGGAGTTTGTGCGCAAGCCGCGGGAGCGACCAGGATCAGCACGAGCAACGTGAGCCACCAAACCCAGGTTTTTCGTGTGCCAAACGCGGGCTGGTGATCGCTCTGCTGCTGGGTAGGGAAATTCATGGCTTGCGTTGCAACGCCTGACGAAGTGCGTCCGTGAAATTAGTTTTGTTCACTGGGGCTTCCTCAACGGCGGCGGTGGCAGCAGCGGGAAGCGTAGTGAGCATCGTCACGCCCGAAGGAGACGCGGCAATTAGGATGCGTTGTTGCTCGTAACCGATTACGTGCAGGGCGTGGCGTTGGCCAAGCGAGCGGGTTTCAATAATGTTGAGCTTGGGTGCGTGACCCTTGGCAACTGCCATGCGCTGCCAATTACGAAAGAGCCAGACGCCGCCAAAGAATGCGGCCATCACGAGCGCTAATGCGCCAAGCACGCGGAAAAGAGAAGACGCCGGCGAAGGCATTGCGGCCGTTGGCAGCGTGGGGAGTGCGTTGGTGGAGGCGACGGTTGATGTTAGGTCCGTCGCGAACGCAAAAGACATTGAGGCAGCGAAAAAGAGTGCGTAAATCATCAGTCGCCGCTGCCGGAGCAGAGCAAACTCGGCACTTGTCTCCCGTCCATGGAATCGTGCGATCATCTTGTTTGTTTCGTTACGATGGCGTAATTAGCAACGCCGGTACCATGCTAGAAAACCGCAGTGAAAGCAGGGTTTCTGAGGGGAAGAGGGAGGTAACTAAGAAAAAATTGCCGGGTAGGCTAGGGCGACCCGGCAAAAATTGCCCGATGGGTTAAACACAAAGGCGCCATGGTGCTGCCAGATTATCCCAAATAGATTCCAAGCGCCCCTAAACACGAGTGCTTTCGAGTGCGCAGGCCCACCTTCATCATTGCGCACAATTTCTTTCTTTGCGAGCGAGAGTCAAACCGAGGTTGATGTTGTTGAGTCTTTAGAGACCGCAAGTCAGTCAGAGCAGGCCGAGATGCCAGTCGCCTCGACGCCCCATATGGCCACTAATTCGCCCAAGCTGCCGTAAGGCTTATTGCGTAAGAGGCGGACTTCCTTGGACTTATTCTTTGACGACTGTGGTGGCTTTCAACACGTCCCATTGTCCTTATTCAAGGATGGCGTCCTTCACACTCTCCCCTGGGGCTGGCCCTTGCTGCGTCAACGCCATCACCTGCCAGGCGATCACCTGATGGACAAGTAGCGTTGCAGCCGATCCGCTGAGTTGGAGCAATCCTGCGTTCAGACGCTGATCTCCCAACTTGGCATTGGCAAATTCGTTCACGATGCACAGGCTCAATGAGAATTACATCCCTAGCTTATCACACAACCCTTGGACGATAGGAGACTTAAAACCACCTCCAGAAAGTATTCGTAATGATGAGGGCATGACCGCGCTTTGTAACTGGGAGACTTGTCTCAGCAGTGCAGCGACGCAGTGCGCCCGCCCTGGGGTTCAAGAATGGACACACGCAAGATGGTTTTGGGAGTTCGAGAGGCCTCCTCACATTTCACCTTGCTGTGGCCGAGGACTGTCACAATCCGGGAACGCCTCGGACTTTATTCCTCTAACAATGATTCCCCTGAACGTGCTGGCGATTGGCAGCACGTTCGGTCGCGCCGAAGCCAAGCCAGAATAGGGCAACGCTCGCCCCAGGCAGAGAGCCGGGGCGAAAGGATCACAAAAATGGGGAAGTTCGGAAGTTCGTGAGGTTGTGCCGCATCACGACTCTCTTGGCCTGCGGATGGCGATCTCTACCGGCTGGCGGTTCTTGGCGATCTTGTTTTCAGGCAAAATGCCGCGCCAGTTCACGCCCGGATAAATCACGGCGCCGCGTCCGATGATGCTGCCGGGATTTAGCACACTGTTGCAGCCGATCTCTGCATTGTCACCGATGAGCGCGCCGAACTTCCTTAACCCCGTGTCAAACGGCACGCCCTTCATGTCCACGGTCACGTTGCGGGGCAGGGATTTCAGGTTGGAGGCGATGACGCCCGCGCCGACGTGGGCTTTGTAGCCGAGGATGGAGTCACCGAGATAATTGAAGTGCGGCACCTGGCAGCCGTTAAAAAGTAAAACGTTTTTCAGTTCGCTGGAATTTCCCACCACGCAGCCGTCACCTACGATGACGTGTTCGCGGATGTAGGCGTTGTGGCGTATCTGGCAATTTTT